>NZ_CP053837.1:1200000-1569569 GCF_013201705.1 Aliarcobacter faecis | reverse complement strand
TTAGGAAGCTTATCAAAACAGCTTGATTTAGACTATTATTACTCAAAAGTGGATCATCCTATGAGTACAAATTTAAGAAATAGAAAAATGTTACCAACTTCTAATATGCCAATGCCTGTAATGGTAAGTAGATTGAAAACTTCAATTTGGGGAACAAAGCTTAAAAATAGTCTTGATATAAAAGATTATTTAGTAACATTTGGACTTGATACAAGTGTAAGAAATTGGAGAGCAGTTGATACTTCAAATCCAAGTATTCCTTCAACTGATACAACAAATAAAGCAATATTTACAAAAGTTGCTAAATCTTTTGGAGATTTGGAGTTAGAATTTGGTTCAAGATATGATTATACTACGGTTGATACAACAAAAACTTCAATTGAAGATAAAAAATATGTAGGATTTAATGCAAATATTTTTGCTACTTATAGTATAGATAAAGATATGAAATATTTTGCAGGTATTGGAAAATCTTCAAGAGTTCCAGATGCTAGAGAACTTTATCATTTAACTGCTGGAAATAAGAATTTAGAACAGACACAAAATTATGAGATTGATTTAGGATTTGATAAAACTATTGAGAATTTTAATATAAAACCAAAAGTATTTTATTCAAAATTAGAAAACTATATTTATAATAGTGGAAGTTTTGAAAATATTGATGCAAAAATTTATGGTTTTGATATTAGTGGATATTACTACTTTACTGATAATTTCTCTTTTGATTATGGAGTTGCTTACCAAAGAGGGAAAAAAGATGGAGATTATCAAGATAAAGATTTAGCTGAAGTTCCACCTTTAAAAGCAAATTTATCTTTAAATTATGAATATGCAAAATCTAAATTTAAAGCTGAGGTTATTGCAGTTGATAGATGGAATAGTTTTGATAAAAGTGCTAAAGAGCAAGAAATTGCTGGTTATGCTCTTACAAATTTGAAATATACTCAAGAGATATTTAAACATTTTGAAATTACTTTAGGTGTAGATAATATCTTTGATAAAGTTTATAATTCAACAAATACATATCAAGATATTAGTTATGTTACAGTTAATTCAGAAAGAGTTCTGTTTAATGACCCAGGTCGATATGGATATCTAAATCTAAAATATAGTTTTTAAAATAAGCTCTTTTACTTTCCTTATATTTAGAAATCATAACATTAAATTATAGGGAGAGTTTTTTATTCCTTCTTTCTTAAAATTGCTTAAGTATCCTGATTTATTTTTAGATAATAATTTTTAAATAATAATAGAGAATGGTTTTATAATGGGAAGATAAGATAAGATAAGATAAGATAATAATCTTAAAATAATTATAATAAAGAAGGAATAATAATACTATGTTTTTTAAAAAAGAGGAAGAAGAAAAAGGACGTTTAAATGCAATAGAGCAAAATTTTGCAATTATCTCATTTGAACCAAATGGTAAAATATTACATGCAAATAATAATTTCTTAAATACATTAGGTTATAAATTAGCTGAAATTGTTGGTAATCATCACAAAATATTTTGTGATAAAACATATATAAATACAAAAGCTTATAGTGATTTTTGGAATGGTTTATCTAAAGGAATATCTCAAATAAATGAATTTGAACGATTTAGAAAAGATGGTAGTTCGGTTTGGATTCAAGCCTCATACACTCCTGTAAAAAATAGACAAGGAAAAGTAGTAAGAGTTGTAAAATTTGCACAAGATATTACTAGTGCAAAAAAAGTAATAAATTCAGTTAAAAAATCAATTGATTTAGCAAAGCAGGGGTATTTTGAGCAAACTATAAATGAATCAACTCAAAATGAAGGAATTGAAGAACTTAAAAATGGTATTAATGAACTATTTAGAATAATATCTTCTAAAGTTGATGGAGATATAAATAAAATATTAGAGGCATTAACATCTTTTCAAAAGTTAAATTTTATTCATAGAATAAGTGGAGATAATTTAGGAGAAGTATCTAAGGGATTAAATAGTCTTGCAAATGTTATAAATGGAATATTAATAGAGAATAAATCAAATGGAATGACCTTAGATAGTAGTTCAAGAGAACTATTATCAAATGTTCATAAATTAAATTTAAGTTCAAATGAAGCAGCATCTTCTTTAGAAGAGACAGCCGCTGTATTGGAACAAATTACTTCAAATATTAGAAATAATACTTCGAATATTGCAAAAATGTCAAATCTTTCAAGTAATATTACTAAATCTGTATATCAAGGTGAAATTTTAGCAAATCAAACAACAACAGCAATGGATGAGATAAATGCACAAGTAACAACTATTAATGAAGCAATAGGAGTAATAGACCAAATAGCATTTCAAACAAATATATTATCTCTTAATGCAGCAGTAGAAGCAGCAACAGCAGGAGAGGCAGGTAAAGGGTTTGCAGTTGTAGCACAAGAAGTAAGGAATTTGGCAAGCAGAAGTGCCCAAGCAGCAAAAGAGATAAAAAATATAGTAGAGAATGCAACACAAAAAGCGAATGAAGGTAAACAAATAGCAACAAATATGATAAATGGTTATGTTGATTTAAGTAAGAATATAGAAGAGAGTATAACTTTAATACAAGATATAGAGATGTCAAGTAAAGAGCAACTTTTAGGAATTGAACAGATAAATGATACTGTAAATCAGCTAGACCAACAAACCCAACAAAATGCGATGATAGCTAGTAAAACAAATGATATTGCAAAAATAACAGATGAAATAGCAAGATTAATTGTAGAAGATGCAAATACAAAAGAGTTTATAGGTAAAAATGAGGTAAAGGCTAAAAATATTGAATAATCAAAAATAAAAATAGTTCAAAGCTAAATTTAAATATTGCCCCAATTTATATAAAATTCTTCATATTACTTTATGATTTTTAATAGTAGTAAAAACTAAACAGTTTTAATTAAATTATATTCATTTATTATATTAAATTATAAGAAAATAAATATAGTTTAAGTTTTATTTTTAAGCCCAAAAAAACCTCTCTAATAAAAAATAATTATATAAATACCATATTAATAGACAATAATTAATAAAATAATTAAATGGAATTGGTTTTATAATAGAAAGATAAGATAAGATAAGATAATCATATTTTATTAAAAAAAAAGGGGTAGCGTAAATGAGAATTTCTCAAAAGTTATATTTGAGTTTTGGTTTAATGATTTTATTAATCATAATATTAACAGTTATTGGCGTTAATAGAGTTTCTATTATTGATAATACTTTACAAAAAGAAGTAGAGCTTACTTCAAATAAACAAAGGTATGCTATTAATTTTAGAGGTAGTGTTCATGATAGAGCAATCTCTATAAGAGATGTTGTTTTATCTGAGAGTAAAGATTCTACTTTATTTAAGAAATCTATTGAAGATATTAAAAAATTAGCTGAGTTTTATAGTTTATCAGCTAAATCTATGGAGGAAATTTTTTCTAATAAAAATAATTTTAATGAACAAGAGTTAGTTATTCTTAATAAAATCAAAAGTGTAGAAAGTAAGACTGTACCATTGGTTGAGGAGATTATAAAACTCAAATTAGCACAAGATGACTCTAGTGCTTTAAGTTTACTATTAAATGAGGCAAGTCCTTCTTTTACAAATTGGTTAAAAGTAATTAATGAATTTATTGATTATCAAGAACATAAAAATCTTACTTTCTTTTCTGAAATAAGAGAAGTTGCAAGTGGATTCTCTTATATAATGATTGTTTTTTTAGTAATAGCTATAATTTTAGCATCTGCAATAGCTTATTTTGTATCAAAACAAATAATAGATTTGGTAAATAAGATACAAATTGGTTTACAAAGTTTCTTTAAATTCTTAAATAAAGAGACATCTACAATTACTTTGTTAGATATAAATTCTAATGAAGAGTTTGGACAGATGGCTAAAATAGTCAATGAGAATATTTTAAAAACACAAAAAGGAATAGAAGAAGATAAATCAATTATAGATGAAACAATACAGGTTTTAAGTGAATTTGAAAAAGGTGCTATGCAAAAAAGAATTACTTTAAATGTATCAAATCCAGCTTTAATGCAATTAAAATCAGTTTTAAATAATATGGGAGATGTTTTAGAACAAAATATAAATAATATTCTAAATATTCTTGAATTATATGCCCAATATGATTATAGAAAAAGTGTAAATTCAAATGGTTTAAAAGAGCATCTTTTAAGATTAGCTAATAGTGTAAATCAATTAGGAAACTCTGTAACAAATATGCTTATTGAAAATAAATCAAATGGATTAACACTAGAGAATAGTTCAAATATTCTTTTAAGTAATGTTAATAAATTAAACTTAAGTTCAAACGAAGCAGCAACTTCTTTAGAAGAGACAGCAGCAGCATTAGAAGAGATAACATCAAATATAAGAAATAATACAGAAAGTATTGCACAAATGGCAAAGTTATCAAATGGAGTAACAAAATCTGTAAACTATGGTGAAGAGTTAGCAAATCAAACAACTATTGCAATGGATGAGATAAATGTTCAAGTAAATTTAGTAAATGAAGCAATAGGAGTTATTGATAATATCGCTTTTCAAACAAATATTTTATCACTTAATGCAGCAGTAGAAGCAGCAACAGCAGGAGAAGCTGGAAAAGGGTTTGCAGTTGTTGCTCAAGAAGTAAGAAATCTAGCTTCACGAAGTGCAGAAGCAGCAAAAGAGATTAAAATAATAGTAGAACAAGCAACTATAAAAGCAAATGAAGGTAAAAATATTGCTTCAACAATGATAGAAGGGTATAAAGAGCTAAATTCAAATATTTCACAAACTATAAATTTAATCTCAGATATACAAAATGCTTCAAAAGAGCAATTAGTGGGTATAGAGCAGATAAATGATGCAGTAAATCAACTAGACCAACAAACTCAACAAAATGCTAGTATAGCAACTCAATCTGAAGATATTGCATTAAGTACAGATAATATTGCAAAAATAATAGTAAAAGATGCAAATGAAAAAGAGTTTATAGGTAAAAATGATGTAAAAGCTAAAAATAGTGAGCAATCAAAGAAATTAATTCAATCTCAAATAAAAAAGCCTATAACAAAAAATAGTTCTAACAATGATGAGTGGGAAAGCTTTTAAGCTTTTCTATTTAAATTATAAACTCTTTAAACTAATTTGATAAAAAATAATTAAATATATATCGTAATAATAGATAAAAATTATAAAAATAATAAAATAGAATTGGTTTTATAATAGAAAGATAAGATAAGATAAGATAATCACCTTATAAAATAAAAGGTGGTAAAAGTATGTTTAAGAACATATCAATAAAGTATAAGTTGTTAATGTTATTGGGAGTTCCTTTATTAACAGCTTTGGTTTTATTAGGATTAAATATTAACTCTTTAGTTAGTGAATACTCTTCATTAAAAGTTTCTAAAATTGATGAGGTAAAACTTATTAGTAACTTAATTCATGAACTCCAAGTAGAAAGAGGTTTATCTGCTGGGTATATTGCTTCAAATGGGAAAAACAATAAAGAGACATTAAATAATCAAAGAAAGAAATTAGATGAGGTTTTTGAAAAATTAGTACAATATCAAAAAGAGATAAATATTAATATAGCAAGTAATCTGCTATCTACTATAAATGAGAAAAGAGATTCTATAGATAAATTATCTTTGACTGCACTACAAAGTACTACTTATTATTCAAATTCAATTTTTAGTTTTTTTGAATATTATAGAAATCTTTTATTTAAAATAGAAGATTTTGATATAAAGAATCAGTTATTAGCTCACTATTGGCTTATTTTTGGAAAAGAGAATTTAGGGCAATTAAGAGCAAATCTAAATACAACATTTATATTAAATGAGTTTAAAGATGATAGTTTTGCAAAAGTTGGTGCAAATAAAACTATTTCTGAGACAGCATTTAAGAATTTTGAAATAGATGCAGATAAAAAAATTGTAGATTATTTTAAAGAAAAATATCAAGGAAGTGATGTTTTAGCTGTGAAAAATATGATAGATATTGCATTTGTAAAAAATAAAGAGGGAAATTTTGATATCTCTTCTTCTGAGTGGTTTACAAAAATGACAAATGTTATTAACATTTTAAAAGATATTGAAACTTTTAGTATTAATTTCATAGATAAGAATATTAATGAAAAAATCAATACTATTGAAAAAAATATATTAATATATTTAGTATCCATTTTGATTGTTTTTATATTAATTCTTGTATTGATGATAAAAATATCTTCTTACATAATAAATAGCCTAAATAGGTTTAAAGAGGGATTGTTAAACTTTTTCGGATATTTAAATAGAGAGCAAGATAATGTAAGAACTCTAGATGATAGTGGGAAAGATGAGTTTGCACAGATGTCAAAAGTAGTAAATGAGAATATAATAAAAACACAAAAAGCAATAGAAGAAGATAGAAGATTAATAGATGAGACAATAACAGTTTTAAGTGAATTTGAACAAGGTGATTTGTGTCAAAGACTAAATTTGAGTGTTAATAATCCAGCACTAATGGAATTAAAATCAGTTTTAAATAAGATGGCAGATAATTTAGAGAATAATATAGATAATGTATTAAAAATATTAGAACAATATAGTAACTATAACTATTTAAATAAGATAGATCAAAAAGGTTTAAAAGAGCATCTATTAAAACTAGCAAGAGGAGTAAATCATTTAGGAGACTCAATAACATCAATGCTAGTAGAGAATAAATCAAATGGGATGACATTAGATAGTAGCTCAAAAATACTTTTAGAGAATGTAGATAAATTAAATTTAAGTTCAAACGAAGCAGCATCAAGTTTAGAAGAGACAGCAGCAGCATTAGAAGAGATAACAAGTAATATAAGAAATAATACAGAGAGTATAGCAAAGATGGCATCATACTCAAAAAGTGTTACAACATCAGCAACAAATGGAGAGAGATTAGCGAATCAAACAAATGTATCAATGGATGAGATAAATGCACAAGTAACAGCAATAAATGAAGCAATAGGAGTAATAGACCAAATAGCATTCCAAACAAATATATTAAGCTTAAATGCAGCAGTAGAAGCAGCAACAGCAGGAGAGGCAGGAAAAGGGTTCGCAGTTGTTGCTCAAGAAGTAAGGAATCTGGCAAGTAGAAGTGCAGAAGCAGCAAGAGAGATAAAAAATATAGTAGAGAATGCTACACAAAAGGCAAACGAAGGGAAAGAGATAGCAAATAGTATGATAGAAGGGTATAAAGAGTTAAATTTAAATATCTCACAAACAATGGATTTAATATCAGATATACAAAATGCATCAAAAGAGCAATTAATGGGGATAGAGCAGATAAATGATGCAGTAAATCAGCTAGACCAACAAACACAACAAAACGCTATGATAGCTTCACAAACTCATGATATTGCAATAGTAACAGATAGTATTTCAAAATTAGTAGTAAGTAATGCAAATGCAAAAGAGTTTATAGGTAAGAATGAAGTAAAAGCTAAAAATATAGTAAATAAAACTCAAGGAAAAGAAGATAAACCAATAATAAGTAGTAAAAAAGTATCAACTTCTCAATCTTCAAAACCAATAGTTATGAATAATAGTGATGATCAGTGGGAGAGCTTTTAAGCTTCCCCTCTCTTTTTCTATTTAACTTATAAACTCTTCAAACCAATTTAATAAAAAATAATTAAATATATATTGTAAAAATGGATATAAATTATAAAAATAATAAAATAGAATTGGTTTTATAATAGAAAGATAAGATAAGATAAGATAATCACCTTATAAAAATTAAATATAGGGAAGATATATGGGAAATATTAGTATAAAGAGTAAGTTATTATTAATGTTATTAATAATAGGGGGATTTGAATGTTAAATAATTTAACAATAAAGAAGAAGTTAATTTTTTCTTTTTCTATAATAATTATATTAATTCTTGGATTTGTTCTTTTTGCAACAAAATCTATAAATGAAACGAGTGATGGTTTTTCTGAATATAGAAGAATAGCAAAAAATGCGAAGACTATAGCAAATATTGATATCTCTTTATTAAAAATGAATAGTACTATTTTAGAGTATATAAAATCTCATCAAAAAAGTAGTATAGATGAGTTTAATAAGGAGTTTGTAGAAATAAAAGCTCTTGTAAATTTAGGAATTGAGAATTTAAAAAATCCTACAATAAAAGCTCAAATGCAAGATGTAGATAAATCTTTAGATAATTATAAAAACTCTTTTTCTAAAGTTATAAATTATATGCAAACAAGAGATAATATTTTAAATGAGAATTTATACAAAAACGGTAAAAAAGTAGAGCAAATTTTATCTTCAGTTGTAGTAAAAGAGTCTGAAAGTAGAAATTATGAAAGTAGTTTTGAAGTTTCAAAACTACTAAATGATGTTTTGATTATGCAAATTTATGTTTTAAAATTTATGGAAACAAATAGTAATGATGACTTTGAAGTGGTTAAAAAAAATATTTCATTAATAACAAATGAACTTAAAATTATTAAATCTATTTTTGGGCAAAGAAATGCAACAGAGATAAAAGAGTTTGAAACTACTTTAAAAAACTATGAAGATGGTGTTATTCAACTTTATGAAGCAGTTAATGCAAGAAATAGTGTAATTAAAGATGAGTTAAATGTATTAACAAAAAAGATTCAAGACTTAGGACACGAGATTTTAGTTTCTCAAGGTAAAATCCAAGATGATATTGGTTCAAATGTTGATGGTTTAAATAGCTTTATAAAAGTTGTAATATTAATTGTAGGTTTGATAATACTAATTGTAGGTGTTATAGTATCAATAGCTATTTCAAGAAATATTTCAAATTTACTAAAAACTTTTGAAGATGGATTATTAGGGTTTTTTGCTTACTTAAATAGAGATAAATTAACAGTAGATTTAATAAAAATAAATGGTAACTGTGAATTTGGACAAATGAGTAAGATTGTAAATGAGAATATCTTAAAAACACAAAAAGGTGTAGAAGAAGATAGAAGATTAATAGATGAGACAATAGCAGTATTAGGGGAGTTTGAACAAGGAGATTTATGCCAAAGATTAAATACTCAAGTATCAAATCCAGCATTAATGCAATTAAAAAATGTATTAAATAATATGGGAGAGAATCTTGAATCAAATATAAATAATATATTAAATATATTAGAACAGTATGCAAGTTATAATTATTTAAATAAGATAGACCAAAAAGGGTTAAAAGAGCATCTATTAAAACTAGCAAATGGAGTAAATCATTTAGGAGACTCAATAACATCAATGTTAGTAGAGAATAAATCAAATGGATTAACATTAGAGAATAGTTCAAGAATACTTTTAGAGAATGTAGATAAATTGAATATAAGTTCAAATGAGGCAGCAGCAAGTTTAGAAGAGACAGCAGCAGCATTAGAAGAGATAACAAGTAATATAAGAAATAATACACAAAGTATAGCAAAGATGTCTAACTTGTCAAATAATGTAACAAAATCAGTAAAAGAGGGAGAAGAGTTAGCAAATCAAACAACAACAGCAATGGAAGAGATAAATACTCAGGTAAATTTAGTAAATGAAGCAATAGGAGTTATTGATAATATAGCATTCCAAACAAATATTCTCTCACTAAATGCAGCAGTAGAAGCAGCAACAGCAGGAGAGGCAGGAAAAGGGTTCGCTGTAGTAGCACAAGAAGTAAGAAACTTAGCAAGTAGAAGTGCAGAAGCAGCAAAAGAGATAAAAAATATAGTAGAGAATGCAACACAAAAAGCGAATGAAGGTAAAAATATAGCTTCAAATATGATAAAAGGGTATGGAGAGTTAAATTTAAATATATCACAAACAGTAACATTGATTTCAGATATAGAGATGGCAAGTAAAGAGCAATTGATGGGGATAGAGCAGATAAATGATGCAGTAAATCAACTAGACCAACAAACTCAACAAAATGCTATGGTAGCAACTCAATCTCATGATATTGCATTAAGTACAGATAAAATAGCAAAATTAGTAGTAAGTAATGCAAATGCAAAAGAGTTTATAGGTAAAAATGAAGTAAAAGCTAAAAATATAGTAAATCAAACTCAAGGAAGAGAAGATAAAGTAACAATAAATAGTAAAAAAGTATCAACTTTACAATCTTCAAAACCAATAGTTATGAAAAATAATAGTGATGAGTGGGAGAGCTTTTAAGCTCTCTTTTATAATTAATCAAAATCCATAGTAGTTTGAGTTTGCCCATTACTTCCAAATTCACTGTCTATTTCTAAAGCAATTTTCTTAAAATCTATTCCATTTATCTCTTTTAAGCCTTTTAAAATCTCTTTTTTCCCACTTATTAGCTCTTTTGATTTTATTCCATGAGAGATAGATAAAGAGGCTTCAACAAAAGCAGAGAGCTTATCACACTGTTTTAGAGCTTTTCCATCAATACCTTCGTATTTATCAAGGTTATATTTACTTATATCTTCAACCTCTTCAATCTTTCCATCAATTTTGATTTTATTTGCAAACTCCTCTTTTATCCCATTGTAAATTCCCAAGATATAAGAGAACTCTTCTTGGATATTTTCAGGGATATTTGGCAAAATATCATCTTCTATTTTTGCAACTTCATACTCTGCAATAATATCTGAAAGCTCATCTACACTATATTTAACTGGACTTATAATATCTCTTGTTAGAGCTTCTGGTAAATCATGAAATAGGGCTGTGAAGAAGTTATTTTGTAATCTTTTATCACAAGCTTTTACATTTAAACTATAAAAATATGAGAAAATAGCAACAGTTAGCATATGCCCTAGAACTGATGTTTCTGGAATTCTTGGAGTTTGAGCCCATCTTTTTTGAAATCTTAATCTTCCACTTAAATCAACTATCTTAGCAAGTTTTTTATTCATTGCTATTTTTCGAACTCCTATTAACTCATAATAGTCTTCAAGTTCAGCTTCAACTGCTTTTTTTACATCTTCAATATCACTTAAAAATTGACTTGTTTGATATACAATAGAAAATTCCCATCTAGTAGATAAATATGAAGCAGCTTTTAGTATAAATCTCTCTTTTTTATACATATTTGAATCATTTAAAAACTCTTCAAATTTTTGTAAAAAGTTTCCATTATCAATATCCTCAAGTGAAGTTTTAAGTTTTCCTACAACCCAAGAGTTTATCTCTCTTGATTTTTTTTGTAAAGCTTTTCTAAAAACATCAGGTCTTATATCTGTAACAACAACTCTTCTTAAAAATTCAAAGATACCAGCTTCTATTAGGTGAGTAAAATTTATATCATCTTCTAATTTTGCTATAAAGTAAGCAATTATAAATTTATGGGCTTGTTTATCAAGTTCAACAAGTTCAACCATTCGTGGATAGTCATTCCATCTTTGAATAGAAGCACTTGAAAATATATAGTCAATAATTTTTGGGTTAATCACTTATTCTTATCCTTATTTTTTTTGTTTTCATCAAAAAACATCATTTTTTTACCAAGTAACATAGCCCCAACAATTATTGTCATCATTAAATATACTTGCCAATCAGCCATATCTTCTCCTTATATTTGAAAATAATTAAGCTCTACAACTTCCTATTTTTCCTAAAGCATTAATTTTTTCTACTCTTTGAGTATGTCTTCCACCTTCAAATTCTGCTTTATCCCAAGCTTTTATAATTGCTTCAATTATACCTTCTCCACTAACTCTTTCTCCTAAACATATTATGTTAGCATCGTTATGTTTTCTAGCCATTCTTGCACTATATTCATTATGACATAAAGCTGCTCTTATTCCATCAAATTTATTTGCAGCCATACTCATTCCAAGACCTGAACCACAAATTAAAATTCCCATTGAGCCAATATCTTCTAAAACTTTTTTACAAACTTTAGAGGCATAATCTGGATAATCAACTCTATCTTTATTATATGGACCTAAATCTTCAACTTCGTGCCCTCTTTGTTCAAATAAATCTTTAACAAAAGCTTTTATCTCTATTCCTGCATGATCTGCTGCTATATAATATTTCATTTAGTAAATTCCCTCTTCATGTTTAAACTCTTTTGCTGTATCTATCTCTTTTTCTAAACTTTCAACTGTTCTAAAAACTCTATCCCATCTAATTTTATAATCACTATCCCAAGAAAAATAGATAAACCAAGGAGTTCCAACTATATATTTATATGGAACACTCCCCCAAAATCTTGAGTCATTAGAGTGGTCTCTATTATCTCCCATCATAAATGTTTCATCTTCAGGAATGATAATTGGGTGCATATCAAATAGCTCTTTAGGATTTGCTGTATCTCTTGTAACATTTGGGTCATTGTGAATTCCTTTATGCTCTTTTGAGTAAGGATTTACAACATAAAGTTTTCCATCAAATTCAATAGTTTCATAATCTTTAAAGTTCTCTTTTACAAACTCATTTCCTTCATTTGGATGAAGATATAAAATTTTATCTTTTAATGCAACTATATCCCCACCAACTGCAACAGCTCTTTTTACATAATGAATATCAGGATTATGTGGATATCTAAATACTACAATATCTCCTCTTTTTGGTCTTTCTCCTTCAATTAAATGCCCATTATTATTAAAATCAGGTAAAACTTTTACTTCAATCCATGGGATTGTTGGAGTTGGTATTCCATAAGAGAATTTTTTAACAAAAAGCATATCTCCAATTAAAAGTGTATTTTTCATACTTCCACTAGGAATTACAAAAGCTTGAGCTATGAAAAATATAATTCCTAAAACAATTACAATTGTCCCAGTCCATGATGATGACCAATTATAAATCTTTTTTAACATCTATTTTATTTCTCTTTTTTCTCTTAATTTTGCTGCTTTTATTGTATTTTTAAGTAACATTGCTATTGTCATTGGTCCAACTCCACCTGGAACAGGAGTTAAATATGAGCATCTATTTTTTAAACCTTCAAAATCTGCATCACCTACAAGTTTTCCAGTATCAAGTCTATTTATACCAACATCAATTACAATTGCACCATCTTTTACCATATCCTCTTTTAGTAAATATGGAACTCCAACAGCAATTACAACTATATCAGCTTTTAAAGTGTGAGATTTTAAATCTTTTGTTCTACTATTGCATACAGTAACTGTTGCTTTTTTATTGATAAGCAGTGAAGCCATAGGTTTTCCTACAATATCACTACTTCCAATAACTACAACATTTTTACCACTTACTTCAATATCGTGTTCTTCAAACATTCTCATAACACCAAAAGGAGTTGCTGGAATAAATGAATCAAGATTTGAAACTAATCTTCCTACATTATATGGATGAAAACCATCAACATCTTTTAGTGGATTTATTGCTTCTAAAACAGTTGTTGTATCTATATGTTTTGGTAGAGGAAGTTGTACTAAAATACCATCTAGTTTTGGATTGTTATTCATCAAATCAATAGTTTGCAATAACTCATCTTGAGTTATACTATCTGGCATTTCATGAACAACAGAGTAAATCCCAGCATCTTTACAAGCTTTTGCTTTACTTGCTACATAAGTTGCACTTGCTGCATCATTTCCTACAAGAATAACTGCAAGTCCAGGAGTTATATTTTTATCTTTTACGATTTGTTCAACTTCTACTTTTACCTCTTCTTTTATCTTAGCAGATAGTGCTTTTCCATCTAGTAATATCATGTTTTCGCCTTAATTTCATTTAAAATTTAGCTTAGATTTTATCTAAAATTGCATTAATTATCAAAAATATAAAATTATTTATGCTATTAACCTAATATTTAGTAAATTTTTCATATAATCCGCGTTCAATTTCAAATTAAAATAAAGGATTACAATGTTAGAGGGTATCGTAAGAGATAGTATAACTAAACCAGCTGTTAAAGCACTAAGAAAAGATGGATATTTAATTGCAAATATCTATGGAAAAGGGCTAGAGAATATCTCTGCTGCATTCAAAAGAAATGAGTTTATTAAATTTTTAAAAAATAAAACTACTGTTGCTTTTGATATTAGTGTTGCTGGAAAAACTTTAAAAGTAGTTGTTCAAGAGTACCAAAAATGTCCTATTACTTCAGATTTATTACATGTTGATTTAATGGTAGCACAAGCAGGTGTTAGAGCTTCTTATAAAATTCCAGTTGTTGCAACAGGAAGTGCAAAAGGTCTTAAAAATAAAGGTCTTTTAATGGTTCATACAAGAAGAATTCCAGTTAAATGTACAATTGAAAACTTACCAAATAATATTACAATTGATGTTACAGATTTAGATACTGGTGATAACGTTTTATTAAGAGATTTAACACTTCCAGAAGGTGTTGATTGTTATTTAGACCCAAGAGTACCAATTGTTGGTGTAATTAAAGCTAAATAATTAAAGCATATGTATTTAATTGTTGGTCTTGGAAATATTGGTGAAAAATATCAAAATACAAGACACAATATTGGATTTTTAGTTATAGATTATATAACTAAAAATCTAAACACTACAAATATAAATAATCCAAATTTCCAATCTACTCTTTTAAAATCAGGATATAATCTATTTTCTAAGCCAATTACATATATGAATAACTCTGGTATTGCAGTTTATAATGTTAAAGAGTATTACAAAATTGATTTAGAAAATATTATTATTATTCACGATGATTTAGATTTACCTTTTGGTGTTGTTAAGTTTAAAATTGGTGGAGGACATGGTGGACATAATGGTTTAAAATCATTAGACTCTCATATAACAAAGGAGTATATAAGAGTTCGTGTTGGGATTGGTAAGCCAAAGGATAAAGAAGATGTTGCAAATTATGTCTTGAGTAACTTTTCAAAAGAAGAACAAGATGAGTTATATGATAGAATTATTCCACATATTGCTAAATCAATTGAGGCTTTAAAAGAGTTGGATATTGATGAAGTGAAATCTAAATATACATTGAAGTAAATATGAGTACATTATCAAAATATCTATTGGAAAAATATCTTAAGAATTTTGTTATAGTTTTAATCTCTTTAGAGATTTTTTTTGTAGGAATAGATTATTTACAAAATTTTAAAAATATTCCAGAATCTGCAAATTTACAGCTTTTATATATTTTATACAATGCTTTTTTTACTCTAACTTTAGCTCTTCCACTATCTATTGTTTTTGCTTGGATTGTAACTTTAGTAGTTTTTATTAAAAATAATGAATTTGTAGCATTTAATGCTTTGGGTGCTTCAAGAAAAGATATCTTATCACCAATAGTTTTTAGTGCATTAACTTTAATTTTTACTTTAATTACACTTCAAACAACACCTTTAGCATACTCTTATGACCAAAAAAAGAAGATTTTGGATAATGAGTATTTCTCAAGTACAAAAAATGATATTTTCTTAAAATTTGATGACTATTTTGTATATTTTAAAAAACTTTTACCTCTTGAACAAAAAGCAGAAGATGTCCATGTTTTTAAGATAAAAGATAATGAGTTAGTTGAAACTATAATAGCAAAAACTGGAAAGTTCAAAGATGATAAGTGGGAAATAAATGATGTTAAAATCGTACAAAAACCTTCAATTATTGATATAAATAACTCGAAATTAGATATAGGTTATATTGATAGTTTAACTATTTTAGAAGGGTTTAAACCAAAGATTTTAAATAATGTTTATGAAAATAAATCTGAATACTCTTTATTTGATGCAATTTCTGCTTGGATGATATTAAGTAAGCAGGAGATAAATACGCAAAAGATAAGAAGTATAATTTATAATCAACTTTTTATTCCATTTTTTATTTTTCCTATACTTTTTTTAATTTATGCTTACTCTTCACTAAATAGTAGATTTTTTAATTTAGGAAAGTTTGTTTCATCTTCAGTTTTTGGAACTTTAGTAGTTTGGGGAGTCTTTTTTATGCTTTATAAACTTACAAATTCTGGAGCAATCATTCCTGAATTATCTATAATATTACCACTATTTATGTGGTTTTTATTTTCTACATACTTTTATTTTAAAAAATTAAGAGCATAAAATATGGTAAATGTTAAATCTTACGGAATTGTTTTATATAAGGTTTCTAAAAAAGATATTAAAATTCTACTTTGCTTAGGTGTTGCAAGTGGTGATAAATGGGGATGCCTAAAAGGTAGTAAAGATAAAGATGAGAGTGCATATATGTGTGCTAAAAGAGAGTTCTTTGAAGAATCTTCTATAAATGTTGATATTGCACTTTTTGAAGAGTATTTTGAACAAATAAATCTAGAAAAAAATGTAGGAATTTGGCTTGTAAATGCTTCAAATATAGATAATTTGGATAAATATTTTGAAAAAGATAGATTAAAACCAGAGTATTTATCTTGGGAAAATTGTGAAGTTAGATTTTTCTCTATAAATAAGCTTCCAAAAATAAAATCTAAACAAAAAGTTTTAATAAAAGATATTAAGGATTTTTTGAAAAGTAAGAGTCTCTATCATTGACAATTTTTGCTTAATTAAAAAGAAATAGGGCCGATATTTTTTTCTTATAGTTTAAGTAATGAACTTTTATCTTTATATTTTAAGAAAGCTTCAATATCTTTACAATCTTTTTTTAAAGTTTTATATTCTTCTTCCTATTGTTTTATTAAGGTATCAAGAGTATGTAATTGAGATAGTGTAGGATATTGATCTGTCAACCCTAAAACATACTCAGAAATAAATATTCCTAAGCAGCAATTTCTTTTTGTAACAATTTTTGTTTTTCTTCAAACTCTACTGGTGATAAATTATTATTTGCACTATGACTTCTCTCTCTATTATAAAATACTTCTATATATTCAAATATTGATCTTTTTGCTTGTTCTTTTGTATGATAAATTTCATGATGAATTAATTCAGTTTTTAATGTATGGAAAAAACTCTCTGCTACTGCATTATCATGACAATTTCCTTTTCGACTCATACTTTGAATTATTCCATGTCTTTTTAATAAATCTTTATGTTCATAAGAAGTATATTGACTCCCTCTATCTGTATGCCAAATTAATCCTTTATCAGGATTTCTTGAAATAAGAGCCATCTTTAAAGCATCATTTACAAGTGAAACTTTCATTGTTTCATCCATACTCCAACCAACAATTTTTCTTGAATATAAATCAATTACAGTTGCAAGATACAACCATCCTTCACTTGTTGGAATATAAGTTATATCACCTACATATTTTTCATCTACTTTTGAAGCATAAAAATCTCTATTTAAAATATTTGGAGCTATTGGTAAATTATGATTTGAATCTGTTGTCATTACTTTAAATCTTCGTTTCATTTTTACAAACAATCCCAATTGTTTTAAAATATCTCTAATTCGTCTTCTTGAAACTATTACACCATATCTTTCAAGAAGTTTATTTTTGATTCTTCTTGTGCCATATGTTTGCCTTGATTGAAGAAATATAATCTCTATTAGTTCATTGAGTTTCTCATCAACTTTTTGAATTAGACTGCCATTTTTGACCCAATTGTAATAGCTACTTTTATCAACTTTAAAAACTTTACACATAAGTTTTATATTGAAACTCTTTTTATGCTCCTTTATCCAAGCATACTTTATAGAGTTTCTTTTGCAAAGTATGCTGTTGCCTTTTTTAGAATATCTCTTTCTTGTTTGAGTAATTTATTCTCTGCTCGTAGTTGTTTGAGTTCTACAAGTAATTCTTGTTGTGAAGATTTAGATTGATTTTTAGTTTCATCAATAGGAGTTGTTATATTGTTCTCTTTTTTATAAACTTTAATCCAATTATAAATTGTTTTATCATTTATTCCAAGATCTTTCGCAATTTGCATTGCAGACTTTTCACTATTCAAAATTAATTGTACAGTTTCATCCCTAAACTCTTTAGTATATTTACTATTTCTCATTTTTTCTACTTCTTTCATACTTATTATTTTAACTTAGATGTTTTTAAATCTCTAAGTATGTCTTAGTGTAGCCGGATCAGTTTGTAGAGAAATCTTATTTTCAAAGATTAATACTTCATTTTAGCTTTCTCTTTCCAAAGTTCATCTGTCCAAGTAACATCTTTTTTCCACTTTACTTTTTGTATATACTCTTTTTGCTCTTGTGTTAAAGCTCCTGTATAATCATTTAAATGACAAACTAAAGAACCAATATTACAAACTTTTTCTAAATAATCAAATATATCTTTATTTATCTCTATACCATCTATTTGTATCCAATTTAATGGTTCTGAAACTCTAACATCTAGTAAAGCTTTATTTGGCTCTTCTTTTTTCCTATTTACTTCTGTATATAACTCTTCTCTTAGTGCATAATATATATTTTTATCTCCATTCGGCAAATCATAACAAGTATTATCTATTCCACCCCATTTATGGCATTTATGACTTCTTAGTTTATCAAGATTGTTTTTATATATTTCTGGTACAGATTTCAATTTTAAATCATTTACTCCACCAATATAAAAAGATAAATTCCACCTAAAATGTAGTTCACTTTTTTTTGGATAGTGTACTAGATGATTTTCTGGCATTTTTGCATAGTAATATTTATATGTTGTTTGTGAGTTGAATATTTCTGAAATATTATTTTCACAAGCTCTTTGTATTTTTCTTTTTTTATTATGTTCTTCACGCTCTATCTCTCGCAATCTTGCTTCCTCTTTTTTTACTTTTCTATACTCTGCATCTAATTTTTTATCATCTTTTATTCTATTATATGCCTCTATTTCCTCTTCTGTAACTGGATCAATTTTATATAATGGTATATATTCCCCACACTCACTATAATTAGGTTCCATACCTAAAGGATTCCTTCCTATTTTCCAGTAAGAAGTATATGGAAATTCAGGATAAGCTTCTTGTATCTCTTTATTTTTTTGATTATCTGTTGGTTCAAATTGAAAAACAGCATAATCTGTATGATTTTCACCTGCAATAACAACTAAATGTCCACCATTTTCTTTATTATATCTTAGTGGCTCAACATAAGTTGTATATGTATAATCATTACTCTTTGTTTTTAAATCAAAGCTTGAAGATGAACAAGCTGTAAATAAACCTAAAGTTAAAATTGCTAATATATATTTTTTCATTCTTTATCCTATATTTGAACTTTCGTTTTCTAAAACATCTGCATTTGAGTAAAATATCTCTGCATCTAGTTTATCTACAACATCTTTTTGAATTTCTGTTGTATAGTATATTCTATGATATCTCTTATTTTCAATTCTTGGACTCATTCCAAATGAACTATAGAAAGAACGATGTACATATTTATCTTGAAAATCATTACTTTGTTTTATAAACTCTTCTAATTCATATCTATCTTGAAATATCTCTAAAAGTTCATCCATCACTTCTTTATATATATCTTTATAATATAAATCACTATCTATTAAATTATAAAAATAGTACTTATCTTTTAAAAGCTGTTTTTTATTTTCAATATCTTTCTCTTTTTTTATTTTTTCAGAATAACTTAAATTATTAGAATTATCATTTATTGATAATAGAGATTTCTCTTGATTTAAATTACTTATTTGATAATCTATATATTTATGAGATAAATATGCTTGTATCTCTCTTAGTCTTTTATGGGCTACTTTTAGATTTGGATAGATTTTATATTGGTTATCAAAATAGTCTATGTATTCTGTAACTTCTTTATTCGCTTTTAAATTATCAGGTAAATCATTTAAAGGAACTTCTACTTTTTTGCACTTGCTATGCATTATCTCTAAATAATATTTAGAAAGTTCATTATTAGATACATTATGTTCAAATTTAGCTTCAGGATAACCACCTCCTATATCAGAGTGTGCTCCTAAAAATACAAGCTCTTCAAACTTATCTTTAATGAATTCTGTTGGGTAATCTTCTTTATTATTAGATATTAAATGTGCTGGAAAATTCTCTCTAAATTCATCATCTGCTAAAAAATGATTTACTTTATCTATTATGAAACTTGGTTTTATATGTAAATTAAATCCTATATTTATATCATTTCCTGGCTTTCCAAATGAAGCAACTGTATCAAAGATATTTAGAGTTTTTACTCTTATCTTTGCAGGATTATAATAAAACTCTTTATTATAATCTACACCATGCTCTTTTATAACATTTACAAAATGTCTTGTAAGTGCAGCTCCTCTTGAAAATCCAAATATATCAAACTCTAGGTTTATTGGATAGTATCCTATACCTTCTTTTTCTAAATATTTATTAAAGTAAACTTCTATTGCAATATTTATATAATAAAGCATCCCTTGTACTCTTTCAATTCCTCCACTTCCAAATGCTCCACCTGTAAACAAATCTTTAGACTCTGTACTTGATATTGAACCAACACCTCTTACATAAGCACACATTGTTTGTGGAAATTTTTCTTCATTTGTGATATTTACTTTTGGTCTATTAGCATTATCAATTCCATATCTTTTTCTATACTCTTCATCCTCTTTTTGTTGCTTTTTACTAGTTTCTATAAGCTGATTTGGGTATATTTCAAAAAGTTTTCTTACATTTGATAAAGAATTCTCTGTTAAGCTTTTATTACTTATATCATTTCCTGTTCCATCAAAAAATATTCCTATTCTTAGATTACCTTTTGCTAGGTTATGATTTATCTTCATTATTATTGCTTCATCATACTCTCTTATTCCATCTCCATCTAAATCTATCCAAGCTACAATATAGTTTACTTTTCTTATATTCTCTTGTTCTACTAATTCCTCTATCTTAAATTTATATTCCACTCTATCATTTTGTGCTTCTATATCTTCTTTTATAACCTTTTTATAACTACTATCTTCAGATATTGTTAGCTCTTTATTCTTATCTACATTCTTAGTAGCTTTTTTTAGTTCAATATCTTCAAAACTTTTATTTTCCAAATCTTCTATTTTAAGTTTAGTTCCGTGATATTCTTCAAGCATTATTAGTTCTAATTTTAGTTTTTCTCCATTTTTTATACCTAAAGTTTGTGCTTTTATAGTTAGATTTTCATTTACAAAATACTCTCTCATTATCACTCATCTCCTTGTGGTTCTAAACTAAATAAACTTTTTAATATTTCTGCATCATTAGCCACTACCCCACTATAAGGACTATTACTATTGTAGTTTGAAGTATGAAAATGTACTCCACTACTATTTATTGAAAGTGAATGGTTTCCACATCTTAATACCACTTCATTATAAGCATCTAGGTCTAGTTCTTCTTTTGCTTCGTATTTAACATGATTTGATGTTATATGAAGACTATTACTTATTTCCAATCCATAATCTTCTAATATCTCTAGGTATAGGTTTTGCAAAAACTTATCTTGTTTATTTTTTTCTACATAAGTATGTAGTATATTTTTTATTGTAGTTGTTATATTTTCTTCTACAAAGATATTTAGATTATCTTTTACTAAAATATTAAAATCTTTATTAGCATAGATATTATAATCTTTATTTACAGTTGTTATTTTCTCTTCTTCTACAGTTTGTATTAGGTTTTTATTTACATTTATTGTATAGTCTGATTTTACATTTAAGTTTGAGTTATTATTTACATCTTCTTTTTTATCATTCTCTATTAGATTACTTTGATTATGTTTAACTATTTTTGTCTCATCATTTAGTATTAGAGTATTCATATCTTTTTGAGCTTTTATATTTAACTCTTCATTTCCTTGTTTATCTTCAAAGAGTATTTCATTATATCCTTCCTCATTTTCATATTGAGGAGTTGTATATGTTCTTATATAGCTTTTTGTTTTATTAGCTGGGAGTGGGTAAGGTATTTTATTCTCACCATTATACAAAGTTCCTATTATTATTGGGCAATCTGGGTTACCATTTACAAAGCTTACTATTACTTCACTATTTACTCTTGGAATAAATTGTGAGCCATAATTATTTCCACTAGATAGATTTGATACTCTTAAGTAACAAGAGGTTGTTTTATTTCTTTCAAAATGAAACAGAACTCTTACTCTTCCTTCTTCATCTACATCTATACTATTTTGATTTTGGTTTATTGGTGAGTTATTTACATCTTGAGAGCTTACTATTGCTGTTTGTACTCCATATATCTTTGGTTTTTTTATTGTAACTTTGGGTTTATATATTATATCTTTTGGGATTGCTTTAAACTCTACACTATATTGCATATTTGAGTTTATATCTTTTATATCATTTAGTTTTGAATACTCTTCTAAGGCATTTGGAAAGTATGCTTTATAGTTTACTTCTATTATTATTACATCTTCTTCTTTATTCTCTTTTTCACTTACTATTAAGGCATTTAAACTATCTTTTACTATTAATTCATTTGAAACTGCTTCTATTATATTTGATTGACTATACTCTTTATTTGTATCTATATTTGTGTATCTATTTAAATCTTCATACAAGCTTTCATTTAACAAGTTTAGTTTATCTCTAAAGCTCTCTTTTTCTATATCATTTCTTAATTGTTTACTACTTGCATTATCTTTTATCTTACTACTAGTTACTACCTTTGTTTTCTCTATTTTATACTCTTGGCTTGGATTATTCTTATCATAGTAATCTTCTATATGTTTACTTGCTTTAAACTCTATTTTATGATTATATGTACACAATATCTTACTATCTATTTTCTCTACATAATCATTTAATTCACACAATACTATTTTAAAGCTACTATTATCATCTTCTTTAAATATTAAAGAGTATCCCTCTTCTTCACAAAGCATTAAGATAAACTCTAAATCACTTTGATTATATTGGGTTGTATAATCTTTTATTGGATATTTTATATTATCTACTCTTATCTCTAATGAAATATTTAATAAGGCTCTATATCTTGTTACTATTTTATTTATAATATCTGTTGCACTTAGACTATGATATATCTCATATTTATTATTTAATCCCAAATAGTATATTGGATGTACCACTTCTATTTTATACATATATTTATTTGATACTATACTATCTTCACTAGCTTTATAAATCTTTCCAAAGATTGTTTTACAAGATTTTAAATTTACTAAATCCTCTAAAACTATCTCTACATCTGTATCTACTATATCTTCTACTTCTATTCTTTCATTACTTATAAAGGTTATCTCATATTCATATACTTTATTTACTCCACTTTTCCCTTCTAAATTATAGATTGAATAATTCCCATCTGTATTCCCATATAAATCATTACTTTTATAGTTTAAAAGTTTTAACCTTCCTTTTATCTCTTGAATCTCTTTTTGATTATTCATTATCGTATCTTTGATATCTTTTATTTGATCTTTTAGAAAATTTAGATTTTGCATATGTTACTCTTAGTTTGGATTATGATTTAATGATTCAAATTAGAAAATTAAATAACTAAAAATATTAGTATAAGATAATTTATAAAGATATTAAAATTTGGGTTTTCTTTTATATTTTATTAAAAAATTAAGGATTTTTTGAAAAGTAAGAGTCTATACCATTAGCAATCCCATTTGCTAAAAGTTGTTGATACTCTTTTTCATATAGTCTACGGCTCTCTTCAGAATGGGATATAAATCCTAATTCTATTAATATTGATGGCATTTGAGCACCTACTAGAACCCAAAATGGACCCTCTTTTACTCCTGTATCTTTTACATCCTTATATTTTGTTCTAGCTGATTGTAAAAGTCCAGCTTGTACATCTATTGCAAATTTATGTGAGGCTGTTATTCTAGGACGATTAAGGCTTTCTAAAAATGCACTTTTGGAACTCTCATTCATCTCCCTAATATCATCTTTATTCTCTAAAGCAGCCACTTTTTTTGCTCTTTCACTTCTTGCTGGGCTTAGAAAAAATGTTTCAATACCACTTGTATTATTTGCTTTTTCTTTTGGCATAGAGTTTGTATGAATAGAGAGAAATAGGTCTGCATTTTTTTCATTTGCTAGAATTGTTCTATCCATAACTTTTATAAATACATCTGTTGATCTTGTAAGATATACAGTATATCCTCTTTGTTTTAGAATACCGTATAGATATTTTGCAACTTCAAGATTTATTACTTTTTCATATCTTTTATTTGGACCAACAGCTCCAACATCACTTCCTCCATGTCCAGCATCAATTACAATAGTTCTTTTTTTTGATATGGTAGTTGTATTTTTTAAAGCAGGCTCTTTTTCTACAACTTCTTTTATTTTTGTATCTGTTTTTTCTTTAACTTTCTCTACAGTTTTCTCTTTTTCTATAGGTTCTTTTTTTACTTCTTCTTTCTTTTGCTCTACATTATTTTGAGGAAGAGTTTCTTTTTTAGAAATAGAATCACTTTCAGCCATAATTATTAATTCATCAGTTTTTAACATAAATGATATTTTTGGTTTTGAACTATTTTCTATTTTTATTATTGTCTTATTATTTGTATCTAAAGTTGTAATTTTATCAATTCCATCAATATCTATTTTTGTTGGATTTGTATATTTATATTTTCCATTTATTTCAAAAGTATATTCATAGATATTCTCTTTTTTTACTCCTTTATGGTTTAAAAAGCTTTTATCTATATTTTGGTTGAACTTTACAATAATTTTATTATCATTTTTAGATATCTGTTTTATTAAATTTTCATTATCTATATTTGAGTTATTTTTTGTCTCTTCTATTTTTGAGGTTTGATTTGTAGCAATTTGTGGTTTTTTTGTTGGAGTATTTAATTTTTTTTCAGGCTCTTTTTTTGTTAAAACTTTTGAAGTAGTTACTTTTGTCTGTTTCTCTTCTAAAATTCTTAATTTTGCTTCATCAGGAGTTGTGTCTTTTTTGAGTTTTTTCCCTAAATCAATAACTTTTTTTAAATCAGAAATTTTTTGATTATCATCTTTTTTTAAAGATGATTTCAAAAACTCTATTTTTGCATCTCTATATTGCTCCTCTAAAGTTGCTGCAAAGCAGAGATTAAAAAAAAGGAAAACTCCTAAAAGAACTTTTAAAATAATTATTCTCCCTTAGTTAATTTTTCCATTAACTCTTTTACAGAGATTATTTTATCTATTTTATATCCATTTGAACCAGAGAAAAATAGTCCTGTTTCAACATCACCTTTGTATGCAGCACCCAATCTATCAGCTATACAATATCCTACAATTTTTGCTTCATGCCCACGATTACAAGGGGATACACAGTTTGAAATACATTGAACTTTTGGTGCAGTATGATTTTCTATCGCAAATTGAAGATTTGTTTTAACTCCTCTTGCAGGTAGTCCAACAGGAGATTTCATTAAAATAATATCTTCCTCTTTTGCATTTAATAAAACATCTTTGAAGTTTTTATCTGCATCACATTCAAATGTTCCAATAAATCTTGTAGCCATTTGAACTCCAGCACAACCAAGAGCTAAGAACTTATCTATATCTTTTTTATCCCAAATCCCACCAGCTGCAATAATTGGAATATCTCCCCAGTTTTTTGCCTCTTCAATTACAGGAGGAACGATATTTTCTAATTGAAACTCTTCTTTAAAACAGTCTTCATATTTGAAACCTTGATGACCACCACTTAATGGACCTTCAACAATTACTGCATCAGGAATTTTGTTATATCTTTGCCATTTTTTACAAATCAGTTTTAAAGCCCTTGCACTTGAAACAATAGGAACTAATGCAACATTGGGAAAATCTTTTGTAAACTCTGGCATATTTGTAGGGATTCCAGCTCCTGTAATAATTATATTTGCACCAGCTTCACAAGCATCTTTTACAACTCTTCCATAATCATTGATTGCATATAAAATATTACAAGCTAGAGGTAGTTTTCCACATATTTTTCTTGCATTTTCAAAAATTTCTTTTAAAGCACCTTTGCTATAAAAATTTAAAACTTCTTTAGGTTTGTCTTTTTTCATAATAATATTTGTTTTTGGGCTTAGTTTTTTATAATACCCTGTTCCAACAGCTGAAACTACTCCTAAACCACCTTCTAGACTAACATGCCCAGCTAATTGATCCCAGCTTATTCCAACACCCATACCACCTTGAATAATTGGGTGCTTTATCTCATATTTTCCTATTTTCACAACTAGCCCTTCTTATTTTATTACTATCTTAGCGAAACTTTTTTTACCTTTTTGTAAAATATATTCACCTTTTGTTAAATTTATCTTATCATCACTAATTTTTTCTTGATTTATTGATACTGCATTTGCTTTTATATCTCTTCTTGCTTGAGAAGTAGAATCAACAAGTTTTGAATCAACTAAAGCTTGACAAATCCAAATCTCATTTTCAAATATAAACTCTTCAATATCAGTTGGAATATCTTTTTTTGCGAAAACTCTTTCAAATTCAAGTTTTGCTTCACTTCCAGCTCCAATACCATGAAATCTATCAACTATTTCACTAGCTAATTCCTCTTTTATTTTTTTAGGGTGTAAACTACCATTATTTACACCAATTTTAATCTCTTCAATCTCTTTTAGTGATTTTGAAGATAGTAGTTCAAAATATCTCCACATAAGCTCATCACTAATTGAAAGAACTTTTCCAAACATATCAAAAGGCTCATCTGTAACTCCTATATAGTTACCTAAAGATTTTGACATTTTTTGAACTCCATCAAGACCTTCTAAAATTGGCATCATTAAAACTGCTTGTTGCTTCTTACAGTCATAAGCTTTTTGTAAAGTTCTTCCCATTAAAAGATTAAATTTCTGATCTGTTCCACCTAATTCAACATCACTTTTTAGAGCGATAGAATCATAACCTTGAAGTAGGGGATATAAAAATTCACTAACTGCAATTGGCGTATTTGAACTATATCTTTTTGAGAAATCATCACGCTCAAGCATTCTAGCAACTGTTAGGTTTGAAGCTAAGTTTATAAGTCCAGCTGTTCCTAACTCTTTTAACCATGTACTATTAAATACAACTTCTGTTTTACTAGGATCTAAAATTTTAAAAACTTGTTCTTTATAAGTTTCAGCATTTGCTAGAACTTGTTCTCTACTTAAAACTTTTCTTGTTTCACTTTTTCCTGTTGGATCTCCAATTGTTGCAGTAAAATCTCCAATTAAAAATTGAACAATTCCTCCAAATTTTTGGAAAGTTGCCAATTTTTGAATTAGAACAGTATGTCCCAAATGAATATCTGGAGCAGTTGGATCAAAACCAGCTTTTACATAGAAATTTTCACCTGTTTCAAAATATTTTTTTATTAATTTTTCTATTGCTTCAATATCAATAATTTCAGCTGTTCCTCTTTTTATCTCATTTATTGCTTCATTTATTTTATTTTCCATAATCTATTAAACCTTTATTTATTATATGCATCTTTTTTTGATAAAAATTCGATAACCTTTATCTCTTTTTCTACAATTTTTTTAACTTCATCTATATTTGATTTATTTGTTTCAAACTCTATATCACAATATTGATTATAAGTGTGTTTTTGTCTTCCAAAATTTACAACTAAAATATAGAAATCATTTTTTGATAAATAGTTAAATACTTTTGCTAATTCACCTTTTGTATTTGGAATGCTAATTAACATTTTATATCTAAATACACTACTATCTGTCCATGTACAAAATAGCATTTGGTGGTTTGCTCTAATCTTTGAATATGCTTTATCGCACATTTTATGGTGGATTATTGCATCATTTCCATTTCTAAAAGCAACAATATCATCACCAAATTTAGGATGGCAACAGTGGTCAAAAGAGATAGAATTTATATTGAAATTTGAGTAAATCATCATATTGTCAAACTTAAACTCTTTTATTTTACTAGTTAAAATTTTAAATCTAGCCATTAAACCTTTTTCTTTAGTAATGCGTTTTTCAAGAAGGAGTTTTGCATGTTTAAAATAGCTTAGAACCTGAGGAACTTTATAGATGTTATCAATATTATGAACTTCTAAAATATTTTCATAATATCTTGAAAAAACTGTATTTAATATATTTCTTCCTGATAATTTATCTATCTCTTTTTGTCTTTGAGTACATAAAATTTTTAGCTGTTTTTTTGCTCTAGGAGTTTTTAGCATATCTATCCAAGAACATCTAGCAATAGTCTCTTCTCCTACTTCAATAGATACAATATCTGTACTTTTTAAAACTGTTAAAAGAGGTTTTTTTATCTTATTTATATAACAAGAAACTGCTTTTTCTCCAACATTTGTATGAACTGCAAAGGCAAAATCATAAGCAGTTGAGCCAATTGGAAGGATAAAAACTTCACCTTTTGGTGAATAAACAATTATTTCATCATTAAATAGATTTTCTTTAGTTTCATTATAAAACTCTTCAATATTATCATTTGAAAACTCTAAAGATTTTAGCCAATTTAGATTAGCATTAGTGTTTGTAGTATTGTTTTTTTCCCCACTTTTATATGCCCAATGAGCAGCAATTCCATATTCTGCAATACTATGCATATCAAAAGAACGAATTTGAATTTCATAGATTTTTGAGTTATAAAAAACTGTTGTATGAATTGTCTGATAACCATTCTCTTTAGGAGTTGCTACATAATCTTTAAATCTAGAAACAAGAGGTTTAAATTCAAGATGAATATGACCTAAAGCTTTATAGCACTCAATATCTGTTGGAACTAAAATTCTAATTGCAAATAAATCAAGAACTTCTTCAATAGTTATCCCTTTTCTTTGCATTTTTAAATATATTGAGTAGTGGTGCTTTATTCTTGAATAGATTTTGATGTTTTTTTCTTCAAAACCATTTTTTTCTAAGAGATTTTTAGTAACAGATATAAAATTGTTGAAGCTTAATTGCATAGATTGTTCATTCTCTTTTAAGAACTCATCTATTTTTTTATACTCTTCTGGATAGATATAAAAAAATGCTAAGTCTTCTAGCTCATTTTTAAGTGTTGAAATACCCAATCTGTTTGCAATAGGAACATAAACAACTAAAGTCTCTTCAGCGATTCTTCTTTGTTTATGTGGTTGTAAAACACCAAGAGTAAGCATATTATGAAGTCTATCACAAAGTTTTACAATTAAAACTCGTGGGTCATCAACTGAAGCAATCAACATTTTTCTAAATGTTAAAGCTGCTTGAACAATTTTTGCATCAGTTGAATCTTTTGAAGTTATAAAGTTCTCTTCTCTAATATCTGAAACTTTTGTAAGCCCTTTAACCATATTTGCAACATTTTTACCCCATCTTTCTTGGATATATTCCAAAGTAAAAGGAGTGTCTTCAACAACATCATGTAGAAGAGCTGTAGCAATTACATCTTCATCTTGTGAAAATGTTGATGTTACTGTTGCAACTAAAATAGGGTGAACAGAGTATGGCTCACCACTTTTTCTAAATTGTCCTTCATGTGCTTCAATTATAAAATTGATAATTTCATAGAGTTTTTCTGAAATATCAATTCTAGTTTTAAGTTTGTTAATAGCACCATCAATAGTGTTAATAGTTTGTACTTCTTTAAAAAAATTATTCATATATTATAATTTAAAATAGGCAAAGGGCTATTTTTATTTATTTACCAGTCCCTCAATTTTTAATAGACCATTTGCAATCTCATCAATTGCAATATCTGTATATTTCATTTTTTGAGTATTTTGACTTAAAAGAGGTTTTGCCCCTTTACTTAATTCATCTGCTCTTTGACCAACTGCAACTGCAAGAATATATCTATCATTATCAACTTGTTTTAACGCTCTTGAAATTCTCTCTTCTAATCTTTCCATTGTTTTTCCTTTTTTAATCTATTTGTTTAATCTATTTTACTATTGAACACTTACTATAATCGCCTTGAACAATTCTTAAAAGGTTCCCTTTTTCATTCATATTTGTAACAGCTATTGGAAGTTTATTATCTTTTGCTAAAGCAATTGCTGTATCATCCATAACTTTTATTTGGTCTTCCAAAGCTCTATCATAACTTAAAAAATCAAGTTTTTGTGCATCAGCAAATTTCATTGGATCTTTATCATAAACTCCATTTACTTTAGTAGCTTTAATCAGCATACTAGCACCAATTTCAGTAGCTCTTAAAGTAGCTCCTGTATCAGTTGTAAAGTATGGATTTCCTGTACCTGCTCCAAAAATTACCACTCTTCCTTTTTCAAAGTGTCTCATTGCTTTTCTTACGATAAAAGGTTCAGCTATTTCTTCCATTTTTATTGCAGTTTGTAATCTTGCATTAAGACCTTTATGCTCTAATGCCTCTTGCATAGCAACACCATTTATTACAGTCCCTAGCATTCCCATATAATCAGCACTTGTTCTTTTTATAACACCATCAGCTGCAGCTGTAACACCACGAATAATATTTCCCCCACCAATAACAATAGCAACTTCTATACCATACTCAACTAAAGTTTTAATCTCTTCTGCAATATAATCTAAAATCTTAGTATCTATACCATAACCTTCAGCTCCAGCTAAAGCTTCTCCAGAAAATTTAACAAGTACTCTTTTGTTCATATGCTCTCTTTTTTTTTAATAATTTTTGCATTTTACCTAAAAAATCATTAACAAACTCTTAGCTTAAAGCCCATTCATAAAAAGATATAACATTAATTTGTATCTTGCTATTCGATAAATTTTCACTATTTGAAACTGTAATAATTTCTATTTTTTCTATTTTATTTTCTAAAGCAGTTTTTACTACTTTTTTAAGTAGGTTTGAATTTATTGTTTGATTAAAAAATGGGATACAAACTATTGCTAAATTTTCATCTTTTATATAAAAATCTATATTTTCAAGATAGAAAATTTTATTATTTTCCTTTTTTATTTCAAGAAAAACCATATTTGTAAACTCTTGCTTAAATTTTTTTGTAAAGCTTATAGCATTTAAAAAAGCATAATTATATGTATAAATCTTTTTTAAACTCATCTCTTGATTATATTTTTCTATAAAAAAGATATTATTTCTTTCTTCTAGTTCCTTACACTCTTCATAGAATCTATCTTTTGAGATTTTAATTCTAGCTTTTAGTTGATTGAATAGTTGAAAGATAGACTTCTTTTCATCTATATTTTCTATTAAAATTTTTAATATCTCATAGCTTGTTTCATCTTTAGAGTTTAATTTAAGTATCTCTTGAAGTCTTGGTATTTTTTTATGCTCTTCAATATTTATAGAAAGTGGTAGGTTTCCATATTTTAAAAAGCTATTAAAACTTTGAGTAATATTTTGATGTTTCGAGTCAAAAAGTAGATACTCTTCAAAATCTAAAGCATATAAATCTATTTTTTCAAAATTATTATAAGTTATATTTTTTTGAGAGCTTAAAATTATATTTTCACAATTTGGAATTTTGCAATCAAAATTAAAATTTTCTAAAACTAAAACTTTTATACTATTTTTAGAGATAAATTCTTCTAAAAAAGTTAACTCTTCTATAATATTTTTATTTCTTAAATCAGCTAAATCTATATATAAATACTCTTCACTTTTAAAGTTACTTAGAAAATCAAAAATTAAATAAGATTTTCCAACTTTTGAAGCTCCACAAATTAGAGTTTTTGAACTATTTATTTTTATTTTTCTCTCTAAAAAATTTATTTTAGAGAAGTTTATTTGATAGTTCTCTTCAAGTAGTTTCATTTTTTACTTAAATTTATAGCTTCTTTTATTGCATTTATATAACTTTTATTTGATGGTTTCTTATTTTTATAAGCTATATCAAAAGCAGTTCCATGATCAACACTTGTTCTTATAATTGGAAGATTTAGGCTTACATTTATACTCTCTTCAAAATAGAGAGCTTTTAGTGGAGTTAAACCTTGGTCATGATACATAGCTATATAATATTTGTAGTTTTTTCTTGAATTTGGGCTAAATGCTGTATCAGGAACTAAAGGCATAGAAAATATACTATTTCCTAAAGTTTTATTTACTTTTTTTATAGCTTTTTCTATTTTTTTCTCCTCTTTCCCTAAAACTCCACCATCTCCTGCATGAGGATTTAGAGCTAAAACAGCAACTTTTTTTGCATTTGTACAAGAGTAGAAATCTTGTAAAAAATTAATTATTTTTTTTGTCTTTATTTTTTTTGCTACATTCTTTAATGCAATATGTTCTGTAAAAAGTGCAACATACATCTCTTTGCAACCTAACATCATAATTGCATCTTTTTTAAAAATATCTCTTAAAACTTCTGTATGTCCTTTATAAGAGATTTTTGCTTTACTCCATGATTCTTTATTTATAGGAAGTGTACAAATAGCATCAACTTTTTTCTCTTTTGCTAAAACAATAGCATCTAAGAAAGAGTTAAAAGAGTATAGACCAGCATTTTTACAAACTTTAGAGGGCTTTAGTATAAACTTTCCTATAGTTTCAAATAGTTTAAAGTTTTCTGGTATTTTTATATCTAAAAATTTAGAAGCTTGATTTAAAAGCTCTTTATTTATACAGTAAATAGGAGTGCAAAATTCTGAAATCTCTTTATGAGAATTTAAAGCTATCTCTATACCAATTCCGTTTAAGTCTCCTATACTAATAGCAATTTTAGGTAAATTATTCATTTATTAGTTTTTTCATCTCTGTAATTGCACTAGCTAATCCTGTAAAAACAGACCTTGCAATAATACTTTGTCCAATATTTAACTCTACTATCTCTTTTATAGTGCAAATACTTTTAACATTTTGATAGTTTAAGCCATGTCCTGCAGCTACTTTTAACCCTAAATTTGAGGCAAAATTAGATGCAGTTTTAAGCTCTTCAAAACTTCTATTTAGTCTATTTTTAAGTTCAATTTGGTTTAATTCAAGCTCTTTTATTGAGTGTTGAGTATGTTTTAGATTTGTATAGAGCATAGCATAGATATTTGCATAACTTCCTGTATGAAGTTCAATCCAAGGAACTTCTAACATATTTGCTAACTCTATTGATTTATTATTAGGGTCAATAAAAAGTGAAACTTCAATATTATTCTCTTTTAATTTTTCAATAGCTGCATCTATTTTATTGAAATTCTTTTCTAAATCTAGTCCACCTTCAGTGGTAACTTCATCTCTATTTTCAGGAACTAATGTAGCACGATAAGGTTTTAATTTACAAACAATATCTATAATATCACTATTTATAGAACACTCCAAATTAATAGGAAGTGCTGATTGCTCAATTATAGCTTTTGCATCAAGGTCGTGAATATGTCGTCTATCTTCTCTTAGATGAATTGTTATTTGGTCTGCTCCACTAAATTTACAAATGCTAAGAGCATCTAGTGGATTTGGGTCATTTATTTTTCTGGCTTCTCTTAGAGTTGCTATATGATCAATATTTACACCTAAAAGCATATTTTCTCCTTATGATAAATCTTTTAATGTAGCAACATTTGCTGCAAGTTTATTATGAACTTCTAAATACTCATCTTCATTTTTAGAATCAGCAACAACTCCAGCACCAGCTTGAAAAATAATTTTATCTTGTGTAAGAAGACAAGTTCTAATAGTAATTGCACTATCCATATTACCATCAAAACCAAAATAAGCAATGCTTCCAGAGTAAAAATTTCGTTTAATCTTTTCAAATTGTGCTATTAATTCCATAGCTCTTATTTTTGGAGCTCCTGTCATAGTTCCAGCTGTAAAAGTTGCCATAAATAGGTCAAACATATCATATTTCTCATCTAGAATCGCTTCTACATCACTAACAATATGCATAACATGAGAGTATCTTTCAATTCTCATAAGTTCTGTTACTTTTACACTTCCAGCACGAGCTACGCGACCAACATCATTTCTTCCCAAGTCTACAAGCATTAAATGTTCAGCTCTCTCTTTTTTATCATTAATTAGTTCTTTTTCCATCTCTAAATCTTTTTCGAGAGTTGTACCTCTTTTTCTTGTTCCTGCTATTGGACGAAGAAGTAGATGACCATCTATAAGTCTAATCATAACTTCAGGGCTACTTCCAGCAATTGAAAAATCTTCAAATTCAAGTAGATATAAATAAGGGCTTGGATTTTTACTTCTTAAAGCTCTATAAAAACTAAGATGATCTACAATTGCACTTTGAATAAATCTATTTGACATCAAAATTTGAAAAATATCTCCACTTTTTATCATCTCTTTTGATTTTTCAACCATTTCAAAAAATTCATCTTTTGTATAGTTAAATTTCCCTTCATCTAAAATTTCTGCTTTTTTTAGAGGAGTATAAATATAAGGTTTTAAAAGCTCTTTTTCTATAATATCAAGTTCATTTTTAAGACTTTCAATAGAAGTAAGGATTGTTAATTTTGAAGTTTTATGTGAATATGCTAGAATTATTTTTGGACGAATTAAATCTAAATCAGGAATATTTAATTGATCCTCTAAATTATTCATAGAAGTTTTCAATTTTGGTTCGAACTCTTTTCCTATATCATAACCAACATTTCCAATAAACCCATCAATTAAACCAATTCCCAACTCTTTTGCTTTTTGTTTATAGATGTTTTTATCAAAATTTTTATAATATTTTTTTAAAAATATAAGAGGATTATTATCTACTTTTTCTATACTTCCTAATTCATTTTTAAAAAAACATTCACTATTTTTATACCAAATTCTCTCTCTTGCTCCAATAATTATATATGAGAAGTTCCCATCATTGTTTGAACTAATAGTACTTTCAAATAAAAAGCTAAGCTCATTTTTATAAAGAGCCTTTGCTTTTTCATAAATTGATACAGGTGTAAATTGGTCTAAAAATAGAGTTTTGTTATAAAAATTCATAAATTATCTTTCTTAAAATTTAACTACATGAGCATTTGCAATATCTAAAGTTGTTTTAATATTTCCTATATTCTGGCTAGCTGCTTCTTTTGAAGAGTATGGACCAATTAAAACTTTATTATATAAAACACCATTTACTTCATGTTGATAAATTTTGTATTTTAAATTACCACTTCTAATTTTATTTATAAAACTATCAGCAGGTTTTTTGCTAAATGCACCAACTTGAACAAAATAACCACTAGTAGGTGCAGATTCATTACTTATACTTTTATTAGTAGTAGTTTCATTTACCATTAAATCTTTTACAGATTTTTTAGGTTCTGTTTTTTGAATAGCTGGCTCTTTTTTTACTACTTCTGTTTTTGTTGTTTGTTGAACATTTTGTGTTTGTTTTGCTTTTTTCTCTTCAACTTTTCTCATCGCATCATCTATAGTTTCATTAGATATAGATTGGTTGTTTGTATTATCAGCTGTCTCTTCATGCTCTGTTTGTTGGCTATTGTCTTGAGTTGTTTGAATATTATTTAATCTCTCTTCTGCAGATAATCTACTAGGGTCAATCATCTGTTCATTATCTTTTTTTGCTCTTTCATTTATGATTTTTTGGAAATTTTCTTCAATGTTATTATTTGATAAACTTTTTGATTCAGAAGTTTTAGCACCATTTGAAGTAAATGAGTCCTCTTTTGTTGAATCACTTGTTAGTAATCTTATTATAATAATTGTTAGTAAAAATAAAACTACTAAAACAACTCCTAGCATAATATACTTTTTCTTATTGTCTTCATTGCTAAATGTTGATGCTCCAAGCATTATATTATCGAGCTCATGTTGTGAATTTAAGTTAGCATTATTTTGTATATTTTGTTCAAAACTAGTTTGATAAGGATTGATACTCTCTTGTTGTGTAAAAGAGGGTTGTTGTCTAATTGTTTGAGCTTCATCTTCAATATAACTATTGTCATTTGAAGATTTAAGCTCTTGTAATCTTTTTTCTAACTCTTCTCTCTCTTGCTTTTTTTGAACATTTTTTAAGAATTCATTACCTTTTATTTGCATAAATTATCCTTGATATCTTAATAAGTCGAACTACTATAAATAACAAAATTGCTAGCAAGTTCTTCTAATTCTTTATTAATTTTAGCATGAAGCTGTGTATCTTCAATATTATCTAATACATCACAAATTTTATTTGCAATAAACTCAAACTCTTTCTCTTTCATTCCTCTAGCAGTTAATGCAGGACTTCCTATTCTAATTCCTGATGTTACAAATGGACTTCTTGTCTCTCCTGGAACTGTATTTTTATTTACAGTTATCCCTGCATTTCCAAGTGCTGCATCTGCATCTTTTCCACTAAATGGTTTATTTAAAAAGCTTACTAATACTAAGTGATTATCTGTTCCACCACTTACTATATCATATCCTCGTTTGATTAATACTTCACCTAATACTCTAGCATTTGCTTTTACTTGTACAGCATAATTTTTCCATTTAGGATCTAAGATTTCTTTAAAAGCAACAGCTTTTGCAGCAATTACATGAACAAGTGGTCCACCTTGAAGACCAGGGAAAATAGCACTATTTACTTTTTTAGCAATCTCTTCATCATTAGTCATAATCATACCACCTCTAGGACCTCTTAAAGTCTTATGAGTAGTAGTAGTTACAACATGAGCATGAGGGAATGGACTAGGATGTTCATTAGCAGCAACAAGACCAGCAATATGAGCGATATCAGCAAATAAAATAGCACCAACACTATCAGCTATTTCTCTAAATCTTTTAAAATCAATCTCTCTAGCATAAGCGCTAGCTCCACAAACAATGATTTTTGGTTGAACAGTTTTTGCAATTTGCTCAACTTTATCATAATTAATTCTTCCATCAAGTTCAACACCATAATAAAAAGCAGAGTAGTTTTGACCAGAGAAACTTGGTTTACTTCCATGAGTTAAGTGTCCACCATGAGATAAATCCATACCTAAGATTTTATCACCAGCTTTAAGTAATGCTGCATAAACTGCACCATTAGCTTGACTACCACTATGTGGTTGAACATTTGCAAATTTGCAATTAAAAATTTGACAAGCTCTATCAATAGCTAATTGCTCAACTTTGTCAGCTTGCTCACAACCACCATAATATCTTTTATAAGGATAACCTTCAGCATATTTGTTTGTAAATACACTACCCATAGCTTGCATAACTGCAGGACTTGTAAAGTTTTCACTAGCAATCATTTCAAGATGATTTGTTTGTCTAGCTAATTCCACTTCTACAATATCAAATACCTCTTTGTCTGCTACTTCTAATCTTTCGTTTGTTATATAGTTCATTTACTTTTCCTTTGCTTTTTTATTTTGTCTCTTCTAAATCTTCGTATAAATCTATCTCTTGTTTTATTGGTTTCATTGCTGGAAATAGTAAAACATCTCTAATTGAGTGTTGATTTGTAAGCATCATTACAAGTCTATCTATTCCTATTCCTTGTCCTGCTGTTGGAGCCATACCATAAGATAGTGCATTAACAAAATCTTCATCCATTTCATGTGCTTCATCATCTCCACTATCTTTTGCTTCCATTTGACCTTCAAATCTTTTTAATTGGTCAAGAGGGTCATTTAACTCACTAAAAGCATTAGCAATTTCACGTCCTGCAATAAATAGTTCAAATCTATCTGTTAAATGAGGTTTATTATCACTTCTTCGTGCAAGTGGAGATATCTCAACAGGATATTCAGTTATAAATGTTGGATTTATTAGTTTACTTTCAACAAATTCATCAAAAAGTTCTCCTTGAAGTTGTCCTAAATTTAATTTAGAATTTGATTCAAGATTATTTGCTTTTAAAAACTCTAAAATTTTCTCTTTATCTTCAACAATATCTTTTGGAACTCCACCAATTTCATATAAAGATTGAATTAGTGGAATTTGTGTAAAATTAGTAAAATCTACTTCTAAATCTCCATAAGGTAAAGTTGTAGGGATATTTAAATTTTTAAATAGATATTCAAAATACTCTTTTGTAAGTTCTATTAAATCTTCATAAGTTTTATATGCCCAGTAAAATTCAATAGATGTAAATTCTGGATTATGAGTTGCATCCATTCCTTCATTTCTAAAGTTTCTATTTATCTCAAAAACTGCTTCAAATCCACCTACAATTAATCTTTTTAAATATAGTTCAGGAGCAATTCTTAAAAATCTATCAATTCCTAAAGCATTGTGATGTGTAACAAAAGGTTTTGCATTTGCTCCACCAGCTATTGGATGCATCATAGGAGTTTCAACTTCTAAAAAACCTTTATCTTCAAAAAATCTTCTAGTTAAGCTTATAACTTTACTTCTTGTATGAAAAGTATCTCTAACATCACTATTCATAATTAAATCTAAATATCTTTGTCTATATCTTAGCTCTTTATCTTGAATTCCATGATATTTTTCAGGAAGTGGAGAGATAGCTTTTGTAAGTATTTTTAAACTATCTACATGAAGAGAAAGCTCTCCTTGACCTGTTACAAATGGATAACCACTAACTTCAATAATATCTCCAACTTCTACATATTTTTTAAAAATATCATTATAAAAATTTTCTTCTAAATTATCTCTTGCTACATAAATTTGAAGCATTCCACTTTCATCTTCAAGTTTTAGAAAACTTGCTTTTCCCATAAGTCTAAAAAATTTAATTCTTCCAGCTATTGTAAAATTTCTATTTTCATCTCTTTTTGTTTCAAGATTAAAAATATCTTCATTTTTATTTAAGTAATCTTGAATACTCAACTCTCTTTTACTATCATTTGCATAAGGGTTAATTCCTATGTTTCTTAAACTTTCTGCTTTTTCAATTCTTTGTTGTATATATCTGTTTTCAAACAATTTTAAATCCTTTTATTCGTTCTCTTTTTTATCTTCTTCTTGTTTATTTGAAAGCTCTTGAGTTACATCTTTAAATTTTTCTTCTAAATTTTGTTTAACTTCTTCTTTTACACTCTCTTCTATCTCTTTTTTAGTATTTTCTATATTCTCTTCAATACTTTTTTTACTGTTTCCAATAACTTCACTACTTTTTACTGAATCAACAGCTTTATCCAAACTTTGAGTTAAAGTTGTAGTATCGAGTTTTATAATATATGAACCAACACTTAATAAATGTGGCATAACTATAGAATTTGCAAACTTTTCATCAATAACTTTTTTAAACGATTGTACTTGGTAAAGAGCATAGGCTATAACTGAAAAAATTAAAAATATTTTTAAAGCACCAAAGATAAATCCAAAAATTCTATCTACAGTTCCTAAACCACTAGCACTAAATATTTTACTAACAACCATTCCTGCACTATAGATAATTAACCAAACAACGACTAAAGCTACTATAAATCCAATTAATTTAATAGTTGCTTCATTTTCTAAAACTAAAATAGGAGCTATTAAATCTCCCAACTCTTTAGATATTCTTGAAGCTACAAATATAGCACCAACAATACCTAAAAGACCAAAAACTTCTTTAATAAATCCTCTAAAAAGACCTTTTAGTCCAAGTAATAATGTAATTGCAATAATTATTAAATCAAAAATTGAAAAGTCTTGCATTAAATTCCTTTTATTCTAAATCTGGGCAATTTTATCTAAAATTATCAAAATAAAAGTTTAATCAAAGTAAATTGTAAATTTTAAGCCTTTTAAGTTTTTATTCTCATAGATAAAATCTTCATTTTTTAACTCTATTTTAGTATTTAATGTTTTTGCAAAAAACTCTTCAACTAGATAAAGTCCAAGCCCAATTCCAAAAGCTTGATGTTTTGTTGTAAAGTATGGTTCACAAACCTTTGTAATAATCTCTTCATTTATCCCGTTTCCACTATCAATAATTGTTAAAATTTTATCTTCTAACTCTACTAAAATATATCTCTCATTAATATTTTTATTTTCAATTAAAGCTGAAATTGAGTTATCAAAAATATTTAAAATAGCTTCTGAAAAACTACTACTATCACACTCTAAAAGAATATCATTTGAGTGTTTAAAATGGCAAATAATTTGATTTCTTTCAAAAATAGAGTCTAAAAACTCTATTATTTGATTTATAGATTCAACAACAGAAAGTTTATTCTCTTTTTCATTTGTGAAGAAATTTGTAAAATTTTCAATAGTATTTGATAGTTTAGTAGTATTAAAAATTATTGTGTCACAAGATTTGTTAAACTCTTTATCACTTAATAGGTTTAACTCTTTTTTTAATTTCATTCCACTTGTAAGGGTGCTTATTACACTTAAAGGTTGTCTCCATTGATGAGCTATATTATTTAAGGTATTTGTTATAGCATTTAATTTTGCTTGTTGGAATATAATTCTTTGTTCATTTTTCTCTTTTTCTGCTTCAACAATATCTTGAGAAATATCTGTAAATGTTACAATTATTAAATTATCATTTTTTAATTTACTAACTTTTAGAGAAAAATGTTTTAAATTTTTTTCAATATCATAAATTGCAACTTTAAAATCAATATTTTGATTATCTAATGCATATTCAGCCCAGTTCTTACCATTATAATCAATATCTAAAAGATAGTTTTCACTATTTATATCTACAAAACTACTGCAAATACATTTATATTTCTTTTTAAAGTCGTTTAAATTTTTGCAATCTTTGAAAAATTCAATTAATTTTTTATTTGAATCAATTATCTCATTTCCATTTGTAATTATTACAATACTTGATTGGGAATCAAGTATTAATCTATTTTTTTGTTTCTGAGATTTTATTTTATTTGTGTATCTTGTGTAAAGATATAAAATAAATATAAAAAATAGAGTTATTAAAATTATTAAAATTGTTAATATAGTTTGTTTTTTTATAGAGCTTATGTAGTTAGAATCGATATTTTTTAAATCATAGAAATTTAAAATTTGACCAATTTTCTCTTTTTTTTCATTAAATAGATTATAATTTGCTATTAAATAATCATTTTCAATAATATAAGTTTCTATATTAATATATTTTTCAATGCCATTTTCTTCTATATAATTGCATAATTTTGTATTGGCATTTTCATTCGCAATATAATAATCATCTATAAAAATATTTGACAATAGAGGATATTTAAGGTTTTTTCTAAATTTTTTATCAGCAATTATGATAGAAGATATTCCATTTTTTTGTAAATCTTCTGTAATTGAATCGAAATGAGTAATAACTTCTAAGGCACCATAAAAATTATTTTCTTCATCAAGAATAGGTGTTCTTGCTTTTATTCCAATATTAAATAAACCTATACTAATTGAAGTTGAAATATTTTTTAGAGCAGCTTGATTTTCTAAATCTTCTCTAAATTGTACTCCATCTCTAATATTTGTCCAAGAGCGATATAAACTATTTTTATTTTTATCCAAAATTTGAATCCAGATATTTTTATATTTTGAATAGTTCTCTATTAATTTGGCAATTTTTTCATAATTAAGTTTGTCAAACTCTTTATTCTTAAGGTGATTATAAAGATTTTCATCTTTTGATAGAGAAATAGCAATAGCTAATGATGTATTTTGTTTATCACTTATTAAATTTTCTGTTTTTTCATAGATATTTTTATATGTAGTTTGATATATAGATTTTAAAAGATTATCTTGTTTTTTTGAAATAAAGTTATAAGTAATAAATAATATTAGTGAAAGTAGTGTTGTAAAAATAAAAATAACAAATAAAAAACTTTTTCTACTATCCAATATATACCTTTATGTATAAAAAAATTATTAGTTTAAATGTTAAAGATAATATCTTTTATAAAATTAATCTTCACTTTAATTTAAACAATTTTGGATAAAATCCCACTTATGATAAAAAGATATCCAACAAAACAGATAAAAGTAGGTAATGTCCTAATTGGTGGTGATGCACCAATAAGTGTTCAATCAATGACATATACAAAAACATCAGATGTAGAAGCTACAGTTGAGCAGATAAGAAAACTTCATTTTGCAGGAGCTGATATTGTAAGAGTTGCTGTTCCTCATATTGAAGATGCAAATGCTTTAAAAGAGATAAAAAAACAAGTTGATTTACCAATAGTTGCAGATATTCATTTTCACTATAAATTAGCACTTATTGCTGCTGAAGTAGTAGATTGTATAAGAATAAATCCTGGAAATATTGGAGATAAAAAAAGAGTTCAAGAAGTGGTAAAGGCTTGTCAAAATAGAAATATTCCAATAAGAGTTGGGGTAAATTGTGGAAGTTTGGAAAAAGAGTTTGAAAATAGATATGGACAAACTCCAAAAGGAATGGTTGCAAGTGCTGATTATAATATTAAATATTTAGAAGATTTAGGGTTTACAGATATTAAAATTTCACTAAAAGCAAGTGATGTTCAAAGAACAGTTGAAGCGTATAGAACTTTAAGACCTATAAATAATTATCCATTTCATCTAGGAGTTACTGAAGCTGGAACACAATTCCACTCTACAATCAAATCATCTATTGCTTTAGGGGCTCTTCTTCTTGATGGAATAGGAGATACTTTGAGAGTCTCTATGACTGGAGAGCTTGAAGAAGAGATAAAAGTTGGACGAGCTATCTTAAAAGATTTAGGTATCTCAAAAGAGGGTTTAAATATTATCTCTTGTCCAACTTGTGGAAGAATTGAAGCTGATTTAGTAAGTGCAGTTTCAGAGATTGAAAAAAGAACAGCACATATTAAAACTCCATTAGATGTTTCTGTTATGGGGTGTGTTGTAAATGCTATTGGTGAAGCAAAAGCTGCTGATGTTGCTATTGCATTTGGAAAAGGAAGTGGGCTTGTTATGAAAAAGGGTGAAATAATTGCAAAATTAAGTGGAGATGCTTTGATTAATAAATTTGTGGAAGAAGTAGAATTTGAAGCAAAAAGAAAAATATAATGGATAGTATTTATAGTATAAACATTGAAAGAGCAGTTTTAAGCTCAATATTTTTTAATCCTGAAGAACTTGAAGATATTTTAGGAGTTTTAAAACCTAAAGATTTTTATCTTCCAGCTCATAAATCTATTTTTGAAGCTATGATAAAACTTCATGAAGATGATATGCCAATAGATGAAGATTTTATTAGAAATAAAATAAATTCAAAAGATATTGATGACTCTGTTTTACTTGAAATTTTAAGTGCAAATCCAATTACAAATACAGTTGCTTATGTAAAAGAGATAAAAGATGCTTCAGTAAAAAGAGAGTTAGCAACTTTGGCAACAACTATAAAAAAAGTTGCAATAGAAGAGCAAATAAGTGCAAATGAAGCTCTTGATACTATCCAAGGGGAACTTTATAAAATCTCAACAAATAGTGCAACTAGTGAACTTAAAGATATGCAAACCGTTACAAGTGATACATTAGCATATATTGAGAAGATGAAAAAGCTTGGGAATAAGTATTTAATAGGGCAAACAACAGGTTTTGACTCTTTAGATAAAAGAACAACAGGTTTTAATGAAGGGGATTTAGTAATAATAGCTGCAAGACCAGCAATGGGTAAAACAGCAATAGTTTTAAATATGGCACTAAAAAATATAGAAAGAGATAAAGGTGTTATATTTTTCTCTTTAGAGATGCCAGCAGAACAACTAATGCTAAGAATGTTAGCAGCAAAAACTTCAATTCCATTACAAAATCTTAGAAAAGGTGATATGGATGATAATCAATGGTCAAAATTAACTGATGCTTTTAATCAATTAAATACAAAAAAACTTTTTGTTGATGATGGTGGAAGTATAAATATTAACCAACTTCGAGCAAGAGTAAGAAAATTGGCACAAAATGAGGATAATAAAGTAAGCTTAGTAATTATAGATTATCTTCAGTTAATGCAAGGAATAGGAAATAAAGATAGACATCAAGAGGTTTCAGATATTAGTAGGGGATTGAAGATGTTAGCAAGAGAGCTAAAAATACCAATAGTTGCACTATCTCAGCTTAATCGTGGGCTTGAAAATAGACCAGATAAAAGACCTATGTTAAGTGATTTAAGAGAGTCTGGTGCTATTGAACAAGATGCTGATATTATAATGTTTGTTTATAGAGATGATGTTTATAAACAAAGAGATGAAGCAAGAAAAGAGAAAGAGGCAAAGGATAAAGGTGAGGATTATAAATCAAAATTCCAAGATAAGCCTATAGAAGAAGCAGAGATAATTATTGGGAAGCAAAGAAATGGACCAATAGGTACAGTTAAACTTGATTTTCATAAAAATCTTACGAAGTTTGTTGATAAAGATAGTGATTTTAGTGGTTCAGCTCCAATTGAAGTTGTTTTCGAAACAGTTGTAGATGTGGAAAAAGAGACAAATATAGAGATACCAAATATTTTATAATAAATAATATTATTTTAAGAAACAAATATTTATAATCTTTTAAATTATTTAAAGGATTATTATGAAAAGTGCCTTTTCTCTTTTAGAGTTGATTTTTGCTATTGTTATTTTAGGGATAATTGTTGCCTTTGCAGTGCCAAGATTTATGGATACAAAGGATAGTGCTTTAGTCTCAACTATAAAAAGGGATATAAATACTGCTATTAATTCAATTCAAAGTTACTATTTATTAAATCAGAAAATAGATAAGATAAGTGATTCTATGAATATATCTGATGCAAATTGGAATATTGAAGATTTAAAAATAAGTGATAAAAATGGTTGTTTATCTTTGGAAGTAAATAAAACAAAAACACCAATTACTTTGGATTTAAAAGTTGATACAGCAAAAACTTCATCAATTTGTACAAAAATAAAAGATAGTGGATTAGTAACAAAAAGTTATGAGGTTTACTAAGTTATTCATTTTTCCTTTCTCTTAAAAATGAAGCAAATTTTGGTTTACCATTTTTTGTAAAACCATAATATTTAAATGTGACAATAGAGCCAATTTTAGGTGGATTTTCTCTATATTTAAACGAAAATCCACTACCTAATTTAAATATTGTTCCACTTTCGAGTTTTAAATTTAAACTTCTAAATGTTTTATCACTATTGTAATTATAAGAAATAACTTCTCCTTCATCATCAAAAAATGTTTTAACTTTTAAAATATTTAGACTTCTTCCATCTTCATATTCCAAAAAAGGGTTTCTTATTATTACACCTTCGCCATTTTTTCTTAATACTTCATCTAAAAAAATATTTAAATCTTCTTTTTTTATTATCTTTATTTGAGGAATAATTTTTATATATTTATTTGGATTTTTTTCTAAAAACTCTTCCAAAAATTTTAATCTATTATAAAAATCTCCTTTTTGATTTGGAATTTCAAATATATTATAAGTTATATTTTTCCAAAGAGAGTTACTATTTTGATTTAAAACTACGCTTTGAATATTTTCAAAATCAGCTCTTTTAGTCCACAACTCACCATCAAGGTAAAAAGGTGGAAAATCTTTTATAAAGAAATTTGGAGCAAATAGTTTATTTCCATTTTTACTTAAAAGTTCTTTCCCTGTCCAAATAGCTCTTATTCCATCTAGTTTTTCACTCATTAACCAATTTTGAATATTATGCTTTTTCTCATCATAAATTGATGGTTTTACAATTTCAATTGAAAAGCAAAAACAGATACTTAAAAAAAGTATAATAATTTTCATATAGTGTCTTTTAATAATTTTTTATATTATATATAAAATTTGGTTTTTTTCATAAAATCATAAAGAAATAATAATTATTTGGCTAAAATGTACAACTTTTCTTAATATAGTAGAGGTTATTTTGAATAATATTAAAAATTTGAATGATAAAGATAAAGAGTTTTTATTAAACTCAATAAGAGTAGTCGAAGATTTTCCAAAACCAGGAATTAGCTTTAAAGATATTACAACACTTTTAAATAATAAAGATGCTTTTGAACTTCTAATGAATCATTTAGAAGATAGATATAAATCATATAATTTAGATTTTATAGCAGGAATTGAATCAAGAGGATTTATTTTTGCTGCTGCTTTGGCAACTAGACTTAAAGTTGGTTTTGTTCCTGTACGAAAAAAAGGAAAATTACCAAGTACAACAGTTTGTGAAAAGTATGAACTAGAGTATGGCTTTGATGAAGTTGAGATACACTTAGATGCTTTCTTAAATCAAAAAGATAAAAGAGTTTTATTAATTGATGATTTAATTGTAAGTGGAGGAACAGCTTATGCTGCAGCTAATTTAATAAAAAAATTAAATGCTAATTTAGTAGAGAGCTGTTTTTTATTGAATTTTACAATATTAAATGGTAAAGATAGGCTAAGTGAACTTTCAGAAGTTTATTCTGTATTAGAGATTTAGAGGGAAATAGAAAATGAGTGATTATATTCCAAAAAAAAGTATTTTTGATCCAAATGAAAAGGGTCAATTTGGTGGAGTTTTTGGTGGTCAATATGTACCTGAAACATTAATGCCTGTTTTAAAAGAGTTAGAACTAGCTTATAGTAAGTATAGATTTGATAAAGAGTTTTGGAATGAGGTAAACTATTTCTTAAAAGATTATGTAGGAAGAGAAAATCCTCTTTATTTTGCAAAAAATATAAGTGATGAAATTGGTGCAAAAGTTTATTTGAAAAGAGAAGATTTAAATCATACAGGGGCTCATAAGGTAAACAATGTAATTGCTCAAGGCTTATTAGCTAAAAAAATGGGGAAAACAAAAGTAATAGCTGAGACAGGAGCAGGGCAACATGGAGTTGCAACTGCTACAATAGCAGCACTTATGGGACTTGAATGTACAGTTTTTATGGGTGCAAAAGATGTTGAAAGACAAGAGCTAAATGTATTTAGAATGAAACTTTTAGGTGCAAAAGTGGTTGCTGTTGAAAGTGGAAGCAAAACTTTAAAAGATGCTATGAATGAGGCAATTAGATATTGGGTTACAAATGCAAGAGATACTTTTTATATAATTGGAACAGTAGCAGGTCCTCATCCATATCCTATGATGGTAAGAGATTTTCAAGCAATTATTGGTTATGAATCAAGAAAACAGATTTTAGAAAAAGAGGGTAAATTACCAGATTATGTAGTTGCTTGTATAGGTGGTGGTTCAAATGCTATTGGAATGTTTTCACATTTTTTAGAAGATGATAGTGTTACTTGTGTTGGAATTGAAGCTGGTGGTTTAGGTCTTGATACACTAAAACATGGCTCTTGTCTAGCTCTTGGAAGCCCTGGAATTTTACATGGACAATGTTCATATTTACTTCAAGATGAAGATGGACAAGTTTTAGAAGCTCACTCAATTAGTGCTGGGCTTGATTACCCTGGTGTTGGACCTGAACACTCTTTTCATAAAGATAATAAAAGTATAATTTATGACAATATTACGGATAAAGAAGCTCTTGAAGCATTTGTATGGCTTAGTCAAAAAGAGGGAATAATACCAGCCTTTGAATCATCTCATGCAGTAGCATACTTAAAAAAAGCAGAAGAAAAATTAAAAGGAAAAATGGTGATTATATGTTTATCTGGTCGTGGAGATAAAGATATGATACAAGCAAAAAGTTTATTAAATTTTGAATAAGGATTAAAATTGAGAGAACTATTTAGAAAAATTCAGCCATATACAGGAAAGATTTTTGCTATATTTCTGGTGCTTTTTATATCATTTTTAGCTTACAGCTTATATCAAGCTCCAGTTATAGGAATTGATGAAAAGTTTGCATATTTATTAAGACAGTATGGATATATTATTCTTTTTGTTTGGGGAATGCTTGAAGGTGAAGCTGGTCTTATTATGGCAGGATTATTGGCTCATACAGGAGATATGAATTTATATTTAGCAATTTTTGTAGCTGGTCTTGGTGGATTTGCAGGGGATCAGGTATATTTTTATATAGGAAGATTTAATAAAGATAGTGTTTTGAAAAGATTAAGAGGGCAAAGAAGAAAGTTTGCTTTTGCACATTTATTATTGAAAAAACATGGTTGGCCAATTATTTTTACACAAAGATATATGTATGGAATGAGAACAATAATTCCAATTTCAATAGGAATTACGAGATATGATGCTAGAAAATTTGCAGTAATAAATCTAATTTCAGCGTGGTGTTGGGCCGCAATTACAATAGTTCCTGTTTGGTATTTTGGAGAGCAAATTATGATAGTTCTTCATTGGGCAAAAGCACATTGGTATTTAGCTATTCCTTTAGTAATAATTTTTGGTGGAGGAATAATTTATTATTTTAATAAAGCAACTAAAAAAATTGAAAAAAGGATGATGAATGAAAATTAAAATTTTAGAATTAACTAAATCAAAAGAGAGTGATTTAGAGATAATATTGGTAAATAATATTGAAGATTTAGGTAAAAATAGAGAACTTTTAGAGAGTTTAGAGTTTAAAATAAAAGATGAAGCAACAATTTTTTTACCAGAATCAAAAAAAATTTATTCAGCTTTTGAAGAGTTTACTTATGACTCAATAGCTATTGCTATTTCAAATGCAGTTAAGAAGGCAACTACAACTAAATTTAAAAGTGCAAAAGTGCAAATAAATAGTAAGTTAGAAGAGAATTTTAAAGCTTTAGTTGAAGGTGCAATTTTAGGAAGTTATAAGTTTGAAACTTATAAAAGTGAAAAGAGTAAAAGTGAGTTAGAATTAAATTTTATTGTTGAGCAGAAGAGTTCAAAACTAAAAGATATTTTAGATGAGTCAATAATTATCGCAAACTCTGTAAATAGTGCTAGAGATATGGTAAATACAACTCCTCAAGATTTTACTCCAAAAAGCTTTGCAAAAGAGGCTGAAAGTTTGGCAAAAGAGTTTGATTTAGAGTGTGAAGTTTTTGGAGAGAAATATCTTGAAAAACAAAAAATGATGTCAATGCATAGTGTTGGTCGTGCTTCAGTTCATGAATCACAATTAATTCACCTAAAATATAAACCAAAAAAAGCTAAAGCAAAAATTGTTCTTGTAGGAAAAGGGCTTACTTACGATAGTGGTGGATTATCGTTAAAACCAGCTGATTTTATGATAACTATGAAAGCAGATAAATCAGGAGGAGTTGCTGTTTTAAACACTATTAAAACTATTGCATCTCTTAAGCTTCCTGTTGAAGTTCATGCTATTATTGGAGCTGTTGAAAATATGATAGGTGGAAATGCTTATAAACCAGATGATGTTTTAAGAGCAAAAAATGGAAAAACTATTGAAGTACGAAATACTGATGCTGAAGGACGATTGGTACTAGCTGATTGTTTATGTTATGCTCAAGATGAGATAAAAGATTTTGATTATATCTTTGATTTTGCAACACTGACTGGTGCTTGTGTAGTTGGGCTTGGAGAGTACACAACTGGAATTATGGGAAATAGTGAAGAGTTAAAACAAAGGGCTTTGGAAGCTTGTCAAAATTCTGGAGAGTATGCAACAAAACTAGATTTTAATAGATATTTAAAAAAATGTATAAAATCTGAAATAGCAGATGTTTGTAATATCTCAAATACAAGATATGGAGGAGCAATAACTGCTGGAATGTTTTTAGATAATTTTATTTATGATGAGAATAAAAATAAATGGATACATTTTGATATAGCTGGTCCTGCATTTGTTGAAAAAGCTTGGGGATATAATCCTTATGGAGCTAGTGGAACTGGTGTGAGAATGGCAGTTGAATTTATAAAAACTCTTGCTTAAATGTTTAATATAGAATCTAATACACTTTATAAAGTGTATTAGAAATTTATTCTTAATTTATATCGTAAATAACTGGTATATTTATACTCAAAACATCTTTTTTTAGTTCATCAGGAATTTCATCAAAAGCACTTATTTTTAGTAAAAGTTCTAAAGTTGCTTCATCTAATCTTTCAAAAGCAGATTTTTTTGAAATTTTAAGATTCTCTATTTTTCCATTTTTTCTTATATCAAAGCTTACTTCAACTTTTCCTGTTTGGTTTAGTCTCTTTGCTGCTTTTGGGTACACTTTATTTTTTTCAACTTTTGCTTTAACTTTAGCTAAATATTTTGCTCTTAAATCATCTATTTCAGCTTGGTTATGATTTGTAGTTTGTACATCTTCTGTTGGTTTAGTATTAGGAGGTGTTATAGGAGCTGGTTGTACAACTTCAGCTACTTCTGTAACTTCTTGTTTTTGTTCTATAATTTTTTCAACAGGTTTTTTTTGAGGTTTTTTATGCTCTTTATGAACCTTTTTTATAGGAGTTGGTTTCTCAATTATTGGTTCAGGAATTGGCTCTGGTTCAGGTTCAGGAGGAGTAGGTTCTGGTTCTACTGGTTGAACTTGAGTAACTGCTACACTGTTTAATGATATTTTTGTAATAACTTCTTCCTTTTTAGGTTGAACAATAAATTCTTTAAAAGTAAAAAACATAATTGTTCCTGATACTGCATATAATAAGGAAGTTAAAAAAAATGAGTTTAAATATCTGTTCATAAATCTACTTCTTAGTTACGATAGAGACATTAGCAAATTGATTTTTCTTTAACATATCTAAAACATTTACAAAAGATTCAAATTTTGTATTTTTATCTGTATGGATATGAATTGGTGTCTCTTTTGTTTTTGTTAAAATTTGTACTTCAATATTTTCTAATAAAATAGGAGCATCTTCTAAAAAGAGTTCTCCATTTTCATTTATCACAATAACCATCTCTTTATCAGGTTTTAGATTATCAGAGCTACTAGAATTTGGTAGAGCAACTGGAATAATCCCTTTAGTAATAAATGTTGAAGTTAATAAAACTATTGCTAAAAGAACTAATAAAACATCAATAAATGGAATAACATTTATTGAATCATACTTCTGTAGCTTCATATTCGCTCTCCAAAACTTCAGCAGATCTACTTAAAATATTATATAAAACCATAGCAACAATAGCAACAACTAAACCAACAGCAGTTGCTTTAAGTGCTAATGCTAAACTTTCCATAATTTTAGCTGCATCAATATCTCCACTTCCCATTGTCATAAATGTAAGCATAATTGCCAAAACAGTTCCTAAAAGACCAATATATGGAGCATTTGAAGCAATTGTTCCAATTATTGTAAGATGTTTAGTAAGTGCTACATCTAAAGCCTTTTTTGTTTTATAAGAGTTTACAACTATTTTTCTATAGAAAATAACCCTCTCAATAAAGAAATATACTGCAACAAAGCTCATAACTATTAGTAGTGTGATTACTCCGTAATCAACTAAATGTTTTAAAGTCTCTATATCTTGCATAAAAAGCGTCCTTTTTTTAATTTGTTCGCAATTATATTTCAATAGTAATAACAATTATCTTAAATTTTACAAAAAATTTATATTTTGTTAAAATATCGTTAAAAAACTGAACATATAATTCCCACATTAAAAAATTAAGGACAAAAGTTGCGTAAAATATTTTTATTCTCAATAGTTTGTAGTTTTACATTAGCAAATACAAATAGTTTAGAGATTTTACAAAAAGATAAAAAAGAGACTAGAGAGCTTCAAAAACAATCTATAGAGTCAAGTTATGAGAGTTTGAAAAATGATTGGATAGGAACTATAGATTTTAGTTCAGGACTAACAAGAAATCACTCTTTTTCAGATGAACAAGATAGAAATAATAATAGATATGGAAAATCTGCACGAATAGGTTTTACCCAATCTATCTTTGAATCAGGTGGTATTGAACTTACAATTGCATATGCAAAAGATAAATTAAAATATGATTTATTATCTTGGGAAAATCAGAATCAACAGCTTTTACAAGCTATTTATAGCACTTTATTGGAAATTAAAAAGCTAAAATTGCAAATAGAGCAAGGTAAATATAGATTAGAGAATAAAGAGATAGAGTTAATTATCAAAAAAATACAATATGATGCTGGTAAAGGTGATATTATTGAGCTAAATAATGCTGTTATGTCAAAAAATAATCAATTCAAAGAAAATATTAGTTTAGAGAACTCTTTAAAAGAGAAAGAGTATGAACTTTCAAAATATACAGATTTAAAATATGACCAGATAGATATTATAGATTTTAAGATAGTTTCAAAAGATGATTTTGTAAAAAATAATTTAGATATTTTACAAGAGGATTCTAAAGTTGAGATGTTAAATACAAGTTATAAAAAAACAAAAACAAACTATTTACCAAAAGTTTCACTATCAACAAATGCTTCATATAGTTATTCTGATAGTGAATTTGATAGAATGATAAAAGATACAAATAAAGATGATGCTTCAGGAAGTGCAAGTTTAACTCTATCTATGCCTTTATATGATTATAATAAATCAAATAAACTTCAAGAGTCAAAATTGGAGTATCTAAAACAAAAAAGTCAAGTTAATGATTTAAGAAATGAAGTAGCTTATGATTATGAACAGATTTTAAGTCAAATTGATACTTATGAAAAACATATTAAAACTATAAAAGAGAATATTATATTGTATGATGATTTAATCTCTACAAATAAAATATCAAATGAAGCTGGAATGACATCAGAGTATGATTTAGACATTCTAAAGAATACGAAATTGATAAATGAGTATGATATTGTAATAAATGATATAAATATCAAACTTCAATATACAAAACTATATTTTAAAATAAAAGGTTAATAGAAGATGAGCAATGATAATTTAGTAAGTGAATTAAATAGTTATAAAACAAAGAGTTCAAAAAAAATATATGCTTGGATAAGTGTAGTAATAGTTGTAGCTGTTGTAGGAGTATATTTTTTTATGTTCAATTCAGCAAATAAAGTAACAAAAGTTGAATATATAACAAAAAAAGTTGAAAAAGGTGATTTAGAAGTTATTGTTAGTGCAACGGGGAATTTGAATCCAACAAATAGTGTAGAAATAGGAATAGAGGTTTCTGGAACAATAAAAGAGATTTATGTAGATTATAATGATGAGGTGAAAGTTGGGCAAGTTTTAGCAAAACTCGATACTGTAAAACTGCAATCTCAAGTTGATAGTTCAAGTGCAGCTTTAGCAATAGCAAGAGCAAATCAAAAAGAGAGTGAAGTAAATGTAAAAAATAAGAAAATTTTATATGATAGAACTTTAAAAATGTTTAATGAGTCAAATGGAAAATATCCATCAAAAAATGAACTTGATGATACAAGATTTTCATATGAAGCAGCTTTATCTTCACTTGAAGCAACAAAAGCAAAAGTTTTACAGTCTGAATCAAATGTAAAAACAGATAAACAAAATCTTGAAAAGGCTTCAGTTAAATCTTCTATTGATGGGATAGTTCTAAATAGAGAAGTTGAAGTTGGACAAACTTTAGCTGCAACTATGTCTGCTCCAAAGCTTTTTACTTTAGCAAAAGATTTAACAAATATGGATTTAATAGTGAGTATTGATGAGGCTGATGTTGCAGATATTAAAAAAGGTTTACCCGTAACATTTAGTGTTGATGCTTATCCTAATAGAACATTTCATGGAAAAATAAAACAAGTAAGGTTAAATCCAATTGATTCAAATGGAGTTGTAACTTATGAAACAGTTGTTGAAGTAAATAATGAAGATTTAGTTTTAAAACCAGGAATGACAGCAACAGCAAAAATTGTTACAAAAGATAGTAAGGATAAAGTTTTAATTCCAAATAGTGCTTTAAGATTTAAACCAAAAATTCAAGAACAATCTCAAAAAAGTGGTTCTGTTAATTTTGTTGGACCAAATAATAGACCACAAGGTGGAGTTACAAAAGATTTAGGGAAAAGAGAGTTCTCTTCTATCTATATTTTAGAAAATGGTGAACCAAAAAGAGTTATGGTAAAAGTTTTAGATACAGATGGAAAATCTTCAGCTATTGAATCAAAAGATTTAAAATTAGATGATGAGGTAATAATTTCACAAAAGAGTGATAATGCAAAATAAAAAAGCAATAATTGAGTTCAAAAATATTGTAAAAAGCTATGGAAGTGGACAAAATATAACTCATGCACTAAATGGAGTTGATTTAAAGATATATGAGGGCGAATTTGTTGCTATTATGGGAGCTAGTGGAAGTGGAAAATCTACATCTATGAATATGATAGGTTGTTTAGATAAACCTACAAGTGGAGAGTATCTTTTTAATGGTATAAATGTAGAAAAATTAAATAGAAATCAGATGGCACTTTTACGAAGAAACTATTTAGGTTTTGTTTTTCAAGGCTTCAATCTTTTAGGACGAACTTCAGCTTTAGAAAATGTTGAATTACCTTTGATTTATAGAAAAATTCCATCAAAACAAAGAGAAGAGATGGCTACAGAAGCTTTAAAAAAAGTTGGTTTAGGAAGTGTTATAAAGCATACTCCAGCAGAACTAAGTGGTGGACAACAACAAAGAGTTGCAATAGCAAGAGCAATAGTTACAAATCCTTTAGTTCTTCTTGCTGATGAGCCAACAGGAAATCTTGATAGTATAAAAAGTATAGAGATTATGAATTTATTAAAACAGCTAAATAAAGAGTCTAAGATTACAGTTATTATGGTAACTCATGAAGAAGATATGGCTGCTTATGCAGATAGAATAATCTATTTTAGAGATGGACATATTGAAGATAGTTTGAAAAAAGGATTTAAATAATGTTAGTAAATGCTTTTTTAATAGCTATAAAAGAGATAAAAAGAAATATCTTAAGGTCAGTTCTTACAATTTTAGGAATAGTTATTGGTGTTGCTTCTGTTATTGCTATGGTTATGATTGGAGATGGAACAACTCAAAATGTAAAAGATAGTATTACAAAACTTGGAAGTAATATGCTAACTCTTAGAGTAGGGCAAGAAAGAAGAGGAATACCAAGAGAGGATAATAGTTCAAAGCCATTTACAAATGAAGATATAGTTGCAATAAAAAGAGAAGTTACAAATATTAAAGCAGCTACTTCTGAAAGCTCTTCAAGAATGAATATTGTTTATGGAAACAAAAGTCATTCAGCTAGTGTAATTGGAACAGATAATGACTATTTTATTATTAAAGAGTGGGGTTTACAAGATGGAAGAATTTTTGATGATAGTGAATTAGCTAGTGGAAAATCATCTTGTATTATAGGAACAACTATTGTAACTCAACTTTTTGGTGATGAAAGTCCAATAGGTGCAAATATAAGGCTAAAAAATATAACTTGTAATGTAATAGGAGTTTTAACTTCTAAAGGAGCTGCTGCTTTTGGAAATGATCAAGATGAGATAGTAATAGTTCCTACAAATATGTTTCAGCGAAAAATTTTAGGGAAAAAAGATGTATCCTCTATAATAATTTCAATAACACAAGAGCAGTATATTGAAGATGCAAAAACAGATATTACATCTTTAATGCAAGAGCGACGAGCTATAAAAATTGGAGAGCCCGATAATTTTCATATTCGTGATATGAAAGATATTTTAGAGACTATGACATCAACAACAACTATGCTTACATATTTGTTGGGTTCTATTGCTGCTATTTCTTTACTTGTTGGTGGAATTGGTATTATGAATATTATGCTAGTTTCTGTAACTGAAAGAACAAGAGAAATAGGTACTAGACTTGCTATTGGAGCTATGGAAAATGAAGTTTTAATGCAGTTCTTAGTTGAAGCTATAGTTTTATCAACTTGGGGTGGAATTATTGGAATTTTCTTAGGTCTAGGAATTGGTTATGGAGTTGTAAATTTTTTACAGTTACCATTTATTATAAATGAACAAATTATCTTAATATCATTTATTTTTTCTACTTTAATAGGTATTGTTTTTGGATATTTCCCTGCACGAAAAGCTGCAAGATTAAATCCTATTGAAGCTTTAAGGTATGAGTAGGATTTTCTACTTCATATCGTCTTCATAAACTACAACACTCTTTTTTCATTTAAATTTAAGAGTTTTTATATCTATATTGAGTTTTTTTAGTAATTTCTTTTTATATTATTGAAGTTAAATTATAAAATAGCAGAGATTAAATCTCTGCTTTAAGTGGAGTTTTTGTTAAATTGTTTTTAGATTTAGTCTCTTTTGTAGTATTTTGTTTTTTTGGTTGATATAACATATGATGCCATAGAGCAAATCCACAAAATGCAACTCCAGCAACTATATGAGTATTTTTAGCAATCTTATTTTTCATAAACATAGAAGTAACAACAGTCGCACCTAAAGTTGCAGTCATTCCTATTTTTGCTACTTCTCTTTGAACTTCTAAATCAAATAATTTCTCTTCTTTCATTTCTTTTTTTTCTTCTTTCATAAGTTTTTATTGTCTTGTTTACTGTTTTAACTGTTAAAACTCCAGTAATTAGAGTTGCTAATGGTAATAAAAATGGCATAAAATAAATCCTTCTGATAATAATTATCGAAATAATAGTATTTAATTCCTTAAATAGAACTAATAACTATTATTATAATCTATTTTTTTGCTAAATTTACTCCTCTTATTGAGTTAAGTAATAATCCTATTGTTGTACCATTATGTAAAACTGCAGTTACAATTGGAGAAAAGAGTCCAAAAGTTGCCCCTGCAAGTATTCCAGAGTTTATTCCAACTGTTGCATTAAAGTTTGTATTTATTAAACTCATAGTTTTATTTGCATACTCTTTTGCTTCAACAACGGCAGCTATATCATCTTTTAAAAGGCTTATATCCGCTGTTGCTTTTGCTATATCAGCACCTTTACTCATAGATATTCCAACATGAGCTGAAATTAAAGCTGGAGCATCATTTATTCCATCTCCAACAAATGCAACTTTTTTACCTTGACTCATTAGCTCTTTTACAATATCTGCTTTTTCATGTGGTAAAAGTTCAGCTCTTACTTCATTAATACCTAAATCATCTGCTATTTTTAGTGCTTTTGACTTAATATCTCCTGTTAGCATAACTATATTCTTTACACCAAGAGCTTTTAATTTTTTTATTGACTCTTTAGAGTTTTTTCTTATCTCATCGGCTAAACCAATAGTTCCTAAAAGTTTTCCATTGTATCCTATATAAAGTAGGGTATCACTCTTTTTTAAAGAGTTTTCAATATCATTTTTGTGCATTGAGAAATCTATTTTTTCATCATCTTCTAAAAAGTGACGACTTCCAATAATTACAGATTTCCCATCTACTTCTGTTTTTACACCATGAGCTACAATAAATTGAACCTCTTCGTGGTGCATATGTACAAAACCTCTCTCTTTTGCTGCTTTTACAACAGCTTCAGCAACAGGGTGAAAATAGTGTTCTTCTGTTGAAGCAGTAAGGTTTAAAAGCTCATCTGCACTCCAATTTTTATCATAAGAATCAACACTAACAACTTCTAACTCTCCAGCTGTTAAAGTTCCAGTTTTATCAAATACAAAAGTATCTGCACTAGCTAGTGCTTCAATAGATTTTGCCCCTTTTATCATAATACCACTATGTCCAGCTTTTGAAATAGTAGATTTAAAAGCAACTGGAGTTGCTAATTTTAAAGCACATGAGTAATCTGCTTGTAAAACTGAAGCAACTCTTTCAAAATCTCTTGTAAAAATATACGCAGCTGTTGCAAGACCTAAAGTAACAGGTACAAGTTTATCTGCAAGTTTATTTGCTTTTAGTTGAGCAGATGATTTTTCATTTAAAGAGTTTTCTATATAGTGTTTTATCCTTTGAGTTGCTGTATTTGCGCCAACTTGTTCAGCCCAAATTCTAAATCTTCCCTCTTCAACAATAGTTCCAGAAAGAACTCTATCTCCTCTATATTTTGCAATAGGAGTAGCTTCTCCTGTCATTGAAACTTGATTTATAGTTCCTGCTCCATCAATAATATGCCCATCAATAGCAATAGTACTTCCAGCTCCAACAACTACAATATCACCAATATTTAAATCTTCAGTTTTTACTAGAATTTCAGTTACTTTTCCATCTATAATTTTTTCAACCCAAGCTTCTTCGATATTTGGTTTTGCTAACTCTTTTAATAAATCATCACTTTTATGAACAGTTGTTTCTTCTATATACTCTCCTAGTTCTAGCATAGCATTTGTAGAGTTTGCAGCTAAATAATCTTTTCGTAAAATAGAAATAGCAACAGCACCAGCTTCAAGCACATGAGAAGTTAGACCTTCACTAAAAAGCTCTTTTGTTCCATCTATTAAAAGTGGAGTACAAGCAAGAGTTGTAATTGCAGCTTTTGAAGTGTTATTTGTAATTAATCTTTCAGCTACTAATGCAGAACTAGCTAATAGTGTACCTTGCATAGAAGGTTCTTCACTACTTACACAAGTTACACAAACACTATTAGAGTTTTTTGAAGCAGTTTGTAAAAGATTTTCTAATGAGATATTTGTCAGTTTTTCTTCAATTTTTGAGAAAATATCACTATTTAATTCAAAAATGATAGAGTAAGCTTTTTTATTTACTCTTATATTTTTTATCTCATTTAAGTCATTGAAATAGCTTTTTAAAATATCTTCATCTATAAATTTATCTCTTAAAAGTTCTAATTTATATCTAGCTCTAAGTCCTGATTGATGAACTTTTATAAAATTTTTATCCATTTTTTATAACTCTTAATTTCTTGCTTGTGCTGCTGCTTTTGCATCTTCAATTCGCTCTTTCATTTCCTCAACACCAGCTGTTACAAGATTTTTTGCTTTATCAATAACAGAAAAAATATTTTCTTGAGCATTTTTATTTGTCAAAATATATGTTGCAACTGCTCCAATTAAAGCACCTTTGATAAAATCACTATTAAATAGTGAGTTTGTTTGGTTTTGTGTTTGGTTTTGAACTTGATTTACATTTTGATTTATATATGGATTTTGATTTATATTTAATCCTGTTTGATTTGTATTTCTAGTGCTATTTATATCGCTATTATAAGGGTTTCGATTTATACTATTTTGCCCTACAAACTCTTGTTTTTTGTTATTATTAGTCATCTGAATTTTCCTCTAATTTTAAATTTTGGTTTGTTAAATATTTTTGTTCTAATTTCTCTTCAATTACCTCTAAACCATAAATTCCAGCAGCTCCAATAGACATAGCTGTAAATGCTCTTAAATAATTTCCTTCACCAATATAGTTTGCTGTTGCAATAGCACTTCCTGTTGCAATAGCACTTTGTGAAGCTCTTTTTGTAGTATCTTTTATAGCTTCACATTTTTTAAGTTCACCATTTTGATATTTTTTATAGTTTATTGCACCACTTACAACTGCACCTGCAATTGCTCCACTTATTACATGTCCTAAAACATTTCTAGGAGTTCCTGTATCTATTGTTTTCATTCATTTACCTCTGTTTGCGTAGTTTTCTCTTTTCTTGTATATTTTCTTTTTGGTTTTAGAACTTCTGCTTTTTCTTTTGTAGTTCTTGGTTTTCTAGTTTTCTTGATCTCTTTATCTTCTACAATAGAATCTTTTTTTTCAAATTTCTCTTTTGTAGAAACAATTTTTTCTTCAATATCTTTTTTTAAAGTTTCACCTTTTTGTTTTGCTTGATTAAAAATATCTTGACCTCTTTGTTTTAAAGAGTCTCTATTTTTATAAGCGACAACACCCAAAGCTCCCAAAGCCAAACCTGCTATAAATGGTAGTGCCATTTTTTACTCCTTAGATGAATTTTGATTTTCTAAATACCAATTTAATAAAGCAATAAGTCCTGCTCCACTTGCTGCTCCACCTAAAAACTCAAATCCAATGTTTGGAAAAAACTTATTAGCTATAGTTGAAACTGTATTTTCATCTATATTTCCACTCATTAAACTATTTATTATCTCTTGATACTCTTGCATTTTTGCCATCATATCAACATTTTCTTGAGGAAGTCCATTATTATAGTGGTTTATTACACAAGACCTAAAAGCTGGTAAATGGTTGTTAAAAGATGCAGCTTGAAGTCTAAAAAGAACATCAATAATATCATTTTGTGTTGCAAAACTCAAAAGATTATTATACATCTCAATATTTTGAATTTCAGCAGCAACACCCAACTCACAACACTCAATAACACTATTTGGAATTTTTATTTTATCTGCCCAATCATTGATTGGAACTTCTACATTATATTTTTGTGCTAGATTTATAAGCACACTATAATGAACAGCTTCAGCCTCTTTTATATTTGAAAATGGATTTATATTTCCAAATTTTTCTATTACTTTGCTATAAGTTTCATAAGCTTTAAACTCATCATAAATAGCAATTTGTAAAATCTGTTCATCAACACCTATTTTTGAATCTATATCAACTCTTTTACTTTTTAAAATATTGTAGTCAATCGCCATTAAATCACCTCCTTTGCAAGATTATTTATTAAAACTGAGATTTCATCTATATTTTCATTTTTTACCAAATCTTCCCATAAATGTGGTTTGAAAATTTCTGGTTCATAAATGATTGTTACAGATGCTATTATTTTATTTATTTTTATCTCTTTTATTCCAGAGATTTTTTCACTTAGATTTTCAATATCTTTTAAAGAGATATTTCCCCCTTCTTTTACTATTTTTGGATTAACTCTTACTCGTAATCTTCCCGGAGAATGAGCTATAATAGAAAAGTAACTGGCTATTTTTATAATATCTTCAGTCTTTATCAAAATTTCTCTCTTTTTTATAAAATTTTTACATCAAAACTATATAAGAAAAAAGATTTAATTTAGCTAAAAGCCAATATATAGCGATATTTATTATCAATCCATAAGGTTTTAATAATTATTATTAATTTTATTTGATTTTAAGTTTATTTTATTAACATTCTATTAATTATTATCACTAATAGATAATGATTATTAAATATATTATCTCCTAAAAATATATTTAGAAATTTTAATCGAAATTAAAAATTAAAAAAGGATAGAGATGAAAATAAGACTCGCTATGTCTGTTGCCGCAATTTTAGTTGCGGGAGGGGGTACATTACTTAGTGCCAATGAAACAATAAAACTTGATGAAGTTCAAGTTGTAACTTCTGCTACTGGGTATGAGCAAAATGTTGCTGATGCTCCAGCAACAATTTCAGTTATAACAGCTGAAGAATTGGAAAAAAAATCTTATTCAAATATTACAGATGCACTTAAGAATGTCCCAGGTGTTTATGTAAATGGTGGTGGAACTAATCAAACAATTTCTATTAGAGGTATGAGTGCGGCATATACACTTTATTTAATTGATGGGAAACCAATGAATGATGGTCAATTACTTACAACTAATGGTGGAATTTCTGGGGCAAATATTAGCTTTTTGCCACCACTTGAAGCAATTGAAAGAATTGAGGTAATTAGAGGTCCTGCTTCTGCACTATATGGAAGTGATGCTATGGGTGGGGTTATAAATATAATTACAAAAAAACACTCTGATAAAGCAACTGCAAGTATTAAAACAGAATATATTAAAGCTGATTCATCAAATAAAGTAAACAATGATTCAACAAATACTAGTATTTATGCAAATGTTCCTTTAGTAGATAAATTATTATCTTTACAGATTACTGGAGGTTATCAGACAACAGATGAGAGTAGTTTTCAAAAAAATACTTCTGAATCAGGAGAAAGCGAACCAGATTATTCTGTAAAAAATATAGGAGGTAAATTAGTATTTACACCAGATGATAATAATACTATAACAACTGGATATGGTTATACTATACAAGAAAGAACACACAATCCAGGGAAAAGTTATACTCAATATACATCAGCAACAGGAAATCGTGTAGTAATAGCAGGGAAAGATTATATCAAAAGTGGAGATAACTACTATCCTGCATATGATAATGGAACATTAAATGCAATGGGACAACCAGTATATCAATCAGATATTATTCCTAATACTAGGTCTTATTCAAAGTTAGAAAAGACTAATCTTAACTTAAATCATGAAGCAAAATATGATAAACTTTTAGTTAATTCTTACATACAATATGATAAAGATAAAAATAGTTCAATTACTGGAAGAAAAGTGGGTAATATAACAAATCCAGGAGGTATAGAGTTTGAAACTACAACTTTAAATTCACAAGGGACTTACTTTTTTGATACTAACTCTTTAACTTTTGGAGCAAACTATAAAAAAGAGAATCTTGAAGATGGTTCAACTAATCAAAATGCTAGTATGGCTGGAAAAGTTACAAAAATGGAGAGATATCAATGGGCACTATTTGCTGAAGATACTTGGAGTGTAACTGATGATTTAGCTTTAACTTTAAGTGGAAGATTTGATAAAAATGAACAATATGGAAGTGAATTTTCTCCAAAAGCTTATGCAGTTTATAGTTTAACAGATAACTTAAATTTAAAAGGTGGAGTTATCAAAGGTTATAAAGCACCTAGTTTAAGAAACTCTGCACCAGAATATATGCTAAATTCGATGGGTGGAGCACTTATTCCAAATCCTGATTTAGAGCCCGAAAAAAGCTGGACTTATGAAGCTGGAGTTACTTATGATAATCCAGATATTGGACTTGGTGGAAGTTTGATGTTATTTCAAACTGATTTCAAAGATAAAATTACAAGAACATCTAACATTAATGGAAGTAAAGTGCAAAACAGTCAGTTTTATATAGACAATCCAAATCTTCCTTATAATAGTTATGGATATACTAGGCAATTTAATGTTGATAAAGCAGAAATTAAAGGTATTGAACTTACAACAGATTACTATATTTTAGAGAATTTAAAATATAGACACTCTTATACATTTACAGATAGTGAACAAAAATCTGGACAGTATGAAGGAAACCCTTTAAATGATATTTCTAAACATATGTTTAATGCGGGACTTGATTGGGATGTAACTTCTAAATGGTTGTTATGGACTCAAGCAAATTATAGAGGTAAAACAAGTGGAACATCTACAAATGAAGATGATAAAACTCCTTCATATACATTTGTTGATTTAGGTGGTGTTTATAAATATGATAAAAAACTACAGTTTTCAGCAGGTGTTTACAATATAGCAAATAAAAATGTTCTTGATGATGGAAACTCAAATGTTTTGGATGGAAGAAGATATAGCGTTGCTATGAATATGAAATTTTAGAAAAAGCTGAGACTTTAGTCTCAGTTTTTTTTAATTATAAGTTTAAATATAGATTTTATAAATTCTTTTATTTTCATATTTCAATTAAAATTAAATAGTTTTTTTAATATGAAATTTATATTTAAGTTTATATTTAAAAAAAGGTAATAGATGAAAAAAAAAGATGGTTATATTTTAGATGTTTCTTATCCAATATTTTTTTATAAAGAGATGCAAGCACTTTGGCTAAATAGTGTAACAAGTTTTTTAGGTTTTAAAACACCTGATATTACAAAATCTTTCTCCTATTTAGAATTAGCTTGTGCAACAGGAGTAAATCTAATAGTTTGTGCTATAAATAATCCAAATGCCAATTTTGTAGGAGTTGATTTTAATAAAGAGCATATTCAAAAAGCTAGAAAAGATGCTGAGTTTATAGGGCTAAAAAATATAGAGTTTAAACATTGTGATTTTGAAACTTTTTTAAAAGAAAATAAGCAAAATTTTGATTTTATAGTAAATCATGGTACTTTTTCGTGGATTTCTCCAGTTCAGCAAAAAACAATTTTACAAATAGTTTCAAAATTTTTAAATGATTTAGGGATATTTTATCTTCACTATATGTGCCATCCTGGTTCGGTTTCATTATTGCCTATTCAAAAACTATTAAGTGTGGTTGATTCTCATGTACAAGATTCATCAATTAAAAGTATTGAAGTAGGGAAAAAACTATTTAATGATTTAAATAGTGCAGGGGCTTTTGTGGATAATCCAAAAATTGATTCTATTATAAAAACTTTGGAAAATAATAGTAATTCCTATTTATCTCATGAGTTTTTAACAGATTATTGGAATCCTTTATATTCAATAGATGTTCACAAAATGGTTTTTGAAAATACAAAAGCTACATTTTTAGGTAGTGCAAACCCTTGTGATAATATTGATAATATTAGTATTCCTTCTAAGATGCAAGATATTTTAAGAAATATAAAATCACCAGTTTTAAAAGAGTATATAAAAGATTTAGCTAGGGATTCTAAACAAAGAGTTGATATTTTTCAAAAAAATCCACAAATATTTGAAAATGAAGAGCATATAAAAACAATAAATAAAATGAGTTTTAAGCTTCTTCCAAATGCTCCAAAAAGTGGAAGTATGAATTTTAAAACTCCTATAGGAGATATAGAAGCTCCAAAAGAGGTTATTTCACCACTATTAGAAAAATTAGCAAAAAAAGAGATTAGATTTGAAGAGTTAATAACTCTTACTAATTTTAAAAATAATCCTATTTTTTTGATAGAGACAATTTTTCTTTTGATGAATGCAAACTGTTTACATCCAATATCTAGTAGTGCAAAATTGGTAGATAAAATTTTTGTTAAAAAGTTTAATGAAAAAATGAAAGAGGATAATGTTAAATTGAAACTTTTGGCTGATTGTGGAACGGCTATATAATTGTAAGATATAATAGTAATTATCAGTTTTGTTAATATAGTGTTAAAATTGATTTAGTAACATTTTGCAAATAAAAAATAAGAGGAGCATATTTTGAAAAAATTAGTTTATGGTTTTGTAGCATCAACACTATTATTGGTAAGTGCAAATGCACATGAGATTTGGCTTAAATTAGATGATAAAAAGAGTGAGGCTAAACTTTTTTTTGGTCATTTTGAAGATGATGAAAAAGAGGGTGGAGAAGCATTTTCAAGAATCAAAGAGGGTGTTGTTTATCCAAATGATTTAGTAAAAGAGGTAAAAAGAAATAGTGATAATATCACATATACTCTTACTAAAAAAAGTGATATTGTAGTAGTTCAAGAGGGTGAGCCAAGAAAAGGTAAAGATTCAGAAATAGTTACGAAAAGAGTAAATTATGTAAAATCAGGAAGTACAATTAAAGAGCCTATAACTACTTTTGACATAGTACCTGTTGAAACATCTAAGAATCTTTTTAAGTTGGTTTATAATAATCAACCTTTAGTAAAACAAGAGGTAAATGTTATATCTCCAACAGGATGGGAAAAATCTTTTTCAACTAATGATAAAGGAGAGTTTACTATTCATACACCTTGGATAGGGACTTATTTATTACAAGCAAAATTTGAAGATAACACAAAAGGTGAAGTTGATGGTAAAGCTTTTGATAAAACAGTACATGCGATATCTTATACTATTGAAAATAGTCAAGGTTTGACTTGGAAAAAAAATAAGTAAAAAGGTATTAGATGCATAAAACATTATGGTTTAAAATTCATTGGATTTTAGGATTCTTTTTTGGTTTGACTTTAATTATTATTGGAGTAACTGGTTCTACTTTATCTTATCAAAAAGAGTTAACAAAATTTTTTAATAAAGATAGTTATATAGTAGAAGTTCCACAAGATCAAGCAAAACTTTCTGCAAAAGAGTTGTTAGAGAAATATCAAGAGTCTAATCCAAAAGCTAAGATAAATAGTATCTCTTTTTCAAGTAATTTAGAATCTTCTGTTGTATTAAATATAGCTTCAGAAGAGCCAAACGAAAGAAAGGGTAAAAATGTATATTTAAATCCATATACAGCTGAAGTTTTACCAGAGATTAAAGGAAATGATTTTTTCTCTTTGATGCTTAGATTACATAGATGGTTGGCTTTTGAAGGTGATTATAGAACGGTTGGAAAACAAGTTGTAGCTATTTCAACTATTGCTTGTATTATACTTACTATTAGTGGTTTGATTATTTATTGGCCAAGAGTTAAACATGCATTTTTCAAAAGTTTTACTTTTAGTTTCAAACATAAAAATAGAGCATTTTTATCAACTATGCATAGTGCTGTTGGTATGTGGGTAATACCGCTTTTTTTACTTATGACACTTACTGGGCTTTATTGGTCTTATGATTGGTATAGAGCTATGTTATATAATATAGCAGGAGTTGAACAACCTGTAAGAGCTCAACAACCTCAAGCAAAAGAGGGACAAGAAGCAGAAGGGCAAAAAGGACAAGCAGAACAAGGACAAAAGGATAAAAGACCTCAAGATGGGCAAAATGCTAGAATGCAGGGTGAAAAACCAGAAGGTGATATGCCAAGAAAAGAGGGTATGAAACCTGAAGGACAAAAACCACAACAGCAAAAAGCTAAATCAAACTTTAATGAACATCAAAAAGCAATTAATATGTTTGAGATTTTTGTTCAAAAGGATTATGAGAATGCAACTTTGAGATTTCCACAAAAAGGTACTATTTATTCAATTAGTTATTTAGATGTAGATGCAGCCCATTATAGAGCTAGAAATACTATTGAAGTAGATATTAATTCATGGCAACTTTTAAAACATGATAAATATGAAGATAAACCTTTAAATGAGAAGTTAATAGGTAGTATGTTACCTTTACATACAGGAGAATATTTTGGAGTTATAGGGCAAACTTTAGCATTTATAGCTTCTGGATTGATGGCACTATTTGTAATAACTGGTTATATGTTATATTATGATAGATGGAAGAAGAAAAAAGCAAAAGCTTTAAAAGAAAAAGCTAAAAGCTAAGGTTTAAAACCTTAGCTTTTTTTTTGTGAATCTTATTTATTCTTATTGAGTTAGTTTAGTATATTAAACTATAAATACAAAAAATTCTTATTTATCCAAAAAGATATTTTTTATTTAAACTTTTTTTATTATATATAATAAATTGTGATTCTACTGTTAAAATTGTGAAAATAAATAATAGTTTTGAAACTAAATTTTTTGAAAGAAAGTGTTGAGGTAAAAAAGATTAAAAATAGAACTTTTTAGTCCTATTTTTATTTGTTTGTGTTTAGTAGATACTCTACTCTAATAGTGTTTAACAACACTTTTTAAATCCACCACTATTATATTTTTTCTCTATACAGTCATTAAAAAATTCACCTCGTGTTAAAACCTTTTTATCAGGATGAGTTCTTTTCATGTGTTCAAGATATTTTTCATAGCTAGAAAGTCCCACAAGGGGATGAAAAAACTTTTCAGATTTTTCATATAAAGCTTTGATTTGTTTTATCATATCAAGCCTTTTGTAAACTATCAAGCCTTACGTAAGGAGTCTCTTTTAAAGGAATTTTTATTTTCCCAAAACAAATTCCTAAAGTTGCAATAATTACAAGAATTGTTGCAAACATAAAGAATATACATAAAATAGCATTTATTATATTTGAAAACTTAACTTGTTTTGCAATTCCTATATCTTTATTGATTTTAGCAATCTCTGCTTCATCTGTGATTGTAGGTAATTTTGCTTCTAAATCAGCAATCTTTTTAATCTGAATTTGAGCAGTTGCAACATGACTTACAGCATTGTGAACTCTATCTCCCTCTTTAAAAGGTAATACTTTTTGAATTCCACCATACATAGTTGCAGTTAATACAAAAATTGCAGGTATTACTGTAACCCAAGTATATTTTGCTTTACCCATTTTAAACAATATTGCAGTTGCAAGTAATAAAGCCATACCAGCTAACATTTGATTACTTACTCCAAATAGTGGCCATAATGAGTAAATTCCACCTCTAGGATCGATTGTTCCTTGATATAAGAAATATCCCCATCCAGCAACACTTAAGAAAGTTGCAATAATCCCAGATATGTAGTTACTTGTATTTCCTAAAGGCTTATAAACATTTCCTAAAATATCTTGAACCATAAATCTACAAGCACGAGTTCCTGCATCAACAGCAGTTAAAATAAATAGAGCTTCAAATAAAATTGCAAAGTGGTACCAAAATCCCATCATATCAATTCCACCAAATAGCTCATGAAGTACAAGAGCAACTCCAATAGCAAATGTTGGTGCTCCACCAGTTCTTGAAAGAATTGTTTGCTCTCCAATATTTGTTGTAAGTGTTTTTATCTCTTCAGCAGTTACAGTAAATCCCCAACCTGAAATAGTTTGAGCAACATTTACTATATCTGTTCCAATAAATGCAGCAGGTGAGTTAATTGCAAAATATAATCCAGGATGTAAAATAGTAGCACATATTAAAGCCATTATAGCAACAGCACTTTCCATTAACATTGAACCATATCCAACAGGTAAAGCATGAGTCTCATTTTCAAGCATTTTAGGGCTTGTTCCACTTGAAATTAGAGCATGGAATCCACTAATAGCTCCACAAGCAATCGTAATAAATAAAAATGGGAAAATAGCTCCTGCAAAAACTGGACCAGTTCCATCAAAATATTGAGAGTTAGTTTTTGGCATTTGAATATCTGGAGCAACAATAATTATTGCAATAGCCATAAGTAGAATTACACCAATTTTCAAAAAAGTTGATAGATAATCTCTAGGTGCTAATAAAAACCAAACAGGTAAAATAGCAGCTATAAAACCATAAGCCATCATAATAATTGCTAATGTTGGAGCATCAAAAGTAAATCTTGCAGCCCAAACTGGATCAGCAGCAATAACACTTCCATAATGAATTGCTAAAATTAGAAGAATAAATCCTATAACTGAAGCTTCTCCAACTTTTCCAGGTCTTAAGTATCTCATATAAATACCCATAAAAATAGCAATTGGAATTGTCATAGCAATAGTAAATAATCCCCAAGGAGATTCAGCAAGTGCTTTTACAACAACCATTGATAAAATAGCAATAATAATTAGCATAATACCAAATATTGCAATCATAGTAACAGCACCTGTAAATGTTCCTAACTCATCTTTTATAATTTCACCTAAAGATCTTCCATCTCTTCTTGAAGATATAAATAAAACCACAAAATCATGAACAGCACCAGCAAATACTCCACCTACAAGTATCCAAAGCATTGAAGGTAAATATCCCATTTGAGCAGCTAAAATTGGACCAACAAGTGGACCAGCACCAGCAATTGCAGCAAAGTGATGACCAAATAAAACAGATTTATTTGTAGGAACATAATCTCTTCCATCATCATGAATCATTGCTGGAGTTGCTCTATTCTTATCTAGTTCTAAAACTTTATAAGCAATAAATCTTCCATAAAATCTGTATGCAATCATATAAATACACACAGCAGCTACAACTAAGTACATAGCTGAAACTGTTTCACCATTTTGTAAAGCTAAATAGCCAAAACAAATAGCCCCGACAATGGCTATTAGAAGCCAAATAAGTTTGTTCATCGTAAACCTCTCTAAAAAAAATATAAATTCAATTCTATTATAACACAAAAGATTATAAGTAAAAGTTTAAAATATTCTTTATCTTGTTTTTTAGTAAATTTTGAATATAATAGAAAATAAAATAATTTTAAAGGTATGATATGGGATTAGGTGTAGGTATAGTAGGACTTCCAAATGTAGGGAAAAGCACAACTTTTAATGCTTTAACAAAGGCACAAAATGCAGAAGCTCAAAATTATCCCTTCTGTACAATTGAGCCAAATAAGGCGATAGTTCCAGTTCCTGATAAAAGATTAGATGAATTAGCAAAGATAGTAAATCCAGATAAAATTCAGCATTCAACTATCGATTTTGTTGATATTGCAGGGCTTGTAAGAGGTGCTAGTAAAGGTGAAGGATTAGGAAATCAGTTTTTATCAAATATTAGGGAAGTTGAAGTTATTTTACACATGGTAAGATGTTTTGAAGATGGAAATATTACTCATGTTGAAGGGGATGTTAATCCTTTAAGAGATATAGAAATAATTGAAACAGAGTTAATATATGCAGATATTACTCAGCTTGAAAAGAAAATTGATAGATTAAAAAAACAAGCAAAAGGTAGTAAAGAAGCAGCAACTCAATTAGTAATTGCTGAAGAGTTATATGCTCATATTGGTGAATTACAACCTGTTAAAACTTTTGAAAATAGAGATAACGAAGCATTTATAAGTTTGGATAAAGAGCTTAGATTTTTATCAAATAAAGATGTAATTTATGGAGTAAATGTAGATGAAGATACTCTATCTACTGGAACAAATAAATATGTAGAGATGGTAAAAGAGTATGCTTCTGGTGTGAATTCTGATGTTATAGTTCTTTGTGCAAAAATAGAAGAGGAACTTGTAGGTCTTGAAGATGATGAAGCAAAAGCATTTTTAGATGATTTAGGAGTTGCTGAGTCTGGATTAGAGCAAATTATTCAAAAAGCATTTGATAAATTGGGGCTTCAAAGTTACTTTACAGCTGGAAAAGTTGAAGTGAGAGCTTGGACTATAAGAAAAAATACAAAAGCACCACAAGCAGCAGCTGTTATTCATAATGATTTTGAAAAAGGTTTTATAAAAGCAGAAGTAATATCATATGAAGATTTTATAAAGTTTGGCGGCGAAACAAAATGTAAAGATGCTGGAAAACTAAGACTTGAAGGTAAAGATTATATCGTTCAAGATGGTGATGTAATGCACTTTAGGTTTAATGTATAAAATATAATATATTTGGGGAAAAATTATGAATGATAAAATAGTTCAAAAAATAGAATCTTTACCACCATTACCGAAAACTATTATTGAAATTGAAGAGTTTAGAAAAAAACCAGATAAAGAGTTAGGTGAGCTTTTAAGAATTATTGAAAAAGATGCTTTAATTGTTTCAACTTTACTTAAAATTGCTAATTCTGCAATGTTTGGATTTAGAACAAAAGTTGAAGCACCTAGTAGGGCTTTAAATCTTTTAGGAATTAATTTTACAGTTTCTATAGCAATTGGCGGAAGTATTCAAAATTTATTAAAAGCTAGTTTAAAACCTTATGGTATTACAAGTGATGATTTTATGAAAGGTTCAAATATTGCTTCTTCTTTAGCAAATATTTGGCTTTCAAGTTTTGAAATTGAACATCAAGATGATATTATTTTAGCTTCACTTTTGCAAGAAGTAGGAAAATTTGTTTTGGCTTCTATTATTGTTAGTGATGGAAAACAAGATGAATTTTTTGCCAAAGTTGAAGCTAGTTCAGTTAAAGATGCAGAGTATCAGTTTTTACAAACATCGACATCAAAAGTAACTGCTCAAATTTTTAGACATTGGAAGTTAAGTGATAATTTAATAAATCTAATAGAGTTTGTAGATGATATAGCAAATGTAGAAGAAGGGTTCAAACAAGGAGTTCAAATTTTAGATGTTATTAGAACAGCAGCAAGTGTAATTGAGCCTTTAAGTGATGAAAATGTTAATAAAGCTTTAAAAAAAGCACAAATTTATGGATTTGATATGGAGATTTTAAAAACTTCTATTGAGGATTTAAAAAATAAATTAGTAGAGAATGAAGAGATATAAAATTTATTAAAGCCCTAGAAGTAGAATTTCAAAAAGATTTTCTACTTCACTATCATTTAAATTTATAGTTTTTTTTGACAAAAAAAGCTCTTTTATTTTTTTATAATCAAAAACTTTTCCTTTTATACACTCTTTATGAACTGGTAAGAAACCTCTTAGAATTGATAAATTACTACTTATTTCTATTTCACAAATTAAACATTCAAAATCTATATGAAGTCTTCCTTCATGTTCTAAAAGTAATAAATATGACTCTAAAATAGCTCTATAAACATTTTGCTTCTCTATTTTTAAAACTAAATTATCTAGTAGAAAAAAATAAAAAGGCTCTAACTCTTCGAGCTCTTTTAAATGAGAATAGAAGAGTTTTAAATATCTTTGCCAAGCATACATTTTTTGGCTATTTAGAATCCAAGGAAAACCTAACTGAATTACATCTTTTAATCTTGCAATTGATGATTTTGTTTTTTCTAGTTCAAAATCTATTTTATAACCAATATTGATATTCGAGTGTCTTGCTCCATAAAATCTATATGAAGATATAAGCTCGTTTTCACATAAAAGAGTAACAATTAAATCATCATCTTTTACAGCTTTTATATCAATAATGTAACCTTGCATTTTTAATTTTCGTCTAAACCTTCAAGCATATCTTCTATCTCGTCAAAAATCTCTTGAGCTTCTTCATCATCAATTTCACCAGATTCTAAATCTTTTAAAATCTCTTCAAAATCTTTTTTCATATCTTGCATATTTTTTAGTTCTTCTTTTAATTCAGGAGTCTCTTTTTTTGCTGCAATTATTTCGAAAATTTCATCTATATACTCTTCTATTTCTATTAAAACTTCCTCTTTTATTAACTCTTCAAGCTCTTTTTGGATACTCATTTTTACACCTTTTTTTTAATTTCTGGATTATAACAAAAGATTTCTAGCCTTTTGCTTCAATAATATCGTATAATTTATTCGATATAATATTAGCGATAAATTTTAAGGAGACTATAATGTCATATTTTAACGGTGTTTCTATTGCAAAAGCTGCAAATATTTTATATGATGGAAATATTACAAGTAGAGCAATTACATTTGAAGATGGTTCTAAAAAGACTTTAGGAATTATGCTTGCTGGTGAGTATGAATTAAATACTGTAAATAAAGAAATTATCGATATTCAAAGAGGAAAAATCGATTTATTACTTCCTGCTTCTGATTGGCAAGAGTTTGAAGGTCCTGCTTCTTTTGAAATTCCTGCAAATACAAAATTTAAACTAAGAGTACACTCTTTAGTTGATTATTGTTGCTCTTTTATTAAAGAATAACTTCAATTAATTTTATTAAACAATGCGAAAAAAATCGCATTGTATTAATGATGCTTTTTAGGAATCATATCCAAAGTTATTTCATCAAATTTGAAAATATTTTTACCTTGATGATCTTTTAAAAACTCTTTAGCACTATTTTCATCTTTAAAAGGTATAAATTCATTTCCCATAGGTCCCATGACATTTGAACCTACTACAAAAAAAGCACTTTTTGCATTAATTTGCTCTAAAGTATAATAATCTGTTACATTAATTGAGATATCATTTAACGCTACATCTTTTGCATATTTTGCTGGTTCAAAGTAAAATTTAAACATATCTTTTGGTCCATCGAAATAGAAAGTCTCTTTGGGAGTTTTAATTGTACTTACCCAATTTGTATATTTAGATACAAACATACCACAAACTTGACATTTTGCATCTTTTGGAATATTTGAGTTTATATTTGTATCACTAGACATTTCATGATTGTGATGATTCATTTCTTGCATATTATGGTTTTTGTGTTCCATTGCAAATAAAGAAGTACTTAAAAGTAATATTGAAACTAAAATTGATTTTTTCATAATTTTCCCTTTTTTTGATATGAAAAAGTATATAAAATAAAGGTTAAGTTTTTGTTAAACTTTTTATTTTTAAATTTAAAAAATTAAAGATATTTTGCAAAACTTTGATACACTTCGCTTATGAATAAAGAAGATTTTTTTATAAAACAGATATCAAATAGTAAGTATAACGGTGATGATGGTGCATTTATAGATGGATATGTTTACTCTATGGATGCTTTTTTTGAAAATGTTCACTTTAAAAAAGAGTGGATGAGCTTAAAACAAATAGCTTATAAATCAATGTTAGTAAATATTTCAGATGCTATTGCTATGAATGCTAAACCAAAATATGCACTTATTTCAGTAGCAATTCCAAAAACCTATACAAATGAAGATTTAATACAACTTGCAAGTGGCTTTAAAAAAGCTGCAAAAGATTTTGGTTTTGAGATTATTGGTGGAGATACTATTGAAAATCATAAACTTGATATTAGTATTACAATTATTTCAAAAACAAAAGAGCCAATATTTAGAAATAGTGTTCAAGTAGGTGATTATATTTGTTATACAGGGAAATTAGGAAATTGTAAGAGAGATTTAGAATCTTTATTAGATGGGAAAAAAATCAAAAAAGATTCAAAATTCATAAAACCTCTTTTAAAAGCAGATTTTTTTTATGAAGCAGCAAAATATATAAATGCTTCAATGGATATAAGCGATGGACTTTTTTTAGATTTAGAGAAACTTTCAAAAGCTTCAAATGTTGGTTTTGAGTTTTTTAAAACTATAAAAGAGGAGATTGGAACATCAGGAGAGGAGTATGAGATACTTTTTTCATGTAATCAAAAGAGCTTAAAAAAGATAGAAGATATTGCAAGAAAATATACAGTAAAGATAAATATTTTTGCCAAAGCTGTAAAGGGAAGCTATAAAAGTAGTTTTCCAAACCACCATTTTAAAAATTAAGGAAATTAAAGTTGAAACTACAAAGATATTTAAACCACTCAAGCATTGATGTGGTTTTTAAACAAAGTAAAGATGATTTTGTGGTAAATGAAGTACCACTTTATGAGTTTAGTGGAGAGGGTGAACATCTTATTTTAAAACTTAGAAAAAAAGATTTGGCAACTTGGGATGCTATTGAAATTTTGGCAAATTATCTAAAATGTAGCACTAGAGAGTTTGGATATGCAGGATTAAAAGATAAAAATGCTATGACTGTTCAGCATATTTCAGTTCACAGAAAATATGAAGAGATTTTAAAAGAGTTTTCACATGAGAATATTAAGATTTTAGAGACAACTTATCATAATAATAAGATAAAAATAGGGCATTTAAAAGGGAATAACTTTTTTATAAGACTTAAAAGAGTTGGGCTTGTTGAAAAACGAAAAATTGAAGAAGCATTTTCTAAAATTGCTACTTTTGGAATGCCAAACTATTTTGGATTTCAACGATTTGGAATTGATGGAGAAAACTATAAAAAAGGAAAAGCTATAGTTGAAGGAACTTTAAAAGAGCGAAATCGAAATCTTAAACAGATGTTTATAAATGCTTATCAAAGCTATTTGTTTAACTCTTGGCTTTCAAAAAGAATAGAGATTTCAAAATTAATAGAGGCTTTTGAACCAAAAGAGATTTATACTAAATTAAATCTTCCACTTGAGGAGGTAAAAAGAGCAAAAAAACAACCCCATCCTTTTAAAATATTAACTGGAGATTTATTTAGTCATTATCCATTTGGAAAGATATTTATAATTGATGATTTAGAGGCTGAAAGCCAAAAATTCTTTGATAAGGATAGAGTTCCAACAGGGCTTTTATCTGGAAAAAGAGTAAAAAAATCTGAAAATTTTGCACAAGAGATAGAAAAAGAGTTTGAAGTAGATATGAATGAAGATGGTGCTAGAAGGTTTGCTTTTATTTTTCCTGAAAATTTAGAGAGTAATTATAAAGAGGATAAAAATCATATGGAACTTAGTTTTTATCTTCCAAAAGGCTCTTATGCAACAGAACTTATAGCTGAAATTTTACATAAAGAGTTAAGTTAAAAAAAGATAGACTAAAAAATAACATAATTAAAAAAGCAAAAAGGGGATAAAATGGCTTATGAAGATACTATTTTACAGCTTTGTGAAGTTATAAAAGAGTCTGAAAATAATGCACAAGATATTTTTAATAATACTGAGGCAATAGATAATTTTTTAGAAGAGTTATCTTTGCCACTTCATCAAAAAAATAAACTTTCAAATTTTATTTCTAATATTTATGGACTTTTACAAAATCAAGATTTACATAGACAAAAAATAGAAAAAGTTGTAAATTTTGTTTGTGATAATAATGGAATAGATAAAACAAAGTACAATTTAGCCCCTAGTGCCAAAAATATTGATGCAAGTGAAGATACATTAAGCCAAGAAGATTTAGAAGCTCTGATTAAGAGTATGTAATTTTAGTTTATTTTTTTAAGGGGATTAAAAATCCCCTTTTTTTATCTTTTTTATTTACAAGCAACTTTTTTTATCTCATTTAAATCTTCAAAAAGTTTTAAAGAGTTTTGTTCTATATCTTTTGCTTTTGCATTTAAAATATCATTAGTCGCTTTTTTAGAGTTTAATTTTACTAAATTTTGTAAATCACTAAAGAAAACTTTATTTTGCTGATTAATCTTTTCTATTAAATTTAAATCAACATTTTTACCTGAATTTTGTAGATTTTCTAACCATTCATTTATATTGCTACTTTGTGAAATTGCAAACTCTTCAAAGTTTGATAGTTTAGAATAAACATCATCTTTATCTTTTAAAAGTTTCACTTTTAATAAAGCTGTATCATAAACTAAATCAACATCACAAACTTTGTTTAAGCTATCTTCTAGAAATGAGGCTCTAGCTGCAGCTGTTACTAAAGAGCTTGACATAGAAGCTATCTCATTTGCCATAGCTGAAATCTCTTCAGCAACTTGTGCATTCTTTTGTGTTGATTGATCAAGTAAATTAACTGCATCATTTATCTGCATAATTCCTTTTTCTTGCTCTTTTGAAGCTTTTGCAACATGGTCTATTGTCATAATTGTATTTGAAATATTTTGATTTAATTCATTAAATCCTTCTATCATATTGTTAGAGATATCTTTTCCTGTTTTTGCTTTTTGTCCAGCTTTTTCAACTATTGCTTTTATCTCTTTTGCTGCTTCTGCACTTCTATTTGCTAAATTTCGTACTTCACCTGCAACAACGGCAAACCCTTTTCCAGCTTCTCCAGCAGTTGCTGCTTCAACAGCTGCATTAAGTGATAGAATATTTGTTTGGAAAGCAATTTGATCTATTACTTCAATTGCTTCATTTATAGAACTTACCTCTTTAAAAATATCATCCATAGATTTTGCAGTTTCATTTGCAAGATCTTCTCCATTTTTAGCTGAAACATTTAGTTTTTGTGCTAATGAAGCCATTTGAGTAGTTGCTTGTGTATTTGCTTGTATTGTACCTGTTATCTCTTCCAATGCTGCTGCTGTCTCTTCTAGTGAAGCTGCTTGAGAATTTGAAGAAGTAGAAAGATTATTAGATGCACTAGATAGTGTTTGAGTACTATTTTTTAAAGAGTTCCCTGTATTCATAATCATAGCTAAGATTTCAGAAGTATTATTCCCTACAAGTTTAATTCCAGCAACAAGTGAACCTAAATTTCCATGAATTCCTTTGTCATCCATAACATAATCATATTTTGATTCAGAATAGTTTCTAAGGGTTACATTTATTTTATCTAAAGTCTCTTTTGTTTTTTCTATCATTAGATTTAGTTTATTTTTTAAATCTTCAACATGAACATTTGAAGCTTTACTATTTACTTTATAAACAAAGAAACCATTTGAAGTTTTTTCTATAATATCATTTGCTTCTTCTATTACAATTGCATCTTGTTTTAAACCATCACGAACTTTATTCATATAAGAGTTAAATAGATTTGCAACTTCTCCTATTTCATCTTTTGATGTTACTTCTAACTTTATATTTGTATCATTTGAATGAAGTAGATTTTCAAATCCTTTTTTCAAATTTTCTATAGGATTTGTAGCTTTTCTTACAGCAATAAAGATTAAAGTAATAGTAATAAGTCCTAAAACAAGAGAGATAAAAGAGATTTCTTTTAATAAAGAAGAGATTCTTGCATCAGTTTCAGCTAAAGAGAAAGTTAGATCCATAACTCCTATTACATCACCTTCATTTTGATTTGCATGACATGCCATACATTCGGCTGTTGCAATCATTGGTTTTATCATTCTAATAGTATGCTCACCTTTTTCTTGTGTTTGAATAATTTGATTCTCTTTTGATTCAAAACTTTTTAAAACTTCTTTATCTGTTGTATAAGGAGTTTTAGATTCATAAAGCTCCATTAAAGGTTTCCCTTTTGCAACAGTTAGATTTTTTACACCTTTTATATTTCTTGCTTCTGCTTCAGCCTTTGCTATTAAATCTGGATCTCCAGTATTCATAGTATTTCTTAGAGTTTGAAAAATAGAAGCATTTAACATCTCCAAATTATCTTTTGCATTTGCAATAGAATCTTTTGTAACTTTTGTTGTTGTAGAATAAACTATAGTTATACTACTTATAAACATTAAAATAAATAGAGCAAAAATGATTTTGTTACTTATTTTTTTCGTTATTATTTCTAACATATCTCTCCTTTATAATGTTTAAGCGTAATTATTATATAATAAAGATTATTTATTAAATATTAACTTGTCCTAAAAAATTATTAAATTTATAAAAAAAATTAATTAAAGAGATTTAAAATATGATTATTGGCTTAATAGGAAAAATTTTAAAGAAAGAACCAACGATAATTCAGTTAAATGTGAATGGAGTTATTTATGAGGTTTTTGTTTCATTAAATTGTAGTTCAAAAATTATTTCTGATGATGTGAAATTAGAAATCACTGAAATTATAAGAGAAGATGCTCATAGTTTATATGGGTTTTTAGATAGCAATGAGAAAAAATTATTTGATACTGTTATTAAAATAAATGGAGTTGGTCCAAAAGTAGCACTTGCTATTTGTTCAACTTTTACACCTACTTCATTTTCACAAATTATTACAAATCATGATATAAATATGTTAAAAAGAGTTCCTGGTATTGGACCAAAAGGAGCTAGTAGAATTCTAGTAGAGCTTAGTGGATTTATTGTAGATGGTTCAAATCAAGATGAAGCAACAAATATAAATCTTGAAGCATCTATGGCTTTAGAGTCTTTAGGATTTAAAAAAGATTTAGTTACAACAGTTTTGAAAAGTTGTACAAGTGCAACTACAAGTGAGCTTGTGCGAGAAGCACTTAGAAAATTACAAAAATAAATTTTAAAAGGGAAAATTATAATGAAAATAGCAATACTTTTTGGTGGATTAAGTTTTGAACATGAAATTTCAATAGTAAGTTCAATTGCGATGAAAGACGTTTTGAAAAATGAGTTAATATATTTTTATATAGATTCTAAAAGAGAGATTTATGAAATTCCAACTTTTAAAATAAACTCAAAACTATTTAGTAGTGGAGAGTATAAAAAATGTCCAAAAGTTTATTTTAAAATGAATGGTTTTTATAAAGAGACAGGATTTTTAAAAACTAAACAAAATATAGATTTTAATGTAGTTTTAAATTTATCTCACGGTGGAGATGGTGAAGATGGAATTTTATCATCAGTTTTAGATTTTTATAATATCCCTTTTATTGCACCAAGAACTGAAGCTTGTGTAGTTAGTTCAAATAAATTTATCACAAAAGGTTATGCTCAAAGTGTAGGTGTAAATACATTAGATTATAGATATTTTACAAAAAATGATAGTGTAAAAGTTGATATGTTTCCAGTTATTTTAAAGCCAGTAAAATTAGGGAGCTCTATAGGAGTTGCTATTGTGAAAAATCAAGAAGAGTTAGATTATGCACTTGATGTTGCTTTTGAATTTGATGATGCAATTATTATTGAACCATTTATTAGTGGTGTAAAAGAGTATAACTTAGCAGGAACTAAAGTAAATGGAGAGTTTATTTTTTCTATTATTGAAGAGCCACAAAAAACTGAGTTTTTAGATTTTGATAAAAAATATTTGGATTTTTCGAGAACTTCAAAAGCAAAAGAGGTTGATTTAGGTGAGAAATTAAATAGTGAGATAAAAGAGTCATTTAAAAGATTGTATAACACACTTTTTGAAGGCTCAATCATTAGATGTGATTTTTTTGTTATAGAAGATAAAGTTTATTTAAATGAGATAAACTCTATTCCTGGATCAATGGCAAACTATTTATTTACTGATTTTCAAGATGTATTTAATAAAGTTGTTTTAAATCTTCCAAAGAAAAAACAAATTCCAGTTACATTTGAGTATGTAAATAAAATTCAAGTTGCAAAAGGAAAATAGATTTGGCAATAAAGCATCTTGTAATTGAGGGTAAAAGTTTTGAATTATCTTATGAATTAGTAAATCCTACAAAAACAAAGGATATTTTGTTTTTACATGGTTGGGGTTCAAATAAAGATATTATGAAAATGGCTTTTTCAAACTATTTTAAAGATTTTAGACATATTTATTTAGATATGCCAGGGTTTGGAAAAACTCAAAATTTATATGTTTTAAATACAAATGATTATTCAAAAATAGTAAAAGAGTTTTTGAAAAGTTTAAATTCAAATTGTGTAGCAATAGCGGGGCACTCTTTTGGTGGGAAAGTTGCAACACTATTAAATCCAGAAAATTTAATATTACTTAGTAGTGCAGGGATTTTGGAAGAGAAATCACTAAAGGTAAAAATAAAAATATTTTTTGCTAAACTTTTAAATAATTTAGGTTTAAAAAATTTTACAAAAGTTTTTAGAAGTAAAGATGTTGATAAAATGAGTGAAAATATGTATGCTACTTTTAAAAATGTGGTAGATGAAGATTTTAGCTCAAATTTCGAAGCTTTTTCAAATAAAGCTTTCATATTTTGGGGAGAAGAGGATAGTGCAACATCTTTGGAATCTGGAGAAAAGATAGCTAGTTTGATAAAAAATTCTAGTTTTACATCATATATAGGTGATCACTATTTTTTCCTAAAAAATGCAGAAAATATAAGTAAAAGAGTGGAAGATGGAATATCTTAGTATTATTACACATATTATTTTAATAATGAGTTTAGGTTGGTATTTAATTACAAACCTTCAATGGTATAACTATAAACTTGATAGAGTTATTTTTAAGCACCATAAATGGCAGTGGCATATAACATATTTCCTATCTCCTATAATTCTTTTTTACCTAATACCAGAACCATATTTTGCAGCATATTTTTTTATTGTATATTTTACAAGTTTTATTTTATGGAATAGAAAACTTACAAATCCACTTGTAATGACTGCTAGAGTAAAAAGATTTTTAGCGATACTTCTAATTTTAGCATTTATTGTAATTGCTTTGTGTTTGACTTTTGAAGATTGTGTTAAAAAAATTATTTTTATTCCTTTAATTTTAACTTATATTCTAAGTTCTATTTTAGAAAGATTATTTTTTATCTCATTTAAAAATAGAGCAAAACAAAGATATAAGAGTATAGTAGGGTTAAGAACTGTTGCAATTACAGCATCTTTTGGAAAAACTTCAATTAAAAACTTTTTATACCATGTTTTAAAATCAAGATTTAAAGTTTATAAGACTCCAAGAAGTGTAAATACAATTGCTGGATTAGTTCTTGATGTTAATAGAGATTTACCTCTTGATACACAAATTTATATAGCTGAAGCAGGGGCTAGAATAAAAGGTGATATTGAAGAGATAGCACTATTTTTAGAACCACAAATTTGTGTTATTGGGAGTGTTGGAGAACAACATATTGAGTATTTTAAAACTTTGAATAATATTATTCTTACAAAAATGGAACTTTTAAAATCTCCTAGAATGGAGATGGGTTTTGTTCATGAAAGTGTTCCTATAAAAGATTATCCCAAAATTACAAAATTTCCAAATAATTTAAATATTTTAAAAAGCACACTAGATGGTATTTGGTTTGAGGTTGAAGTTGGTGGAAGAGTTGAAGAGTTTTATGCACCAATTTTAGGAAGTTTTAATGCTATTAACCTAACGGCAGTTATTTTGGTAGCTTATAATTTAGGAATGAGTATTTTAGAGATAAAAGCAGCTCTTACAACTATTCCACAGGTTGAACATAGGCTTCAGAAAATAGAAGCAGGTGGAAAAATAATTTTAGATGACTCTTTTAATGGAAATCTTGAAGGTATGCTTGAAGCTATAAAAATATCTTCAACTTATGATGGAAGAAGAGTTATTATTACTCCTGGTCTTGTTGAAGCAACGGATACGGCAAATATTATGCTTGCAAAAGTTATAAATGAGACTTTTGATTTAGTAATAGTAACTGGAAGTTTAAATACTCATATTTTTACATCAAATATAGAAAGAGATAAAATAATGATTTTAAAAGATAAATCTCAAATGCAAACCGTTTTGGCAAGTAGTACAAGAGTTGGAGATTTGATTTTATTTGCAAATGATGCACCAAATTTTATATAAGGCTAAATAATGGAACATATTTATGCACCTTGGCGATACTCTTATGTAAGTGAGAAAAAATTAGATGAGTGTGTTTTTTGTCATATCTCAAAAAATAGAGATAATGAAAAATATCAAGTTTTGTTTAGTGATGAGTTTTGTTATGTAGTTATGAATAAATATCCATATAGCCCAGGTCATTTTATGGTGGTTCCACACTTTCATACTTCTAATATAGAAGATTTAGAAGAAGAGATTTGGCAAAGAGTATCAAAAAGAGTAAGACAAGCAGTTAAACTTTTAAAAGAGACTATGCCGTGTGAAGGTGTAAATATTGGAATGAATTTAGGAAAAGCTGCTGGTGCTGGAATAGAACAACATGTTCACTATCATTTAGTTCCAAGATGGATTGGAGATACAAATTTTATTACTACAATAGGAGAAACAAGAGTTTATCCTACTTCTTTTGAAGAGATCTTTTTAAAACTTAAAAATAATATAGAAAAATATTTCTTATAGTTTTTATGTTAATATTCTCCTAAATTAAATAATAAAGGGAGAAAATGAAAAGATTTATTCAAAAATTTTACAAAAATAACTTTGTCTATGGGACAAAAGAAAAACTTTCAAAGATTACAATATTAGCTATTTTAGTACTAAATATTATTGTCTATTATATACTTAGTGAAGGTTTGAGTTTTCAAACAAAATTTGTAAATAGTCCAAATCAAACTTTTTCTAGATCTTGTTCAACTGTTGTGCAAGGTAATTTAAAAGATTTTAATTCATATATATATGGAAAAAATTATAGTGTACAAGATGACTATTACTATGGAAAATATGATAAGTATGAGAGAAATTTTGAATTACTGGATAACAGATGTAAAAATATAGCAACTTTGCTACAAAATATAAAAGATGAGATTGATGTTCAAGATATCATAAAAAAAGATAGAGTTTTATTATCAAATGAGTATAAAATTGAAGATCAAATAAACTATCTAAGAAATAACTATAATACAGTTTTATTCGAGAAAATGGCTACTCAAGATAGTGATAAATCTATTATTGAAAACAATATAAATAGTGAAAATATAAAAGAGAATTATGATAAGAATATAAAAGAGTTAGATGAGATAAAAAAACAAAGAGCTGATTTATCAGACTCTTTCGAAAACTCAAAAAGTGTTCAATCACTAATTTCTTATGTGGATAGTATAAAAGATTCATATTTAGAAGATGAAAAATCTGCTTATAAAATTTATTATTATAAAGTTGATATTATAAGTTTACTATTCTTATTGCCAATGCTTTTAATATTTTTCTATTTAATGAAAAAATATATAAAAGATGAAAAATATATTTTATATGTAATATTTAAAAATCTTTTAGTTGTTACATTAATACCAATTTTATATACAATTTTTATAATAATTTATAAATTTTTACCAAAAGTTTTTATATCAAAATTAATAGAGTTTTTCTATAATCTTGAGATTCCTTTTGTAGTTTATTATCTTCTTATAATTATTTTTGTTATAATTTTTGCATTTATTATTATCAAAATACAAAAGAGATTTAAAGAAAATAATGAAAAATTAAAAAATAATAGAATCTCAAAAATTCAATCATTTAATCAAAATCTTTGTAATAGCTGTGGAAATAGAGTCTCATATATAACAATGAACTATTGCCCTTGTTGTAAAGATATTTTACAAATTGAGTGTAAATCTTGTGGAAAATTTACTATAAATGGTCTACATTTTTGCCAAAATTGTGGACATGAGTTAAAAGAGTAGGATAAATCCTATTCTTAAATTCCACTTACTAAGTATATAAAAACTATATTTTATTCCTTTTATTAAGGAAATAAAATTATATATTTTTCTTGCAAACACCCATAAATCTTGACATTTAACATATTTTAAGTTATAATCCGCGTCCACTTAATGTGGTTAGAGCCAATTTATTGGTGTCTAACGAGTTCTTTAAAGGAAAAAATATATGGAAAAAATCAGATTAAAGCTAAAAGCTTATGATCATAGAGTTTTAGACAGAAGTGTTGCTTCAATTGTTGAAGCTGTTAAAAGAACTGGTGCTGATTTAAGAGGTCCAATCCCTCTTCCTACGAAAATCAGAAGATATACAGTTATCAAAGGTCCTCACGTAAACAAAGATTCAAGAGAGCAATTTGAAATTAGAGTTCATTCAAGAATTATTGATATCATAGCAGCTACTGCTGATACAGTTGATTCATTAATGAAACTTGACCTTGCTCCTGAAGTTGATGTTGAAGTAAGATCAATGGGTCAAGAATAATAAGAAAGGGTAATACAAGATGGAATTCATAGTTCAAAAAATCGGTATGAGTAGAACAGTATCTGTTCCAAGTACAGCGGTTACACTTTTAAAAGTTCTTGATACAAAGGTATGTCAAGTTACTGATGGTGTAGCATTAGTTTCTTATAGCAATGGTAAAAAAATTAACAAAGCTATAGAAGGTCAACAAAAAAAATATAACCTATCTAAAGAGTTTAACAAATTTGCAACAATTACTGTAGCAAATAGTGAAGCTGGAGACTTAGATGTTTCAGGATTAGGTGAAGCAAAAGTAGTTAAAACAACTTTTAAAACAAAAGGTAGAGGTTTCTCTGGTGTTGTAAAAAGATGGAATTTTGCCGGTGGAAGAGGTTCACACGGACATAGAATGGGTAAAAGAACAGGTTCAATTGGTAACTGTGAATTTCCAGGAAGAGTTCAACCAGGTAAAAAGATGCCAGGGCAATACGGAAATACAAATGTAACTGTAAAAAATGAAATTCTATCATTTGATGCAGAAACTGGAATTTTAGTTCTTAAAGGTTCAGTATCTGGAGCTAATGGAAGACTAGGTAAAGTAAAGGTTGCTAAATGAGTAAAGCAATAGTATTAAATGCAAATTTTGAAAATAGTGGTGAAGTAGTTTTACCAGCAAGTTATGAAGAGATAAATAAACATAACTTATATTTATATGTTAAATCATATTTATCTTCTTTAAGAGCAAACACTGCAGCTGCTAAAACAAGAGCACAAGTAAGTGGTGGTGGTAAAAAACCTAAAGCTCAAAAAGGTAGTGGTGCTGCTAGATGGGGTTCTAAAAGATCTCCTTTATTCGTTGGTGGGGGAGTTGTTTTTGGTCCTACTAAAAGAAACTATGAGCAAAAAGTAAATAAAAAACAAAAAGCTTTAGCACTTAAATATGCTTTAAATGCACAAGCAAACAATGGTTCACTTTTTGTTGTTGATTCTATCAAATTAGAGTCAGGTAAAACAAAAGATGCGGTTGCAGTTTTAAGTAAAATAAATAAAAGAGATACATTAATTGTTGTTGATACAATTGATGAAAAAACTTATTTAGCATTTAGAAATATTAAAAACTGCTATGTGGTAGAAAAACAAGAAGTAAATGCTTATTTAATTGCAGTTTACCACTCTGTGCTAATTGAAAAATCAGTACTTGATTTATTAACAAAAGAGGCTTAAGATGGCAGATATTACAGATATTAAATCAATTTTATATACAGAAAAAACAATTGAGCTTCAAGAAAATGGTGTAATCGTTGTTCAGACTAGTCCTAGAATGACTAAAACAGGTTTAAAAGAGGTTTTTAAAGAGTATTTTGGAGTAACTCCAACAAAAATTAACTCTTTAAGACAAGATGGAAAAGTTAAAAGATTTAGAGGGAAACTTGGAAAAAGAGTTGATTTCAAAAAATTCTATGTAACATTACCAGAAGGCGCAGCAATTGCGAACCTTTCAGCATAAGGAGTAAAAAATGTCAATTAAAAAATTTAGACCAATAACTCCTGCTAGAAGATTTATGTCAGTTATCGATAGCTCTGATATTACTTCAAAACCAACAGTTAGATCTTTACTTGTAAGAGTAAAAGCTGCAGCTGGTAGAAATAATAACGGAAGAATTACTTCAAGACACAAAGAAGCAGGTGCTAAAAAATTATATAGAATTATCGATTTTAAAAGAGATAAATTTGGTATTGAAGGTACTATCGCAACTGTTGAATACGATCCATATAGAAATTGTAGAATCTCTTTAGTATCATATGTTGATGGAGATAAAAGATATATTATTCAACCTGCTGGTTTAAAAGTTGGTGATAAAGTACAATCTGCTATTTCAGGACTTGATATTTTACCAGGAAATGCAATGCAATTAGCAAATATTCCAGTTGGTACAATGGTTCATAATATTGAATTAAAACCAGGAAAAGGTGCACAATTTGCTAGATCTGCTGGTGGTTATGCTCAAATTATGGGTAGAGAAGATAAATATGTTATCTTAAGATTACCATCAGGTGAGATGAGAAAAATTCTTGGTGTTTGTATGGCTACTATTGGTGTAGTTGGAAACGGAGATTATATAAATATGGTAGTTGGAAAAGCTGGTAGAAGTAGACACCTAGGTATTAGACCTCAAACAAGAGGATCTGCTATGAACCCTATTGATCACCCACACGGTGGAGGGGAAGGTAAAACTAACTCTGGAAGACATCCTGTTACTCCATGGGGTATGCCAACTAAAGGTTATAAAACTAGAAAGAAAAAAGCTAGTGATAAACTAATCATTTCAAGAAGAAAGAAATAAGGGTATAAAATGGCAAGATCAATAAAAAAAGGTCCATTTATAGATGCACACTTATTAAAAAAAGTAGTAAGTGCAAATGCTGCAAAAGATAAAAAACCAATTAAAACTTGGTCAAGAAGATCTACAGTATTACCAGATATGATTGGATTAACATTTAATGTACATAATGGAAGAAACTTTGTTCCTGTATTAATTACAGAGAACCATGTTGGATATAAATTAGGTGAGTTTGCACCAACTAGAACATTTAAGGGCCACAAAGGTTCTGTTCAAAGAAAGGCGTAATGATGGCAAGAGCAATATTAAAATTTATTAGAGTTTCTCCAATTAAAGCAAGACTTATTGCTAGAGAAGTTCAAGGAATGAATGCAGAGTATGCAATTGCATCTTTACAATTTACTCCAAACAAAGCTGCTGGAATTATCTCAAAAGTTATAGCTTCAGCTGTTGCAAATTCTGGTTTAGATCCTGTTGATGCGGTTATTACATCAGCTAGAGTTGATAAAGGACCAGTTTTAAAAAGATTTACTCCAAGAGCAAGAGGTTCAGCGTCACCAAAGCATAAACCAACTGCACATATTATGATTGAAGTAGCTGCTTCTACAAAAGGAGACAAATAATGGGTCAAAAAGTTAATCCAATAGGTTTAAGATTAGGAATTAATAGAAACTGGGATTCAAGATGGTTCCCTAAATTTGAAACAATGCCTGCAAATGTAGCTGAAGATGACAAAATTAGAAAATTTGTTAAAAAAGAGTTATATTATGCTGGAATTGCTCAAACAGTTATCGAAAGAACTGCTAAAAAAGTAAGAGTTACAGTTGTTGCTGCAAGACCTGGAATTATCATTGGTAAAAAAGGTGCAGATGTTGAAAAACTAAAAGATTCTTTATCTAAACTTGTAGGTAAAGAGATAGCAGTTAATATTAAAGAAGAGAGAAAACCTCAAACTTCTGCTCAATTATCTGCTGAAAATGTTGCTCAACAATTAGAAAGAAGAGTTGCATTTAGAAGAGCAATGAAAAGAGTTATGCAAAATGCATTAAAAGGTGGAGCAAAAGGTATTAAAGTATCTGTTTCTGGAAGACTTGGTGGAGCTGAAATGGCTAGAACTGAGTGGTATTTAGAAGGAAGAGTTCCATTACATACATTAAGAGCAAGAATTGATTATGGTTTTGCTGAAGCTCACACAACTTATGGTTGTATTGGTATTAAAGTATGGATTTTCAAAGGCGAAGTATTAGCTAAAGGAATTCCAACTGAAAAAGCTGAAACAAGTGAAGCTAGACCAAAAAGAAGACCTGCTAAGAAAAGAGGTAAATAATCATGTTAATTCCTAAAAGAACAAAATTTAGAAAAATGATGAAAGGCCGAAATAGAGGTCAAGCTCATAGAGGTAACTCTTTAGCTTACGGAGATTTCGGAATTAAAGCTCTAGAGCATGGTAGAATTGATTCAAGACAAATTGAAGCATCAAGAATTGCAATGACTAGAAAAGTTAAAAGACAAGCGAAAGTTTGGATTATGGTATTCCCTGATAAACCACTTACTGCAAAACCATTAGAAACAAGAATGGGTAAAGGTAAAGGTTCAGTTGATAAATGGGTAATGAACATTAAGCCAGGAAGAATTTGTTTTGAAATGGCAGGTGTTGGTGAAGAGTTAGCAAGAGAAGCTTTAGCTTTAGCTATGCACAAATTACCTTTTAAAACTAAAATTGTAACAAGAGATAGCGAAAATGAACTATACTGATTTAAAAGATAAAAACTTGAATGAATTACAAGTACTATTAAAAGAGAAAAAGGTGCTTCTTTTTGAATTAAAAGCTAAGCTAAAAACTATGCAGTTGACTAATACTTCTGAACTAAGAACAGCAAAAAAAGATATTGCTAGAATTCAGACAGCTATTACAGCTTCAAAAGCTAACTAAGGATCTAGTATGACACATAAAAGAGAGATTCAAGGTGTAGTAGTAAAAAGATCAGGTGATAAAACAGCTTCTGTTTTAGTTACAAGATCAGTTTTACACCCAAAGTATCACAAAACTGTAAAAAGATTTAAAAAATATTTAATTCATGATGAAAAAAATGAATTAAATGTTGGAGACACTGTAGTTGCAGTTGAATGTAGACCATTGTCAAAAACTAAATCTTTTAGATTAAAGACAATCCTTGCTACAGGAGTTAAATAATGATTCAAAGTTTTACAAGATTAAATGTAGCAGATAACACAGGTGCTAAAGAGATTATGTGTATCAAAGTTTTAGGTGGTTCTAAAAGAAGATATGCAACTGTTGGTGATGTTATTGTTGCTTCTGTTAAAAAAGCTCTTCCAACTGGAAAAATTAAAAAAGGTCAAGTTGTTAAAGCTGTAATTGTAAGAACTCATAAAGAAGTTCAAAGAGAAAATGGTTCATTAATTAGATTTGATGACAATGCAGCTGTTATTTTAGATGCTAAAAGAGAGCCTGTTGGAACAAGAATTTTTGGACCAGTTGCCAGAGAAGTTAGATATTCAGGATTTATGAAAATCGTTTCACTTGCACCGGAGGTACTATAATGGCTATTAAATTAAAAATTAAAAAAGGTGATACAGTTAAAATTATCACTGGTGATGACAAAGGTAAAACTGGAGAAGTTCTAAAAGTATTACCAAAAGAGAACAAAGTAATCGTTAAAGATTGTAAAGTTGCTAAAAAAACTGTTAAGCCTGATCAAGAAAAAAATCCAGATGGTGGATTTATAAATAAAGAGATGCCAATTGATATTTCAAATGTGGCAAAAGTAGAAGGGTAAGAAATGGCATCAAGATTATTAGAAAAATATAAAGCTGAGATTAAACCTGTACTTGAGGCAGAGTTTGCAAAAAATAAAACTTTAACAGCTAAAATTGATAAAGTTGTTATCTCTGTTGGTGCTGGTGAAGCGATGAAAGACGCTAAATTAATCCAAAATATGCAAGATACAATCTCTTTAATAGCTGGTCAAAGAGCAGTTAAAGTTATTGCAAAAAAATCTGTTGCTGGATTTAAAGTAAGAGAAGGAATGCCTGTTGGTATTAAAGTTACATTAAGAGGTGAAAATATGTATCACTTCTTAGACAAATTATGTAATGTTGCATTACCAAGAGTAAAAGACTTTAGAGGTTTAAATAGAAATGGATTTGATGGTAGAGGAAACTTTAACTTTGGTCTTGATGAGCAATTAATGTTCCCAGAAGTAGTTTATGATAACATCATTAAAACACATGGAATGAATATTTCAATAGCAACTTCTGCAACAAGTGATGCAGAATCATATAGATTGTTAGAATTAATTGGAATTCCATTTACAAAAGGAAGAGCGTAATGGCAAAGAAATCTATGATCGCTAAACAACAAAGAACACCTAAATTTGCTGTAAGAGCATATACAAGATGTTCTGTTTGTGGAAGACCTCACTCTGTTTATAGAGATTTTGGTTTATGTAGAGTTTGTTTAAGAAAAATGGCTAACGAAGGTTTATTACCTGGTGTTAGAAAAGCTAGTTGGTAGGAGAAAAAAGCTATGATGAATGATTTAATCGCAGATGCTTTAACTAGAATTAGAAATGCTGCAATGAGAAGATTAGAAGTTGCAACATTATTACACTCAAATACTGTGGTAGGTGTTTTAAATGTTTTACTACAAAAAGAGTATATTGCTGGATTCAAAGTTATAGATGGACAAAATAATAAAAAAACAATTCAAGTTGAATTAAAATATGATGATAAAGAAAAATCAGCAATTAACGAAATTGTAAGAGTTTCTAAACCAGGAAGAAGAGTTTATAAACCAGCTTCTGAAATTAAAAACTTTAAAAATGGGTACGGTACTATTATTCTTTCAACTAACAAAGGTATTATCGCAAATGATGAAGCATTTGCTGCCAATGTTGGTGGAGAAGTACTTTGTACTGTATGGTAGGAGAGTGTAATGTCAAGAATTGGTAAAAAACCTATCACAATTCCTACTGGAATTGAAGTAACAGTAAATGGAACACTAATTAGTGTTAAAAAAGGAAACAATGTTTCTACTGTTGAAACTCATGGAAGAGTTGGTGTTGAAGTTGCAAATGGTCAAGTTGTTTTAACTAAAATTGGTGAAACAAAAGAATCAGCAGCCTTTTGGGGAACTTATAGAGCCTTAACAGCAAACGCTATTAATGGTTTACATGAAGGTTTTACAAAAACATTAGAAATCAATGGAGTTGGATATAAAGCAGCTGTAAAAGGTGATGTTTTAGAGTTAATCTTAGGTTACTCTCATCCAATTAACTTTGAAATTCAAAAAGGTTTAGAAATTTCAGTTGAGAAAAATATCATAACTGTTAAAGGTGCAGATAAACAACAAGTTGGGCAAGCTGCTGCAATTATTAGAGGCTTTAGAAAACCAGAACCATACAAAGGTAAAGGTGTTAAGTATACTGATGAGAAAATCATTAGAAAAGCCGGAAAAACTGCTAAGAAGTAAGGTGTAACTATGAGTAGAGTAAAAGATTTAGCAAAAAAAGTTGCTTTAAGAATTAAAAGAAAAAAAAGAGTTAGAGCTAGTATTTTTGGTACAAATGAAAAACCAAGAGTATCAATTTTTAAATCAAACAAATACATTAGTGCACAAGCTATCAATGATGTTGAAGGTAGAACTTTAGCAGCTGTTAGCTCTCAAGCTATGGGTTTAAGTGGTAATAAAGAGAACGCTGTAAAAGTTGCAGCTGAGTTTGCTAGTAAATTAAAAGCAGCTGGAATTGAGTCTGTTGTTTATGATAGAAACGGGTATCTTTATCATGGTGTTGTTGCAGCATTTGCTGACGCATTAAGAGAAAATGGTATTAAATTATAAGGATTAATGATGGCAGTAAATAGAGAAGATTTTCAAGAAGCAATCGTTAAAATCGGAAGAGTAACAAAAGTTGTAAAAGGTGGAAGAAGATTCAGATTTACAGCTTTGGTTGTTGTTGGAGATAAAAACGGAACAGTAGGATTTGGAACTGGTAAAGCAAAAGAGGTTCCTGATGCAATTAAAAAAGCATTAGATGATGCATTCAAAAGCTTAGTTACTATTTCTATTAAAGGTACTACTATAGCACATGATATTGAACATAAATATAATGCAAGTAAAATATTATTAAAACCAGCTTCGGAAGGAACTGGACTAATTGCAGGAGGAGCTGCAAGACCTGTTCTTGAGCTTTCAGGAGTTAAAGATATTATTGCAAAATCTTTAGGTTCAAATAATCCAAATAACCTTGTACAAGCTACAGTTGAAGCTCTTGCAAGAATAAAAGGATAATAAGATGATATTAGAAAATTTACAACCAGCTTGTGGTAGCACAAAAAATGCTAAAAGAAAAGGTAGAGGACAAGGAAGCGGTAACGGTAAAACTGCTGGAAAAGGTAATAAAGGTCAAAAAGCTAGATCTGGATATAATGTAAAAAGAGGTTTTGAAGGTGGTCAACAACCATTAGCTAGAAGACTTCCTAAAGTTGGATTTGTATCAAGAGTAGTTAAACCATATTCGATTAATGTTGAAAAAGTAACTGCAATTGCTGAATTACCAGAAATTACAGTTGAGACAATTAAATCTGTATATAAATTATCAAAATCTGTTGTAAAAGTAAAACTTATTGGTGCAACAGCTAAAAATTTAAACGCTAAGATTAAAGACGAAAACGTTACAACTACTGGAAATTAATTATGAGTAAAGATCTAGTAAATAAGATTCTTATTACATTAGGTTTTATTCTGCTTTACAGGTTATTGGCTTATGTGCCAGTGCCTGGAGTTAATATAAATGTAGTTAAGGAATTTTTTGATTCAAATGCAAATAATGCATTAGGTCTTGTAAATATGTTTAGTGGTAATGCAGTTGAAAGACTAAGTATTATCTCACTAGGAATTATGCCTTACATTACTGCTTCTATTATTATGGAACTTCTAGCAGCAACTTTCCCTGCACTTGGTAAAATGAAAAAAGAGAGAGATGGAATGCAAAAATATATGCAAATCATCAGATACTCAACAATTGTAATTACTCTTATTCAATCTATTGGTGTTTCAATTGGTTTAAACTCTTTAACAGGTCAAAATGGACAAAGTGCAATTTCTATTGATATGAATACATTCATTGCAGTTTCAGCTATTTCAATGCTTACTGGAACAATGCTTTTAATGTGGATAGGTGAACAAATAACTCAAAGAGGAATAGGAAATGGTATTTCTTTAATTATCTTTGCAGGAATCGTTTCAGCAATTCCAAGTGCTATTGGTGGAACTATTGATTTAGTAAATAATGGACAAATGCATTTCTTAACAGTAATAGGTATTTTAGTTGTTATTTTAGCAACAGTTGGAGCTATTATTTATGTTGAGTTAGGTGAAAGAAGAGTTCCTGTTTCATACTCAAGAAAAGTTATTATGCAAAATCAAAGTAAAAGAGTAATGAATTATATTCCTATTAAAGTAAATTTAAGTGGAGTTATTCCTGCTATTTTTGCTAGTGCAATTTTAATGTTTCCTTCAACAATTTTGCAAGGAAGTCAGAATAAATATTTAATGGTAATTGCAGATTATTTAAATCCTAGTTCATATACATTTAATATTTTTATGTTTTTATTTGTAGTGTTTTTTGCATTTTTTTATGCTTCAATTACATTTAATGCAAAAGATATTAGTGAAAACTTAAAAAAACAAGGTGGTTTTATTCCAGGTGTTAGACCAGGAGCAAGTACTGCTGAATTTTTAAATGGTGTAGCAGGAAGATTAACTTTCTGGGGAGCTATTTATATGGGATTAATTTCGACACTTCCTTGGTTAATTGTAAAAACTATGGGTGTACCATTTTATTTTGGTGGAGTATCTGTTTTAATTGTTGTTCAAGTTGCTATTGATACAATGAAAAAAATTGAGGCTCAACAGTATATGAATAAATATCAAACTCTAAGTGCGGTTGGACTATAAAATGTCTATTGCAATTAGAAAACCGCAAGAGATTGAAAAACTCAGAATTGCAAATGTTGCAGTTGCAAAAACTCTTAAATATCTAGAAGAGAATGTAAAAGCAGGAATGAGCTTAAAAGAAGTTGATGCTATGGGTGAAAAATATATTAGAAATTTAGGAGCAAGACCTGCTTTTAAAGGTTTATATGGATTCCCAAATGCTATTTGTACATCTTTAAATGAAGTAATAATTCATGGTATTCCTACGGACATTGTTTTAAAAGATGGAGATATTTTGGGACTTGATATTGGAACTGAAGTTGATGGTTGGTATGGTGATAGTGCTATTACTATGCCAATTGGACAAATCTCTAAAAAAGATGAAGATTTAATTGCTTGTGCTAAAGATTCATTATATTATGCAATTGATATAATTGAAGATGGTATGAGATTTAAAGAGTTATCAAAGGCTATTGAAGATTTTATTGTTGCTAGAGGATACCAGCCACTAGTTAGATTTTGTGGGCATGGTATAGGAAGAAAACCACATGAAGATCCTGAAATTCCAAATTACTTGGAACATGGAAATACAAAATCTGGACCAAAAATAAAAAATGGAATGGTTTTTTGTATAGAACCTATGATTTGTCAAAAAGATAGAAACCCTGTTATTCTTAAAAATGGTTGGGATGTTGTTTCAGCTGATGGATTAAGAGGGAGTCATTATGAGCATACAGTTGCTGTTGTTGATGGACGAGCAGTTATTTTAAGTAAAACGGAAAATTAAGGAACTAATGTGGCAAAAGATGATGTAATTGTTGTTGATGGAAAAGTTGTTGAAGCTTTGCCAAATGCAATGTTTAGAGTTCAATTGGATAATGGACATATAGTTTTATGTCATATCTCTGGAAAAATGAGAATGCACTATATTAAAATTTTACCAAACGATACTGTAAAAGTAGAAATTACACCTTATTCATTAGATAAGGGTAGAATTACTCACAGATACAAATAGTATCTTATTTAAATAAGGAATTCTCCTTATTTAATAATTTTTTTTTAAATCAATAATACTAAAGTATATTTTTTGTAAAATCTCGTATGACAATCAAAGTTAAGAATCAAATTTTAAAATATTTACATAATCTTAAAGTATTTGGATATAGCTATCATGAAGATTTTGATATTGGAAGTTTTGATATGAAAAATCAGAATTTACCAAATAGTTTACTTGAGCTAAATAATATAAGTGCAAACTGTTATTTATGTGAATTATCAAAATCGAGAAAAAATGTTTTATTTGGTTTTGGAAATTTAAAAAGCCAAATTATGTTTATTCAAGATGAACCAACTTCAAGTGAAGATGAATTAAAATCTTTTTATGTTGGAAATAGTGGTGAAATCTTATCTAAAATGATAGAAAATGTTTTAAATATAAAAAAAGAGGAAGTTTACATTACATCTTTAGTAAAATGTAAATCTTTAAATGGTGCAACAAATTCAAATTTTGACTCTTGCAATGACTATTTATTAAAACAAATTGAGTTAGTAAAACCTAAGCTAATTGTTGCTTTAGGGGAAAAAACTTACTCGTATTTATTAAAAAATAGTGATTTTATACAAAATAGAGGAAAAATTTTAAAGTTTAATGATATAGCTTTTATGGCTATTTATTCACCAACTTTTTTATTAAGAAACCCTTCATTTAAAAAAGAGACTTATTTTGATATGTTAAATATAAAAAGATTTTTAGAGGAGTTAAATTGAGACAGTTATTAGTTTTACTTTTTGTAGCATTTGCTTTTTTAGGTTGTAACCAAAAACAAGTTGTTCAGTTAAAAATGCCAGGACAAAAAGCCCCAGTTGTTCAGCAATCTACTCCAAAACAAGTGGATGAAGATAAAATTACAGTTGTAGAAGAGTTTACTCCTGTTGAAATTATGGAAACTGATATTAAAGAGCAAATTATTAATAATAGTGGAAGTAAAAATGAGGTTTTTGAATCAGATGAAAAATTTGCTGATATTGATATAACAAAGGCTAATGTAAATTTAGCTTTTGTTTATCCTACAAATTTATCTAAATATGCAAAAAGCTCTTTAAATACGGTTGCGGGATATTTGTCTTTTAAAAATGCTCAGTATAATTTAGTTGTAGTTGAAATAAGTGATGAAAATACAAATAATATAGAGAAAACTTTTTCAAAATTAAAAGATAGTGGAGTAACAAATGTAATAGCACTTTTTTCACCAAGAGCAATAAATAGTTTAAATAAATTTGTAAATTCTGATTTTAAAGTTTATCTTCCTTTAATAGAGAAAAAAGATAGCTTGGAAAATAATGATAATTTAATTTTTGGTTCAATCTCTTATGAAGAACAACTTAAAAAATTAAGTTATTACTCAAATGGAAATAATGTTCTTTTCTATCAAGATACCTTTTTAAGTAGAAATATAAAAAAAGCTTATGATAATGTAGTTTCTAGTGGTATTGAAAGAGAAGTTAAAAATAGTGAAAAGAATTTTAAAGGTCTTATTGGTGGGCTTAGTGGTTCAAGTCTGTATTTAAATTTAGATGTTGTAAAAAGTTCTTTAGTTTTATCTCAATTAAGAGCTAGTGATATTTATCCAGATTTTATTTTTGGTACACAAGCAAATTATGATTTAAATTTATTAACTTTAACTCAAGATGAGGATAGAAAAAAATTGATTATTGCAAACTCAATAGCAAATATAGATAAAAGATTAAAAGATGAGATTAATTCAATGGGAGCAGATTTAAATTTTTCATGGGTTGATTATTCAACTTTAGTTGGAGTAAACTATTTATTGAATGGAAATAACAGTTTAATTCCTACAAAAATAGAGAATAATGAAGCCATTTATACACCAAGACTTTTTAAAGCAACATCTTATGGATTTGTTGAGATTAAGTAAATTTTAGATAAAATCGCTAATTATTTAGGAAAAAGGATTAATTTTGAGAACACATTATTGTAGTAGTGTAAGAGAAAATTTAATAGGACAAAAAGTAACAGTAGCTGGTTGGGTTAATAGCAGACGAGACCACGGTGGGATTATTTTTATAGATTTAAGAGATAAAAGTGGTTTAGTTCAACTTGTTGCTGATCCACAAGATTGTAAAGATGCTTTGGTTATTGCTGAAACTGTAAGAGATGAATATGTTTTAATAGCAACTGGAACTGTAAGAGCAAGAGGAGAAGGATTAGAAAATCCAAATTTAGAAACTGGAAAAATAGAGATTATTTTAGAAAATCTTGTTATAGAAAATAGAAGTAAAGCTATACCTTTTGATATAAATGATGAGAAAGTAAATGATGAGATAAAATTAAGAAATAGATTTTTAGAGCTAAGAAGTAGAAAATCATTTGATATTTTTCAACTAAGAAGTAAAGCAACTATTCAAGCTAGAAACACTTTAGATGAGTTAGGATTTTTAGATGTTGAAACTCCAATTTTAACAAAATCAACTCCAGAAGGGGCAAGAGATTATTTAGTTCCAAGTAGAGTTCATGCTGGAGAGTTTTATGCACTTCCACAATCTCCACAACTATTTAAACAACTTTTAATGGTTGCAGGATTTGATAGATATTTTCAAATTGCAAAATGTTTTAGAGATGAAGATTTAAGAGCAGATAGACAACCAGAATTTACTCAAATAGATGTTGAGATGAGTTTTTGTACACAAGAAGATGTTATAGCTGTTGCTGAAAAATTAATTTATGATATATTTACAAAATGTGGAAAAGATATTCCAAAAACTTTTAGAAGAATGAGATATTCTGAGGCTATGGAAAGTTATGGTTCAGACAAACCAGATTTAAGATTTGATATGCCTTTAATTGATGTTATTGATATTTTTGCAAAATCTTCAAATGAGATTTTTGCTGATATTGCAAAAGATAAAAAAGCAAATAGAATTAAAGCTTTAAGATGTCCAAATGGAGATAATATCTTCTCAAAAAGACAGATGAAAGGTTTTGAAGATTATGTAAGAAAATTTGGAGCAAAAGGGCTTGGATATTTTCAAATGAAAGAAGATGGATTAAAAGGTCCATTAACTAAATTCTTTAGTGAAGAGGATTTAGAAGAGATAGTAAAAGTTACAAATCTTGAAGTTGGTGATGTAGTATTCTTTGGAGCAGGGGATAAAAAAACAGTTTGGGATTATATGGGAAGATTTAGACTATTTTTAGCTGCTGAGATGAATATAATACCAGTTGATGCTTATGAGTTCTTATGGGTTGTTGATTTCCCTATGTTTGAAGTTGAAGATGGAAGAACAAAAGCACTTCACCATCCATTTACAATGCCAAAAGATTTAAACAAAGATGATTTAGAAGATATTGAATCAATTGCTTACGATATTGTTTTAAATGGAACAGAATTAGGTGGTGGAAGCATAAGAATTCATAAAGAAGAAATTCAATCTAAAGTATTTAAACTTATGGGAATAGGGCAAGATGAAGCTAAAGAAAAATTTGGTTTCTTACTTGATGCTTTACAATATGGAGCACCAAGTCATGGTGGATTTGCTTTAGGACTTGATAGAATGATAATGCTTTTAGCTGGAACTGATTCTATAAGAGATGTTATAGCATTCCCTAAAACTCAAAAAGCTCAATGTCTATTAACTCAAGCTCCATCAAGTGTTGATGAAGCTCAACTAAAAGAGTTACATATAAGAGTAAGAAAAACAGAAATTTAAAATTAATAATAGTTACGAAATATTTTGAAGCATTTAATATTTATACTAATTTTTCCTGTTTTTCTATTTGCAAAAATTCAAGTAACTACATACTTTCCTCTTGAAACACAATTTGTTAAGAAAATTGCTAAACAAGAGGTTGAAGTAAGAGAGATAACTCATAGCTTTTCTCCTAATTATGTAGAAATCCCATCTTCTGAATTAAAAAGATTATCAACTTCAAAACTATTTTTTCATCTTGGTTTAGATATAGAAAATAGATATGCAAAAGTTTTAAAGCAAAAAAATAATAGTTTAGAAGTTGTTGATTTATCACTAAATATTGATAAAATAAGCTCAAATCCATATATTTGGACAGACCCATTTGCAATAAAAGATATAGCAAAAACTATTTTTGACTCTCTTGTACAAGTTGATAAAAGAAATATGAAATTTTATAAAAAAAATTATGAGGATTTTTTAAATGAAATTGATGAAGTTTTTTTGACAATTTTACAAAACTTAAATAAAAGTAAAATCAATAGTTTTTATGCCCTAGAAGATTATTGGGACTATTTTGCAAATAGATTTAGATTGGAAGTTATAAAACAAGATAAAAAAATGTTTACTACAAGTGAACTTAAAGATTTAAGTAAGTTTTGTGAGGCTAATGATACAGATAAACTTTTATATTGTTACTCTAAAGATGAAAAACTTGCAAATCTTTTAGCTACAAATTTAAAAGCTAAGGCAATAGAAAATAATATTTTTAGTGAAGATTGGCAAATGAATTTGATGAATCTTACAAATAGTATAATCAGATAATATAGATAATAAAAGATCTTTAAATAATAAAACGCGTAAAAATGAGCTTTGTAAAACAAAACTCTACTCTTGAAATATAGGTATAAAAACTATATAAAAGTTTTTTTTCGATAGAATTGCCAGATTTTTTAAATCATACACAAAATAGGAGAATAAAAGATTATTTTTTAATGAACTTTTTTGAACATAAAAGTTCAACACAACTCAAAATAGCCCTAATAGGAGATTGTTATGAAAGAGGAAACAATAAATTATAAGGGTATAAATATAAAAAATGAGTTATACCCAATTATAAAATATATTGAAGATGTTGATAGATATAAAGATGAATTAGGAACTTTAAATTCTTCTTGGGATATTTTATCACTTCTAGGACAACTTGGCGATATTAATATAGATATAGGAAAAACAAAAGATAATTTTCTAAATCTTACTTCAACACTACTAAATCATTTATCTATCCAACAAATTAAAAAAGTCACTCAAGAGATGAATTTTAAATCACAAGTATCTATTGATGTACTTATTAGAAACCTTTTTGAAAGAAGAGCTGATATTGGATTTTTAGCAACGGATGATGATATTAGATCTTTTTTAGAGAGTTTTGTTTCAAAATATGATGAAAACAGTTTAATTTTAAAACAAAATATTCAAAAAAGATTTAAAGAGTATATCTCTAAATACTCTGTATATTTTGATATTGTTCTATTTGATACAAAAGGAAGAGTTGTTGTAAGGTTAAATGAAGATACTGATATAGAAAAAGTTGATTTGTCTTTTATTCAAAAAGTTTTAAATACAAATGAAGATTATATTGAGAGCTATCAATACCACGATTTTATCCCAAAATATAAACAATCTTTAGTATATTCATATAAAGTTACAAAAGAAAATAGTATTGAGAATTTAGGAGTTTTAGCTCTTTGTTTTAGATTTAAAGATGAGATGAAAGTTATTTTTAATAACTTAGTAAATCCTAAAAATAAAGAGTGTCTAACTATACTTGATGAAAATGGTTATGTAATAGCAAGTAGTGATAAAGCACATATAAATTTAGATGTAAAATTACCAATTATTTTAAATGAGAAGTATAAAATTGTATCATTTGCTGGAAGAGACTATATTGCAAAGAGTTCACAAACAACTGGTTATCAAGGCTTTTATGGACCAAAATGGTATGCTCATATTATGATACCACTTGAGTATGCTTTTTTAAGTGATAAATATGATGGTTTTGGTATTGATGATAAAATTGTTAACTCTATGATTAAGAATGAACAACACTTTTCAAAAGAGTTAAAAGATGTTTTTGAAAATAGTAAAAAGATTCAAGATAATTTAATAAGGGTTATTTGGAATGGAAATATTATTCAAAGTAAATTTAACTCAACAAATAGGGCCTTTTCAAGAGCTTTATTAAATGAGATAGGAGTTACAGGAAATAAAGCAAGTTCATCTTTAGATAATTTAAATTTAACAATAATAGCTTCAATATTAAAAGATTGTGAGTTCTTATCTTCACTTGCTATTGATATTATGGATAGAAATCTTTATGAAAGAGCAAATGATTGTAGATGGTGGGCTTTAAACCCATATTTTAAAGAGGTTTTGGAAAATAAGCTTAATGACGGAAAAGTAACTGAAAGTTTAAATTATATAAATAGTTTATATACAGTTTATACAAATTTGATAATATTTGACAAAAATGGAATTGTTATTGCTGTTTCAAATGAGAAATATAACTCTTTTATAGGAAAGATTTTAACTCAAGATTGGGTAGAAAAAACTCTATTTTTAGATAATACTTCAAAATATTGCGTATCAAAGTTTGAGAAAACTAATCTTTATAACAACAACTCAACATATATTTATAGTAGTGCAATTTTTTCTTTAAAAAATAATAAGAGTGCTATTGGTGGAATTGCTACGGTTTTTGATGCTTCATCACAGTTTTATACAATGCTTGATGAAATTTTGCCAAAAGATAACAATGGAGTAAGGCAAAAAGGAGTTTATGCCTTTTTTACTGATAAAAATAAACAAATTATCTCTACAACAAGTACAAATTTTGAAGTAAACTCTTATTTAGAACTAGATGATGATTTTTTTAAATTAAATATTGGAGAAAAATTAAGCCGTATTGTTGAGTTTAGAGGGAGTTATTATGCTGTTGGAGTTAAATGTTCTAGTGGATATAGAGAGTATAAAAATGATGTTTTAGCTTTTGTTTTTATATTAATTGGAAAAGTTGAAGAGGAAACTATTTTAGTTCCACCTAAAACAAAATTTATAACTTCTCAAAAAAAGGATTTTATAGGAAACACTACAGAGTTAGCAACTTTTTATTTAGGTAAAAAACTTCTTGCAGTAAATTCAAAAAATGTAGTAGAGTCTATTGGAATTGAGGAGTTGGAAAAATCAATAGATATTGATAAGAAAAATCATTTTAAAGGTATGGTTTTATATAAAGAGAGGCTAATATCAGTCTTAGATATAAGAGATTTTATACATGAAGAGATAACAGATGAAGCTTTATCAAATATCATATTAGTTGAGTATGATAAGGATAATGTAGAACATTGTGTAGGTCTTTTAGTAACTTCTCTTGAAACTATTTGTACAGTAGAAGAAAAATCAATTCAGCATATACAAAATCACTTTTTAGGGAGTGGAACTTTGATAGAGAGTTTAGTTGAGATAAAAGATTCAGATGATATTAAAGAGTCAAAAGTTGCTATGCTTTTAGATATTAAGAAATTAGATGATAATTTTACAAAAAAAGTTTAAAATATAAAAAGTAGCCATAAAATGGTTACTTTTTAAAAATTTATAAAAGAGCTTTTATCATATCTTTTGTAACTTCATTTACCTCTTTTGTTCCATCAAGCTCTATAAATAGATTCATCTTAGTATAAAAGTTAATTAGTGGAGAAGTTTGTGTATGGTATGCTTCAAGCCTACTTTTTACTGTTTGCTCATTGTCATCTTTTCTTATAATTAATTCTGCTTCACAATAATCACATACATTTTCTTTTTTTGATGGATTAAACTCTACATGAAAAGAAGCTCCACATTTTGAACAAACTCTTCTTCCTGTTATTCTTCCAACTATTAATTCATCTGGAACATTTAAAGAGATTACTTTATCAAGTTTGATTTTCATATTTTCCATAAGTTCATTTAAAGCTTCTGCTTGTGCTAAAGTTCTTGGAAAACCATCAAGAATAAAACCATTTCTACAGTCAGATTCTGCAAGTCTATCTTTTATAATACCAATAATAGTAGAATCAGGAACTAGTTGCCCAGCATCCATAAATTTTTTTGCTTCCATTCCCATAGCTGTTTTATCTACAATAGCAGCTCTTAAAATATCTCCAGTTGAGATTTGTGGAATATTGTATTTTTCGATTAAGAACTTTGCTTGAGTTCCTTTTCCAGCTCCTGGTGCTCCAAATAGCATTAAATTCATATTTTATCCTTAATTTTTTTGGTTTATTGTATAAAAAAAGCTTTTAATAGTAGATAAGTTTTAAATTGTAGATTAAGAATTTAAAAGATTTTTGATACAATAAAACCTTAAATTTTAAAGCTTCATTCTTGAAGCCCTTTAGAGTTTTCGCAAAGAGAGTTCTAAAGAACAAGCTACTTTTAGGAATTTTGTACAAATTCCATTAAAAAGTAGTAATAAAAGAAACGGTTCCTTTTAAATAGGAACTATTTAAAAGGAAATTATATATGAAGAAACTATTTTTAATCATTGGTGCTCCTGGAAGTGGAAAAACAACAGATGCAGAGCTTATAGCAAAAAAACATGAAAATATTACACACTATTCAACTGGAGATATGTTTAGAGCTGAAGTTGCAAGTGGAAGCCAAAGAGGACAAATAATTGATACTTTTATAAAAGCTGGAAACATTGTTCCTATTGATATTGCTATTGAGACGATTTTAATTGCTATTAAAAATGCACCAACAAATACGATAATAATTGATGGTTATCCAAGAAGTATTGAACAAATGAGTGAACTTGATAAGTATTTAAAAAATGAGAAAGAAGTAGAACTTGTAAGTTGTATTGAAGTAGTTGTAAGTGAAGAAGTTGCAAGAGATAGAGTAATAGGACGTTCAAGAGGTGCAGATGATAATGTTGAAGTATTTAATAATAGAATGAAGGTTTATACTGAACCATTAAAGAATATCCAAGAGTTTTATGAAGAAAAAAATCTTCTTAAAAAAATAAATGGTGAAAGAGCTATCCAAGAGATTGTAGATGATATGGATAGTTTTATACAATCAAAAATTTAATATAGTAAATTAAAATATGAATAAAAAGATAAATTTTTATAGTGTTATTATTGGAACAGAGATTCTTAATGGGCGTAGAAAAGATGCTCACTTCTCTTTTTTAAATAAAGAACTTTTAAATCGTGGTTGGGAGCATAAAGCCTCTTTTATAATTGAAGATGATCCTGAACTTATATTAAATATTTTTAATCTTATAAAATCTGATGAAAACTCTGTAATGTTCTGTTTTGGTGGAATTGGTGCAACACCTGATGATTTTACAAGAGTTGTAGCAGCAAAAGCTTTTACAAATGGTAATATGGAGTTTCATGAAGATGCTAAACAAAGAATAATAGAAGAGTTTAAGAAAGAAGCTTATCCTCATAGAGTAAATATGGCATATTTACCTTTAGATGCAAAACTTCTTAAAAATATTGTAAATAATGTAGCAGGATTTTATTTAGAAGATAGATTTTTCTTTACTCCAGGATTTCCCTCTATGAGTCAAAGTATGGTAATAGAAGCTTTAGATAAACTCTATCCTAAAAATATCTCAAAATATAGAAAAACAATCACTATAAATAGTAGTGAAAATGATTTGATAGATAGTATGAAAAGAATTCCACATCATCTTGATTTTTCATCTTTACCAAAAATTATTGGAAATGAGAGAAAGGTTGTAATTTCACTTGCTGGGTATGATAAAGATGAAGTAGATTTTTATTTCCAAATCTTTATAGATTTTTGCTTAGAATTTAAAAAAGAGTATGAATTAAAAGATATTTTTGAAAAAAGTAGTTAGCTGATAAAAGATTTAGTAGTTTTTATACATTGAAAATTAATATTTCCTTAATAAAATAGGAGTAAGATTTTCTCAATACTAAAAAAAAGGTTATGCAATGGGTTACTTTAATAGTAAAAAAAGTTTGAATTTAAGAGTTTGGCATTGGTTTAATTTTATTGCAATTTTTGGACTTATGTTTACATATATTTTTAGGGAAACTTGGTTTGATAAGACAAATAATGCTCTTTTAATAAAAAATAAACTTTTAGAGTTTGGATTAGAAATAAGTAATGAAAAATCAGTTGTTTTAGCAAAAATGTTAAGAGAAACTATGTGGAATTGGCACTATATTTTTGGTTTCATGTTAGTTTTTTTATTGATTCTTAGATTTTATGCTTTTTTTATAAATATGGAAAATAATCCACTTTCTAAATTGAAAGAGAAAACTAATACTCATATAAAAATTGTTAATTTTACCCATTTTATTTTTTACATTATCACTTTTTATGTATGTATTAGTGGTGTTATTATGTTTTTTAAAGATGATTTGAATCTTACAAAAGAGAGTTTAAAACTGGTAAAAGAGCTTCATGCTTACTCTTTTTGGTTTTTTCTATTTTTTGTTTTTACTCATATTTTTGGAGTTATAAAAGCTGAAATAAGTAGTGATAAAGGTCTTATTAGTGAAATGTTTAGTGGAGGGCAAGATTCAAAATAATCTTTTTACTTATAGATTAGTTTTAGACAATTAATAAATTAATTGTCTAAAACTATCATTCTTTTATCTTATTAACTCCATCTTTCAATCTATTTAAACCATCTTTTAAAGTTTCAAAAGGACAAGCAATATTTATTCTTATAAAATTATCTGCATTTTCTCCAAAAGTAGCTCCTGCTATAACTCTTAATTTTCCTAACTCTTCTAATCTTTTTGTAAACTTTATAGAGTCAATATTTAGCTCTTTTATATCAATCCACAAAAGATAAGTGGCTTCAGCTTTTATAACTTTTAACTCAGGAATATTTTTTTCTATAAAGTCTGTTAAAAAATCTCTATTTCTTTCAAGATAGACTAAAAGTTCATCTAACCAATCTTCACAATTTTCATAAGCAGTAATAGTAGTGTCTATACCAAAAATGTTTAGGCTTTTTATCTCATTTTTAGTTAAAAAACTATTTAGTTTTACTCTTAAATCTTGATTTGCAACTATAATATTTGAAGCTTTTAAACCAGCAATATTAAAAGTTTTTGTAGCAGAAGTACAAGTAATAGAGTTTTGCAAAAACTCTTCAGAAATTGAAGCAAATGGAGTGTGGGAAAAACCTTTAAAAACTAAATCTCTATGTATCTCATCACTTACTATAAGTACTCCATTTTTTATACAAATCTCTCCCATTTTTTGTAGTTCATTTTTACCCCAAACTCTTCCTACTGGATTGTGAGGGTTACATAATATAAAAAGCTTTACTTTTTCATCTTTTACTTTTTTCTCAAAATCTTCAAAGTCTATTTTATAGGAGTTATTTTCATAGATTAAATTATTTGTTACAATTTCAATATCATTTCTTTCTATAGTGATATTAAAATAGTGATAAACAGGAGATTGTATTAAAACTTTATCATCTTTTTTACAAAAGGTTTGAATTATTGAACTTAAAGATGGTATTACCCCTATAGTTGGCTCAATCCACTCTTTTTTAATGATAAAGTCATACCTTTTTTTCCACCAGTTTATTTCGGCTTCATAATACTCTTTTGGAATTATGCTATATCCAAAAACTGAATGTTGGGCTTTTTTTATAATATTTTCAACTATTACTGGAGCTACTTCAAAATCCATATCTGCTACCCACATAGGTAAAACACCATCTTTTGTTGTATCCCATTTTGAGCTATTTGTATTTTTTCTATTTATAATTTTGTCAAAATTGTATTTCATAATATATTCCTTTTAAATAGTTTCTATTATACAAAATTATGATTTATATAAGGATTTCTAAATATATAAATATTTAGAATTTGGAGTATTTCACACTTTTTTTGTAGAATATTGCTTTTTAAAAAGATTAATTTATTGTAGAATCAAGCTATTTTTAAATAAAGGTTTAAAAGGCAAATTTATGAGTATGGAAAAACAAAGATTACAGATTTTAGAATTTGTATATAAAAAATATGGGCAAAAAAATGGCGAAATAAAGACACAAATTCCTAGTTTGACTTTTTATTTAGAAAAGAAAAAAACTCAAAATTCAAATATCCAGTATGAACCATCTTTTTGTTCAATTTTGCAAGGTAAAAAAGCAGTTGGATTTGGAAACAATCTTTATACTTATGAGCAAAATGAATACTTGCTTTCATCTACTCATCTTCCTGCAAAAGTGCAAATAATCGAAGCTAGTGAAGAAAAACCTTATCTTTCATACAAAATTGATTTTAAACTTGAAGATATTTATGAAGTTTTGAAAAACACAAATCCCACAAACTTTAAGCAAAATAAAAAAGTAGAAAAAGGGCTATTTTTTGATGAATTAAACGAAAGATTATTTGATGCAATTTATCGACTTATTATGCTTTTGGATAAACCAAAAGAAGAAATAGACTATCTTTCATCTTTGATTATAAAAGAGCTTTTATTTATTTTGATAAACGATAAAGCTGGAAATTTTTTAAGTAAATTTTCTATGCAAAGCACTATTTCAAACAAAATAGTGCAAGTAATTTCTAAAATAAAAGAGAATTTTACAGATAAATTAAATATAAAAGAACTAGCAGATGAAGTTGGAATAAGTGAGTCATCTTTGTACAATAATTTTAAAATTGTTACACAAATGACACCAATACAGTTTCAAAAAAACTTAAGACTTCAAGAAGCAAAAATGCTTTTGTCTTTGCAAAATATCGATGTTTTGACAACTTCTATTATGGTTGGATATGAAAGTGTTAGCCAATTTAGTAAGGATTATTCAAAAATGTATAAAATGAGTCCCAAAAAACATGCAAACTATCTAAAAACTCAAAATTTGTAGAATTTCACACTTTTTTTGCAGGATTGAATTGTCGTAAGATTTCTTTTTGGTCTATAATAAGTAAAAATTTAAAAAGGAAAAAAAATGCAAAAAAATATATTCAAATATTTACCAAAACTTTTTTTCATAGGTATAGCTTTTATATTTACAGCTTGTAGTTATCATCAAAAAAATGAAGATATTTTTGAAAAGGGGGAGTTGTTATCACAAGATATTATAACTGGAAAATCTTATCACAATAAGATAGTAGAAGAAGATGATATTTACACAACAGCAGTTGGAGTTGAAAAGTTTGAAGCAGGAGCAAGAAATGTTTGGCACTCTCATCCAAGTGGGCAGATTATTATCGTTTTAGACGGAGTTGGTTATCATCAAATAGAGGGTAAAAAAATCGAAATAATGAAAAAAGGTGATGTTGTAAAATGTCCACCAAATGTACTGCATTGGCATGGTGCTTCAAAACATAGCAGTGTAACACAGATGTATATCTTGCCAAATACTCAAAATGGTTTAGCAAATTTTACTACAAAAAAAGTAAGTGATGATGAGTACAATGGTGCAAAAGAATAAAATTTTAAAAGGAAAACTTTATGAAAAGAGCAATATTTATAGCAATTATTTTAGCTTTTTCAAATTTATATGGGAGTAATGATATGAAAATATATGTAAAAGCAAATAACAATACAGTAGTTTTTAAACTAAACAACTCAACAGCCTCAAAAGAGCTATATTCACAACTTCCACTAAAAATAAAAGTTGAAAATTATAGTACAAATGAGAAGATATTTTATCCACCAAATAAACTTTCAACATCAAATACACCTATGTCAAATGCTAAAAATGGAACTTTAGCATATTATGCTCCTTGGGGAAATGTTGTTATGTTTTATAAAGATTTTGGAACAGGAAGTGGACTTTTTGAGTTAGGAAGTGTAGAGAGTGGAAAAGAGGATATTCCAAATCTATTTGGAACTATTGAAATAACAAAAGATTAAATAAAGGATTAAAAATGAAACAAAATAATGAAAGAAGAGAATTTTTGAAAAAAAGTGCAGTAGCAACAACAATATTAGTAGGAGCAAGTACTATGGCTTTTTCAAATGATAGTAAAGCTGATAAAAAAATAAGTGATATTTGGGATAAAACTTTTCCTAAAAGCAACAATGTAGAGCATAAAAAAGTAAGTTTTACAAATAGATATGGTATCAAAATAGTAGCTGATTTATATGTACCTAAAAATATTGAAAATAAAAAGCTATCAGCTTTGGCTATTGGTGGTCCATTTGGTGCAGTAAAAGAGCAATCATCTGGTCTTTATGCACAAACTATGGCAGAAAGAGGATTTATAACTTTAGCTTTTGACCCATCTTATACAGGAGAAAGTTCTGGTGAATCTCGTAATCTTGCTTCACCTGAGATTAGCACAGAAGATTTTAGTGCAGCAGTTGATTTTCTTGGTTTACAAAAAAATGTAAATCGTGAAAAAATCGGAATTATTGGTATTTGTGGTTGGGGTGGATTTGCACTTAATGCAGCTTCTGTTGATAAAAGAATAAAAGCAGTTGCAACAACTGTAATGTATGATATGACAAGAGTGATGACAAAAGGTTATAATGACTCTACAACTTTTGAACAAAAAGAAGCATTTTTAAACCAATTAGCTGAACAAAGATGGAAAGATGTTGAAAATGGTAAACCAGCATATCAACTACCATATAATAAACTAGCAGGTGGAGAAGCACAGTTTTTAGTTGAATATGCCGATTATTATATGACACCAAGAGGTTATCATAAGCGTTCTGTAAATTCAGGTAATGCTTGGACGATGACAACTCCACTACCATTTTTAAATTCTAAAATCCTAACTTATATTGATGAAATTTCGCCAAGACCTATACTTATCATCGCAGGAGAAAAAGCACATTCAAGATATTTTAGCCAAACAGCTTTTGAAAATGCAAAAGAACCAAAAGAGCTTATCATCGTTGCAGATGCAGTTCATACAGATTTATATGACAAAATGGACAAAATTCCATTTGATAAAATAGTAGAGTTTTTTTCAAAAAATTTAAAGTAAAAGAGTAAAATGCAAACAAATATAAATAGTACAGATAAAAAATCTCTTTGGAGTGCAGTTTGGGGTATGGCTTTATGTGCTTTTGTTTTAATTGCTAGTGAGTTTATGCCAGTAGCTTTTTTAACTTTGATGAGTAATGATTTAAGTATCACAACAGGACAAGCAGGGCAAAGTATCTCAATATCAGGGATTTTTGCCTTTTTTACAAGTCTATTTTTAGGTTCAATAATAGGAAATATGAATAGGAAAAAAGCTATTTTACTTTTTGTATTTTTTATGCTTATTTCTGGGCTTATTGTAACTTTTGCTCCAAACCAAACTATTTTACTACTTGGAAGAGCTATTTTAGGTATAAGTGTTGGTGGATTTTGGAGTATGCAAACAGCAGTTATACTAAAAATTGTAAATGAAAAAGAAGTTCCAAAAGCTTTGGCTTTGATGAATGGTGGAAATGCACTAGCAACGATGTTAGCAGCTCCATTGGGAAGTTATTTAGGTGGAGTTATTGGCTGGAGAGGTGCATTTTTTATCATTGTTCCTTTTGCAATAATTACTTTTATTTGGCAATATAAAGCTCTACCAAATTTGCCAATACAAGAGAAAACAAGCCGTAAATCAAATGTTTTTAGTGCCTTTAAAGTTTTGAAAAAAAAGATAGTTTCTATGGGGATTTTAGCGATAATCTTTCTTTTTATGGGGCAATTTGCACTATTTTCATATATTCGTCCATATTTAGAAACAGTTATAAATGTAAACTACCAACAGCTTACAATACTACTTTTTACGATGGGAATAGCTGGGCTTATAGGTAATATGATAGTGGGAAATCTACTAAAAAGAACTCTATATTTGTTGCTGATACTTTTTCCATTTTTGATGATGGTTGTTGCACTTTTATTTATTTTTATTAATCACTCATTTTTAAATATGTTAGTTTTGATGTTTTTATGGGGATTTTTAGGAACTTCTTTGCCAACTGTTTGGTGGACTTGGTTGAGTAAGACTTTAATTGGTGATGAGGTTGAAGCTGGTGGTGGTTTGATGGTTGCAGTTATTCAACTTGCTATTACTATTGGAGCATTCTTTGGTGGGATTTTATATGATATTCTTGGATTTGTTGCGACATTTTTATTTAGTGCTTTGATACTTTTTTTATGTTCGCTTATGGCATATATTACAAGAGCAGAGTATAGAAGAAGTAGGCTTATTGAAGATTTGACTTTATAAAAAACTTCTAAATATGCTAAAACAAAACATTGTGAGTGTAGTATATTTTAAAGTTGTGTAAAGTTTAGGTAAAATTTAGAAATTTGAAGTATTAGGCAAACAAAATAAAGTATTTTGCAACTAAAAATAAAAATATTTGTTTATAATATTAGAGATAAAAAAAGGAGTATTTATGGAAAATTTTAGTTTTTATAATCCAACAAGAGTTGAGTTTGGAAAAGATAAAGAGAAAAATATAGGAAAATATATAAGTGAGTTTGGTGTAAAAAAAGTTTTGCTAGTTTATGGAAGTGAACGAATAAAAAAAGATGGGCTTTTTGATACAGTTGAGAAGAGTTTAAAAGAGAATAGTATAGAGTTTGTAAGCTTTGGTGGAGTTATAAGTAACCCAATTATAAAAACTGTAAGAGAAGCTATAAAAATGGCAAAAGAGCAAAAAGTTGAAGCTATTTTAAGTGTTGGTGGTGGTTCAGTGCTTGATAGTTCAAAGACAATCGCTGTTGGAAGTTTAAGTGAGTGTGAAATTTGGGATTTCTTTTTAGGTAAAGAGCAAATTACAAAGGCATTACCTATTTTTGATATTATAACTCTAGCAGCAACAGGAAGTGAGATGAATGGTTATGCTGTTATAACAAATGAGAAAACAAAACAAAAGTTTAATATTTGGTCACCACTTATTTATCCAAAAATATCAGTTATAAATCCAGAACTTCAAAAGAGTGTTTCAAAGGATTATTTAGTTTATTCAGCTTCAGATATTATAGCTCACTGTATTGAAGGATATTTTACTGCAAAAATTCAATCACAATATAATAGTGGTTATGTAGAAAATATTATAAAAACAGTTATAAGAACAACAGAGATTTTAATAGAAAATCCAGATGATTATAGTGCAAGAGGAGAGTTTGCTTGGGCTGCAACAAATGCACTAAATGGAACAACAACGGTTGGAACAGCTGGTTTTTCTTTTCCAAATCATATGATAGAACATTCACTTTCAGCACTTTATAATGTACCTCATGGTGCAGGATTATCTGTTGTAATGCCAGCTTGGATGAAGTGGTATTATAAAAATAATGAGGTACAATTTATAAGATTTGCAAAAGAGGTTTTTGGAAAAAATAGTGCAATTGAAGGCATAGTTGCTTTAGAAAATTGGTTTAATAAAATAGGAACTCCTACAAGATTAAAACAGTTTGATTTAGATGAAAAGAATATATCTGAAATTATTAAAAATTTATCATTTCAAGAAGAGATTTCAAAAGATGATTTAGAGAAGATTTTAAATAATGCTCTTTAAAATTAGGGGAAACCCTAATTTTAGCTTATCTATTATCAGCCTCTTTGGCATATTTATAACCTAAATCATAAGCTTTATTATTCATATCGTGAAGTTTTGCAGGGATTTTTGAAAGCATTGTACTTCTTAAAACCTCTTTTGGAATTGTTTCTCCTGTAAAATAGTTTGCTATTGCTAAAGCTAAAATAGATTGAGTAATTACATTTCCTACTTCCTCTTTTGCTATTGTAATAATAGGGATTTCAATAATATTCCATCTATTTTTATCTTCATTGCTTGGTCTTACTAAGTTTGGTTCAACTACTATTGTTGCACCATTTTTTACTCCATTTTTAAATAGATCAAAAGAGATTTGAGCAACAGAAAGCATAAAATCTATCTCACCATCATTTGCATAAGGGTAGATTATCTCTTCATCTTGTAAAGTTATATCAACAACAGTTGGACCACCACGAACTTGTGAAGTATAAGTTGCTGTTTTTAGACCAAATCCACCATTGTTAATCTTTGCAGCAGCAAAAATTTCACCAGCTAGAAGTACACCTTGACCACCAACCCCTGTAAATCTCATTAAAGTTCGATTTTGTGACATATTTGCTCCTTATAACTCAACCATAGTTTTATTTTTGTGAGCCTCTTTTACTTTTTCATAAGCTTCACAATATTCAAGTGCTTCTAAATCTTGTTTTAAAACTCCAGTTGGGAATTTTCCATCTTTCTCACTATCTTCAAGCATATCAAACTTAGTTTTTGCTAGAGAAATTGAGTCTATCCACTCTAAATTTGCTGTTGCACTTGCCATTTTGTTTTTTCTTCCTAAATTTACATGGCAATTAGAAAATACCTCTAAATATGAAAAACCTTTATGCTCAAGAGCTTTTACTAAAGTTTTTTCAAGCTTTTTTGGATCAATCATAGTCTCTCTTGCAACAAAAGAAGCACCAGCAGCTTCAACTAATTTACAAGAGTCAAATGTTGGGTCAATATTTCCTCTCTCCATTGTTGCTGTCCACATTCCCTTTGGAGTTGTTGGACTTGTTTGAGAGTTTGTAAGACCATAAATAAAGTTATTAATTAAAATATATGTTAAATCAATATTTCTTCTACTTGCATGAATTGTATGATTTCCACCAATAGCTAATCCATCTCCATCTCCACCAACAACTATTACTTTTTTGTTTGGATTTGCAAGTTTTATACCAGTTGCATAAGCCAAAGTTCTTCCATGTGTTGTGTGAACAGTATTACAATTTATATATGAACTAAATCTTCCAGAACACCCAATCCCAGAAACAACACAAACATCATCCATATTCCAACCAAGTTTATCAATAGCTCTAATTAATGCTTTTAATATAACTCCATCACCACATCCCCAACACCATAAAGTTGGCATTTTATCTGTTCTTAAATATTCATCATAGTTAAAAGCCATATTACATTCCTTTTACTTTTTCTATTATTTCAAGTGGTGAAAGTGGTCTTCCATTTGCTTTTAAAAGTGTATCAAAGTTTAATCTTCCACTAACTCTTTGTATCTCTTGAGTATATTGTCCCATATTAAGTTCAGCAACTAAAACTTTATCAAATCTGTTTACAAGCTCTTTTATTCTTTTTTCAGGGCTTGGCCAAATAGTTTTTGGTCTAAACATTCCAGCTTTTATTCCCTCTTTTCGAAGACGGTTTATAGCCTCTTTAGCACCTAGTGATACTGAACCATAAGCAATTATTAAAATATCTGCATCATCTAACATATACTCTTCATTTAATTCTAGTTCATCTGTATGAGCTTCAACTTTTTTAAATAATCTTTTCATTAAAGCATCACAAACAACTCCATCTTCTGTTGGATGACCAGTTGGTCCGTGATGAAGCCCTGTAAAGTGATATCTAAATCCCTCAAACATAGGATTTAAAACCGCTGGTTCATCATCTTTTACACCATAAGGGAGATAATCTTTTTTATCACCATTAAATCTTTTTCGCAAGATTATGTTTTCTTCTATCTCTTTTAAATCTGGAAGAGTAACTTTTCCAGCCATATGACCAATAGTTTCATCAAGTAAAACAAAAACTGGTTGCATAAATCTATCTGCTAGATTAAAAGCTCGTACAACTTCACTATAACACTCTGTTAAATTTCCAGGCATTAAAGTAATAGATTTTACATCTCCATGAGTTGGATTTTTTGCTTGTAAAATATCACCTTGTGCCACTCTTGTAGGAAGTCCAGTTGAAGGTCCTCCTCTCATTACATTTATAACAACTAAAGGGACTTCAGCAATATATCCAAGTCCTAAATTTTCAGATTTTAGTGAAATTCCAGGACCAGAAGATGCTGTCATTGATCTTTTACCACTCATAGCAGCTCCTAAAGCAGAACAAATTCCTGCTATTTCATCTTCCATTTGAATACAAACTCCACCAATTGCAGGTAGTTTTGATGATAATGAGTGCATTATTTCACTTGAAGGAGTAATAGGATATCCTCCAAAAAATTCACATTTTGAATCAACTGCTGCTAAAGCTGCTAATTCATTTCCTGTTGATATTAATTCTCTTGACATAATCAAACCTTCTTATCTTCATCTAATATTTTATAACTATTTTTTATAATTTTTTCTTGTCTTTGTTTTGCATCTTCACTTAATTTTGCGAACTTAAACTCTTTTTTATCTGCTACAAAAATTGCAAAATCAGGGCAAGATAGTTCACAGTCATTACACCCAATACAAGCATCAGGATGAACAACTGTAGCCATAGAACCTAAAGTTGAGTGAATATCTTGTCTCATCCCTAGTACTCCAGCAGGACAAACAGATACACATCTATCACATGCTTTACATCTACTTTCATCAACCCATACAGGTGTTTTTAAAGGAGCCTCAATATTTGACATAATTTACCTTCATTAAATATAATTAAAATTTATAAATTTTATAATTTATGCTAGTAATAGTACAATATCTTTGCTTATATTATTAAAAGAAAAATATAAATAATTTGGATATAATCAAGGGATTTTAAAAAAGGAAGCTTTTTGGTACTATATCAACCACAAAATGGTTATTGTTACAACAGTGATACACATTTTTTGTTTAATTTTATTTGTAAAAATTTAGAAAAGTATAAAAATATAAATGGCGAACTTTTGGATATTGGAAGTGGAAGTGGTATTTTAGGGCTATTATTAGCAAAAAAGTATCATAAAATAGTTTTAAATCAAGTAGAAATTCAAGAAATTTTTCAATTCCTTTCAATTAAGAATTCAGCTATAAATAATATTGTTTCAATAATGCACAAAGGTTCATTTTTGGATTTTAATTTTGATAAAAAGTTTGATTTTTGTGTTTCAAATCCTCCTTTTTATCACTGTAATGTTATAAAAAGTGAAAATGAGAATATAAAAATTGCAAGATATAATGACTCTCTGCCTTTAAGAGATTTTATAAAAAAAGCTTCAGATGTTTTGAAAAATGGTGGAAAGTTTTTTTTCTGTTATGATAGTAAACAGTTAAATGAAATTATTTTATATTTAAATGAGTTTAAATTAAACCTTGAATCTTTACAATTTGTTTATCCAAATATCTCAAAAGAGGCTAGTTTAGTTATGGTTTATACAAAAAAAGATTCAAAATCACTTGTTAGAATATTTGAGCCTTTAGTTGTTTTTGACGAAGTTAAAGAGTTTACACAAAATGTTCAAAATATTTACAAAGAAGCAGGAACACATAGTGTAAAGGTTGAATGTGAGTAGTTTAATAAAAAAAGATGGATATAATTTTGCATTTAATCCTAAAGCTTGTGAAAGTTGTGCAGGAAATTGTTGTATAGGTGATAGTGGTTATATTTGGATAAGTAAAAATGAGATAGATACTTTGGCAAAATATTTAAAAATCTCTATTGAAGACTTAATTGAAAAATGTCTTTATAAAGTAGGGTATAAATATAGTATAAAAGAGATAAAATTAGATAAAAATAATTTTGCTTGTTGTTTTTTTAATTTAGAAAAAAAACAGTGTATGATATATGAGGCAAGACCTATTCAATGTAGGACTTTTCCTTTTTGGGATTATTTTAAAAGAAATGAAAATGAGGTGTATAAAGAATGCCCTGGAATAATAAAAATTTAGCTATTGTTTTTTTAATAGCACTATTTTTTACAGCTTGTGTTACAAAAAAAATATCTTATGATACTAAAGTTAATAATAGAGTATTTGAAAAAGTGGAACCAAAACCATTTGAATTAGAAGATTTTTATATAATGTATGCTTTAGAGATGGAAAATGAAAGAGTATATTATGAAGCAAGAGATGTATATTTTAAGCTTTTTGAGCATACAAATAAATATGAATATTTAGTAAATTCTGTCTCTTTAGCAACTCAACTAAAAGATTTTGTTTTTGTTGAAGCTGCAATTGCAAAGTATTTAAGAGCTAATATAAAAGAAGAAGAGATTTTATTAAGACTTTATAGCTTTGCACAGTTAAAGCTTGATAAAGTAGAAGAAGCTTCTAAAAATGCAGAAAAATTGGTTGCTTTATATCCAAATGAATTAAATTATGATGTTTTAGCAACAATTTATTTAACACAAAAAGAGTATCAAAAAGCTCATGATATATTCTCTAAAGCTTTTGCCATATCTTCAAATGCTATTACTTTAAGTACTATTGCAAATTTAGAGTTTTTTCAACTAAATAGACAACAAGAAGCAGTCTCAAAACTTGAGGATAATTTGAAAAAATATGATTATGATTTTAATCTATCTTTACAACTAATAGCTTTTTATGAGATATTAAAAGATGAGAAAAAAATAGAATATATCTTAAAAGAGATGTTTTTTTATTATAGAAATAATGATTCACAGCTTCAATTAAATAATACAAAAACTCTGTTTTGGAAATATATAAAAAAAGATCATATTATAGATTTTTGGGAAGAAAATAGAGAGAAAGATGATATTTTAGTAGCTGCTTATAGAACTACAAATCAACCACAAAAGGCTAAAGATTTATTAAAAGAGCTTTATGAAGAGAGTCAAGATAAAGAGATTTTAGCAGAGCTTGCTATTGTTGAATTTGATATGGCACCAAATAAAAAAGATATTGTTCCTAGTGTTATAGAAAAACTAGAAATAGTTTTACAAAGTTCAAATAATCATATCTATCAAAACTTTTTAGCATATTTATTAATAGATTATGAGTTAGATATAAAAAAAGGTGTAGATTTAGTAAAAAAAGCACTTGAACAAGATGCTGAAAATATAGCATATTTAGATACTTTAGCGTGGGGTGAATATAAGCTTAAGAATTGTAAAACAGCTTATAGTATTATGAAAAAGATAATTGATGAAGTAGGGCTTGAAGATGAAGAATTAAAACAACATTGGGAAAAAATAAAGGAGTGTAAATGATACTTGATGAGATAAATAGAAGAACTTTAGAAGATTTAGAAAAAAGAAAAAAAGAGCTTCCTTTTGATATGTTGGGGAGAAGTTTATCTTCAAATCCATATATGCCAAGAGATGTAAAGAGCTATTTAAAAAGTACAAAAGATGAGCCTATAAGAATAATTGCTGAGGTTAAAAAAGCAAGTCCAAGTAAAGGTGTAATAAAAGCAGATTTTGATCCACTTTTTATTGCAAGTGAATATAGTAAAAATGGAGCAAATGCAATTTCTGTATTAACTGAACCTCACTATTTTCAAGGAAATTTAGAGTACTTAACACAAATAAGAAGATATGTTCCAACTCCACTTTTAAGAAAAGATTTTATACTTGATAAATATCAAATTTTAGAAGCTTTAGTTTATGGAGCGGATTTTATACTCTTAATTGCAAAATCTTTAAGTACTAAGGATTTAAAGGAGCTTTATACTTATGCTAGAACTTTAGGATTAGAAGTTTTAGTAGAAATTCATGATAAAGAAGATTTAGAAAAAGCAATTAAAAGTGGAGCAGATATTATAGGAATAAATCATAGAAATCTTGAAACTTTTGAGATGGATATGACTCTTTGTGAAAAACTAATTCCAATTATTCCAAATAATAAAATTATTGTTGCAGAATCTGGTGTTAGTGATGTTGAAGTTATCAAAAATTTACACTCTATTGGAGCAGATGCTTTTTTAATAGGAGAGCATTTTATGAGAGTTCCAAGTATTGAGAATGAGCTTAAAAAGTTTAAAAATGCTTTAAATTTTTAAACTTATCTTCTTAATCTTTTTTATAAAATGGTAGCTTTAGTAATTATTAAATCACTATTATTGCAAAGTTTTTTTATCTTAAAACTATTTATTGCAACTCCATCTTTGATATCTACAATCATCATTTGTAAAATAGAAAAACATGAATTTGGAACTTCAAAATGTGTTCCAAGACCTGTAGTTGCCCTTTGTATTGGAGCATAAGAGTCCATTCCAATAACATTATCATAGCAACCAGTTAAGCCAATGTCACTTAAATATGCCGTATTTTCATATATTTGTAAATCATCAGTTCCTACATGGGTATGAGTCCCACAAATTGCACTAACTTTTCCTTTAAACATCATAAGCATTACTCTTTTCTCACTTGTTGCTTCACCATGAAAATCTATAAAAATATTTTTTATATTTTTCTCTTTTAATTCTTGAATGACTTTTTTTGCTAGATTAAATGGATTATCAACGATTGGCATTGAATATTGTCCCATTAGATTTAAAACTGCTAATTTTTCTACCTTTTCACTATCTGAATCAACTTTTACATCACAAATTTTAAGCCCAGTTCCAATTACTCCATCAGGATAGTTATGCGGTCTTAAAACAGCTCCATTTTCAAGTAAAACACTCATATCTTTTTTCTTATCGAAACTATGATTTCCACCAGTTATTAAATCAATTCCACTTGAAAATAACTCTTTAGAACTTTCAATTGTAAGACCAAAACCATGACTTGCATTTTCACCATTTGCTATTACAAAATCAATATTAAACTCTTTTCTTATAGATTTTAAATTCTCTTTAATTATTTTTCTTCCAGGGCGACCTACAATATCACCTATAAATGCTATTCTCATCTATCTTCTTTATAAAAAATTTTCTTATTATATTAGATTAAACTAAATCTTCTTCATATTTTTTTAATCGTATTTCAAAAACAGCTCCATTATCTTCATTAAAAGCTATAATTTCTCCATTTTGTTCATCTACTATTTTTTTTGCAATATTCAATCCAACACCCATTCCACCTTGTTCTTTTGAAGATACAAAAGGATCAAATATATCATCTATAATATCTTCATCTATTCCACCTGCATTATCTTTAAATCTAATTACAATATTTTTATTTTCTTCAAAAATAGAGATATTTATAAATCTTTTTTCATAATCTTCAATTTTTATTAACTCATCTAAAGCATTATTTAAAATAATAACCCAAACTTGTTCAAGCCTTTGTTTTTGAACTTTACTATTAAATACATACTCATTTTTATCAATATTATCTATATTGAAAAGTTTATCATTTATATATATTTTAGAGATTTGTTTTGATTTATTATAAGCCATAGTAAGAACTGTAAGTAAAGTTGAGTAAAGATTTACCACCTCTTTTATCTCTTTAGTGCTTTCTGACATCTCTCTCATAGATTCAATAATATTTGCTAATCTAATAATTCCTTCTTTTATTTTATTGCTATCATAAAGCATTCTATCTTTTATCTCATCATTTGGCAAATTATTTATATCATACTGCATAAGTTCAAGATTTCCCTTTATATATGTAAGTGGAGTATTAATCTCATGCACAATTCCAGCTGCCATAGCTCCAATATAGCTTAGTTTTGCATTTTTTATCTGTTCTTGAAGATGTATTTTATCTTTTGCATTACTTTTTTCAAGCTCTTGTTTTATTCTTTGTTCTAATGAAATATTTAACTCTTGAAGTTTTATCTTATCTTCAAGTTGATTTAAAACAAAAACTATCTTATTTGTATATGAGATAAGAGTTAAAGATAGTTCTAAATGAATTGGTGTCTTATCTTTTTTTATAAATATTCTCTCTATTTTACTTATACTTCCTAAATCATCAAGAGTTGATAAAATTTTTAGAAAAACATTTTTAGACTCTTCACTTATAAGGTCAACACTATTTAAATTTAAAAGTTCTCTACTTTCATATCCCAAAATTTCACAAAGTTTTTTATTTAATTTTAAAAACTTTCCATCTTTATTTAAAAGAGCAACTCCACTATCAACATTTTGAAATATTGCATCATATTCATCTACTTGAATATTTAAATCTAAATAGAGATTTTCAACCCTTTTTTTATCACTTATATCTTCACATATCAAACTATAATAATCTAAATTTAAATCTTTGAAAATACCTTCAACATAAACTTTAAAGAAAAAATTCTCTCCACTTTTTTTTATCCCTTCAAACTCTTCAACTATATAAGTTTTACTATTTAATTCTATTTTTGATTTTACAAAATTTACAATTTGTCCCATATCTTTTTTAAATAATAGACTATAATCATGACCAACTAACTCATTTTTTGAAAAGCCCAAAAAATATGCTAAAGAGCTACTTAAATCTTTTATCTCTTTATTTGGATAGATATCCATAGACATTATATATCTATCTATAATCTTATCTCTTTCATTTAATTCTAAGATATTATTTTCATTTTTTATAAACTCTGCTTTATTAAAATTTAATCTTTTATTTAATAAATATGAAATGGTTAATGAAAAAAAGAATATTAAAAGAGATAAAAGTATAAAAGTTGAACTACTTATAATTTTAATATAATTATTTACAAAATCATTTCTGAACTCTTTATTTAATTCAACTAAAAATGTAAAATTACTATCTTTTTCTATATCTATTTTTTTTATAATATATTCATTTTTAGTGAAATCTTTTGGAATAATTGAATTTATATAATCATTATATGTATTTGCAATAAATATTTTTTTAGGATATTTATTTAAGATATTTTCAAAAATCTGATCTAAACTAATCTTTATTGAGTAAAAATTATCTTTTGACCTAATTATAAAATTCATACTATTTTTACCATCATTTAAACAATAGTGATAAAGCTCTTTATAATTTAAAGCCCTCATATATTTAAAATAGTTTGTTGCAAAGAGATTTCTGAGTTTACTATACTCTAAAACTTCACTTTGATGATATGAATTATTTAATATTTTTAAACTCTCTTTAGCATTTAAATCAACTATTTTAAAACTTAGAATAGTTTTATCTTCAAAAATTACATCTTTAATAAATCTTACAATTTCATCTTCACTTTTAAAATTTGAGATAATATTTTCTATTAAAACTATCTTTTCATCATATTTTTTTATAAAAGTTCTAAATAGTTTTTCTTGTTCATTAATTATAAATTCACTATTTTTTTTATCCTCATTTATATTATATGAATAGTAAAAATTGTAAAAAATGAAAAATAGAATAGATAATAAACCAAAAGTGAAAAGAGTAAAAACTAGAAATATTTTTGAAAAAACAGATATTTTCATATTAAATCTTTTCTTAACTTTATATAGTAAATAGTATTTGATATACTATTCTTATACCAAAATAGACCACTATTTTTCTCTATTAAAAGTTTTGCTAAGTGAATAGATGTATCAAAAAATTTATCATCTTTTGAATTTAAAAGTTCTTCAAAAGAACTATTTACTTTATCTTTTTTGATATTATCCTCTATCTTTATAATTATCTCATTATCTGAAGACTCACTCAAAACTGAGATAAAAATATTAACATCAAAAAATGATGATAATTTTAAACACTCTAATTGGGTTTTTAAAATATTTATTAATATATTTTTTAACTCATTTTTTGGAATATTTAAATTTATATCTAAATTTTTATCAATCTTTATATTTAGAATTTTTCCATCTATTTCATCAGTAAAACTCTTTTTAACACTATCTAAAACTGTTAAAAGATTCGTTTTTTCTGCTGTGTGCTTAAATATAGATTTAAAATCATTTAACATATTTGAAAGAGAAAAAAGCTCTTTTGAAACAAAATCTTTTATCTCTTGATTATCTATTTTTTGAAGTTCTAAAGATATTTTTGATATTGGTTCTTTCCATAAATGAGACATAGAATCAACAATTTTTGACATCAAATCAATTTTTATCACATCAATATCTGTCTTTTCTTTAAGTTTTAGTTCATTTAACTTATTTGATAAATCCTCTTTTAAAAGCCTATTTATCTTCTCTAGTTGCTTAATAGATGTTATATCAAATCGTATTGATCTAAATCCAATTAGCTCATTTTTTAAATTATATTTTGGAAAAATTACACTTTTTATCCAATATGTATTTCCAAATTTATCTTTATTTTTTACTTCACCTTGCCAAAAATTTGTCTCTCTAAGTTCACTCCAAAGATTTCTATAAAAAGTATTTGACATATCAGGATGTCTTAAAATAGAGACATTTTTCCCAATAATCTCCTCTTCTGTATATCCTGAGATTTTACAAAAAGCTTTTGAAATATAAACTATATTACCATTTATATCAGTATCTAGTCTTAAAATATGTTTATCTATATGAGTAAAAAACTCTTCATTATCTTTTTTTTCAATATACATTTTTGTTTTATAATCAAATATTTTAAATATTGCAAAAATTAAAATAGATAAAAAAAGTATTGCTAAACAAAAAATTTCTAAAAATAGTTTATTTATTGCCTCTATTCCTGAATTATTATTTTGTACTAATAAAAATAGATTTGATTTATCTTTTAGAGTGAAAATATTTATATAAATTTTATCTTTTTTTACTTTTTCCTCTAAGATTTTAGAAATCTCATAAGAGATAGTAAGATTTAACTCTTTTTGAAGTTTTTGTATAAAATCATCAAATAAAAATTCTAAACTTAAAATTCCTAAAAAATTTAGTTTTTCATCAAATATTGGTTTTAAAAATGCTAAATAAAGCTTTTCATCATTTTTTACAAAACAGAAATCATCATTTTTTGATAAATTCTCTTTTTTTATACTACTTTTTTCATTGAAACTTAGAATTAAATCTTTATTAGAATTATAAAAACTGAAATTTGATAGACCCAAATTTGAGTAAAAAGCAAAGCTATCTACACTACTTTCATATATATATTTCTTTTGATTTAAAGAGCTATTTTTTAAAATATTTAAAATTTTTTTATCTTTTATAAATTCATTAAAATATATGAGTTCACCAAACTCAAAATAGTTTCTAAAAATTTCACTATATTTATGTAGAATCTCTTTTTTATTATTTTCTAATGATAATTTTATCTCTTTTTCTTTATAAAAATCAAAGATAAAAAAAAGCCCAAAAGATAATATTATAAATATAAATAAAAAAATAAATTTTGGGCTTTTATAGCTCATTACTGTTCTAAAACTTCAATAACTTTTTTTTCTAAAGCTTCAAGAGAAGAAAATGGTTTCATAACATAGTTTGTAGCACCCTCTTTGTGTGATTTTAAAACTTTATCTAAAGTTGAATATGCTGTCATCATAACAACTTTTTGATCCTCTTTTTTTGCTTTTAATTTTTCTAAAACTTCTAAACCATTCATTTGAGGCATCATAATATCAAGAAGAACTAAATCATAATTAGTTCTTTCAAAATCTGAAATTGCACTAACAGGATTTGCATATGTTGTTATAGAAAAGTTTGGATTTCTACTTAAGAATCTACTTAAAAGATTTAAAATTTCTGATTCATCATCTATTATTAAAATTGATTTTTTACTCATTTTACTACCTCTTTATCTGTTTGATTAAATAGTTTATTTGCAGCATCTTTCATAACTTGGTCATTCTTCTCGTCTAAAATCTTATCCAAATAGATAAATACTTGCTGACTAGCTTCTTCAACTAAAGAGATTTTATCTTCAATTAATTGTTTAGAACAAGAAACACTATTTCCTGAACACTCTTTTGCTAAAATATTTGCTTCATGGTGAACTGTATGATGATATTTATCTAAACCTTTATATGAAGGAACAAAACTAAACTCTTGTTTTCCTAGCCCAACATTGTACCATTGACCAAGCCTACAATTTGTATGATCAACTGGTTTAAAGTTATGATTTCCACCAAAAATTAGTTGATATAGATTGTTTTTATAAATAACATGGTCTAATTTTGCAAGGTTTATAAAAATTTTATTTGAGATACTTTCAACTTCATAAACTGCTCTATTCTTAGTTTTGTCTCATTTACAACTGTAGTAACAGAGTCTGAACTCTCTTTTATCTTTTCAGTCTCTTTTTGAATTGTTGTAACTACATCTTTTATCTGTTTTGCTGCATCAGCACTTCTACTTGCCAAATTTCTAACCTCTTGAGCAACAACGGCAAAACCTTTTCCTGCTTCTCCTGCTGTTGCTGCTTCTACTGCCGCATTTAATGAAAGAATATTTGTTTGAAAAGCTATCTCTTGAATAATATTAATAACTTGTGCAATATCTTTACTTTTTGATACTAAAGATTCAACAATAATATTTTCAATTGCTATTTCTTTATGTAAATTATCTGTATCAACAACTATCTCATTTATTAGATTTAATCCTTTTGTAGAACCAAGTGCTGTCTCTTTTGACTCTGTTTGCATCTCTTGAAGTTCATCTAAAAGACTTAAATAAGTGCTTTGTGTATCACTTAGAGATTTCGTCATATTATTATTATGTCTTGAAAGAAGTCCACCATCTTTATTATCATGAATAGAAGTTCTTTTTAAACTTACAATTTTATAGTTCTCAAAATTCTTAACTTCTAAATTCGCTTCACACTCATCTAAAATAATTCTATTTTGTCCATTTAAAACACTATTTAAAACTGGAGTAAAATCTTTTATATTTGATTTGGACAAAGAGTTTGCAAAAAAGAGTTTGTTGTTTTCATCAAAAACAACTAAGCCTTCTTCTTGTGAAAAACTTGCAATTTGTTTATAAATTTCACAAGATTTTTCACTATTTTTCGAGATATTTTCCAACTCATTTGAATATTTTTTTGAAAGATTCTCTAAATCTTTATTTTTTTGTTCAATTTCGTATCTTAACTTTTTTATCTCATCTTCGAGTAATACAACTTTGTTTTCAAGTTCTTTTTTTCCAAAAAACATAAATAACTCCAATTTATACTAAATATTAAAATATCCTATCTAAAAATAACTTGTTATTTATTTAAAGCTAAACTACATAAAAAAGCTTGAGCAAAGATAATTTGAAAATTGAATCCGCCAAGTTCACCTGTCAAATCCAAGCATTCACCAATAAAATATAAATCTTTTTGCTTTAAACTTTCAAATGAACTATGATTTATCTCGTTTGTATCTATACCACCTTTTGTAACTTCTGCTTTTGTAAAACCAAAATTTCCAGCTGGAGCAAAACTGTAATTTTTTAAAATTTTTAGTTTTTCTATCTCTTGTAGAGTTAGTTTTGAACAAGCTTTATCCTCTAATTCAATAGATTTCAAAAACTCTTGCGTAAATCTTTTTGGTAGAAGTAAAGCTGTTGAGATATTTTTGTTGCCACTTAAAAGTTTTTCTAAATTATTGTTTGTAAGAAAATCTATTTTTATTTTACCTTTTGTCCAATATAGTGAAGCCGTTAAAACAGCTGGTCCACTAAAACCTTTATGTGCAAAAAGTAGATTTCCCACAATTTTTTTATCTTCCACAAAGATATTTACTGGCATTGAAAGACCTGAAAGCTCTTTAAACCAAAATTGTTCTTTTTGAACTGTAAATCCTACAAGAGCTGGTTCAACTCTTGAAACTGTATGATTAAACTTTTTTGCAATATCAAAAGCAATACTTGAAGCTCCTAAAGTTGAAAAAGATAATCCACCACTTGCAACTACAACTTTTTTTGCTTTTATTTGCTCTTTATTTGTAAATATTGTAAAAAAATCACTATATGAAATATCTAAAACTTTTGTATCTAAAAACTTTTTTATGTGTGTTGTAAGAAGTAAAAACATATCTATAACATCTTGGCTAGAGTCACAAAAATAAGCTCCTTTTACCAAATTTTCTTTTAGCTTTGGATAGATTTTTTGTTTATTTAAAAACTTTAATAAATCATCTTTTGAAAAATTATCTAAAATAAATTTAGCAAAATCTTTATCTCCTAAATAGTTTTTAAAAGTCACAAATTCATTTGTAATATTGCATTTTGCTCCACCTGAAACTTTTATTTTTTGACCTATTTTACTATTTGTCTCTATTAAACAGATATTTTTATACTTTCTTTTATCTAAATTTGAAGCTAGCATAAGACCACTAGCCCCAGCTCCAATTATTGCTATATCAAAGATTTTTTATCCTTTTTTGATAACAAAAATGTTTTTGTCATCTTCATATTTATATTGCAGATTATATCCATTTGCTTTTAAAATATTAAATACAATATAAAGTCCTAAACCAAAAGATTCATTTGAATTTTTACCATAAAAAGGTTCTAAATACTTTTCAAAATCACCTTCAAGCTTTTTTCCACGATTTATAAATAAAATATCTTCATTTACAGTTTTAATCTCTACTTTTTTATCATCTGAGTATTTTATTGCATTATCTATTAGGTTTTTTATAGCTATTGAAAATAGTTTAAAGTTTACTTTTAATTTAATATTAGAGTAATAATTTTCTACAAAAGCATCATCTAGCATCAAAATATCTTTTGCTTCATCAAGTAAATCTTCTAAAAAATAGCTTTTCTTATCTAAAATTTTACTTTGAGAAATAAGCTCTTCAATAGTTGCAAACTCATTTATTAAACTTTCTAAACGATTAAAAACCATCTTTAACTTTTCGATATTTTCAGGACTATTTTCTAATTGTAAAAGAAATTTTCCTTTTGTAATTGGAGTTTTTAATTCATGCATAATATTTCGTATAAAAATATTTCTTGACTCTTTTGTATTTTTAAGTTTTTGAGCACTTTTTCTAAACTCATCAGTTAATATGGCAATTTCATCTTTTTTTCCACTATTTTTTATCTCAAAATCAAACTTTTCATCTCCTAAATTTATAACTTTATCTTTTAAAACTTTCAAAGGGAGTAATTTTCTTAAAGTTCTTATATATAAAAATGTAACTACAAAAAATAGAAAAACAAATACTAATCCTAGATAAAGATTATTTGAAAAATCTAAACTTTCATTATCTTTTATCAAAATTCTATCTCTATTATTTTCAAATAAAATATAGTTTTTTCTATCTAATTCAAAAATCTCAAAAATATCTTTTCCTTTATTTCTTGAAAAAAATATTTTTCTATCTCTATTTTTGAGAATTTTATCAATATCATCTCTTAAAAATATCTCATAATTCATCTCTTGTAAAATATTTTTAAAATCTACATTTAATTCACCTCTTTGTTTATGAACTATTTTTGTAAGATGTTTATACCTATCAAAAAGTTGTTCTTCTTGTGTAAATTTCTCATTTGTAAACAAAAAAGCAAATGAAAATATAAGTAAAACTATTGTGATTATATAGTTTAAAGTTATTGAAAATATTATAGAATCTTTATTCATTGTATAAATTTATATCCCATTCCTCTTATAGTTTGAAGATATTTGGGCTCTCTTGGATTATCTTCAATTTTATGCCGTATTCTATTTATAATAACAGCTAAAGAACCACTACTATCATAATCGCTATTTAAAATATCAGAATTTTCAAAAATATCTTCTCTACTTACTACAAACCCCTCTCTTTTTATAAAAAGGCTTAATATCTCAAATTCAGCAGCAGTCAATTTTAAAAAATTTCCATCTTTTTTAATCTCTTTTTTCTCTTCATCTAAAATAAATATTTTTTTATCATTTGTCTCATCATTTTTTATTGATTTATTAAATCTTCGCAAAATAGTTGTAATTCTTACTTCAAGCTCTCTTGGGTCGTAAGGCTTTGGCAAATAATCATCAGCTCCTAGCTTTAAAGCACTTACTTTATCTGTAATATCACTTCTAGCACTAGAGATTATAATTGGAATACTAAACTCTTTTACTAACTCTTTGCAAACATCTAATCCATCCATTCCAGGTAGTGTTAAATCTAAAATTATTAAATCATATTTTTGTAATCTTAAAGCAGAAAGAGCCAAAAATGGCTCTTCAAAATTTGTAACTTCAATATTAAATTGTTTTAAATACAAAGATAAAACCTCTGCTAACTCCAAATCATCCTCTATCATTGCAATTTTTATCAAAGTTACTCCTTTTATAATTCTTTAGTTTTTATTTTTCAAATCTTTGTTTCATTTTCTCTTTTTGTAAATCAAGTAAAACTCTTAATTGCTCTTTTTGTTTTACATCTAAAACTTTATAAACTTTATCTAAAACTTCTGCTTGTTGCTCAAATTTTTTATCTTGTTTATCCTTCATGATTTTTGCAAATTTTGCCTTGTCAAAACTATCTTTTGAAAAAGCATCAGTAGGAAATTCTTGATTTTTTCTACTATCTTTTAAAATCTCATCAATTTTTGTTTTTTGATCAGCATTTAAATTTAATTCATTAAATACACCTAAAATCCCACCTCTAAATTCTGGATGTTTTTTTGAATGTTTTTTATCCATAGATGATCTTTCACCATCTTTTTTAATATCACAATGTTGTGCATATAATCCACTTACTAAAACTGATGCTAATGCTAAACTTGAAACAATTTTTTTCATTTTTTATCCTTTGTTTTGATATATGAAATTATTGCATTTACATTTTAATCAAATTTTAATTTAATATTAATATAAACTTAACGAATATATCAAATCATAATATCTATTTTGATAAACTAAAATAATAAAACAAGTTAAGGAAAAAAAGATTGGAATTATCAAAGTCTATCAAAAAATTTATATTTATAACTGCTTTTTCCTCTATTTTATTAGCATTTTTTACCTCTATCTTATTCCAATATAATAGTTTTAATAGTGATTTAAATCATCTAAAGAAGGAGTTTACTGAACAGAAAAAAAGAGAAGCAAAAAATGAAGTGATGATGATAACAAGTCTAATTGAATATAAAGAGAAATTATTAGTAAAAAATTTAAATGATAAACTAAAAGCTAGAGTAAATCAAGCATATACTATTGCTATGAATATTTATAATGAGAATATAAGTATAAAAAGTGAAGATGAAATAAAATTTTTAATTGCAAAAGCTCTAAAAGATTTAAGATTTAAAGATGATAATAACTACTTTTTTATAAATAGTAATAAGGGACAAGCTATATTATTTAATAAAGAGCTTTTTTTTGATAGCTATTTTGATATTTGGAATTTAAAAGATATAAAAAATCGTCCTGTAATTCAAGATCAATCAAAAATTGCATTAGAACAGAATGAAGGTTTTACAATACATAGTTTTATAAAGCCTGATGTAAAAGATAAAACACAATATTCAAAACTATCATATATAAAACTTTTTGAGCCTTTTGATTGGCATATTGGAATGGGAGAATATCTTGATGAATTAAGAAAAAAAAATAAAGAGGAGTTACTAAACTGGATAAGCACTTTAAAATATGAAAATAGTGGCTACACTTTTGTAAATTCTATAGATGGAAATAGTTTAATTTTTGAAGGTAAAAAATTAGACAAGCCTAAAACACATCCTTATCCTATAATTCTTCAACAACAATTAGAGACTTCAAAAAATTTAGATGGAGATTTTTTTGAATATAAATTTAAAAAACCAAATAGTATAGAAGAGTTTGAAAAAATATCTTTTGTAAAACGATATGGCGAATATGGTTGGATTATTGGTTGTGGAGTATATTTAGATGAAATTAATGCTGAGATAAAGAAAAAAGAGCTAATTTTTAAACAAAATATACAAAAACAATTAACTTCAATATTTGGAATATTTTTACTCATATTAATAGCTATATATTTTATATCAAAAAAGATGTCTAATTTTATAAATACGAATATAGAAAATCTAATTCAAGCTTTTACAAAGGCATCTTTAGAAAATAAGAATATAGATACAGAAAAATTAACTTATAAAGAGTTTGTTACTCTTGGAAATAGCTTAAATAAAACACTTGAAGTTAAAAACTGTCTTGAAAAAGAGCTTAAAAAGTTATCAATTACTGATGAACTAACTCAACTTTTTAATAGAAGATTTTTTAATTTGAAAATTGAAGAAGAGATAAATAGAGCAAAAAGAGAGAATAAATATCTTTGTTTAATAATTTTGGATATAGATTACTTTAAACAATATAATGATACTTATGGTCATCAAAAAGGTGATATTGTACTACAAGAGGTTACAAAAGTCTTAAAAAGTAGAACAAATAGAGCTAGTGATTTTGCTTTTAGAATTGGAGGAGAAGAGTTTGCAATTATTACAAATTTAGAAAAAGAGAAAATAGAGCAATTTATATATTCAATAAAAAATGATATTGAAAATCTAAAAATAGAACACAAATCTAGCAAAGTTTCAAGCTATATAACTTCTTCCTTTGGGGCTTTATGTAAACTAGGTGAAAATATAAAGAATAGTGATGAATTTTATAAAGAAGCTGATGACAATCTTTATGAAGCAAAAAAACTTGGAAGGAATACAATATGTATAAAATAAACTTAAAAATAGCAACTTTTAATCTTTTTCAATTTTGCTCTTCAGAGTTCTCTTTTTATACAAAAAAAGAGAGATTCTCAGCACAAGATTGGCAAGAGAAAAAAGCTTGGATAAAAGAGCAATTATTAAAAATGGATTGTCAAATTGTAGGGTTTCAAGAGGTCTTTTCACAAGATGAGTTAAAAGAGCTCTGTTTTGAGTGTGGATTTAAAGATTTTATAGTTGTAGATAAACCAATATTAGAAGAAAAGACAAAAACTTACAAAAGTACAACTGTTGCACTTGCAAGTAAATTTCCTATAAAATCTATTGAAAAAGTATCAAGAAAAGATGATTTCACTTTTGCAAGAGAGCCTATAAAAGCTACTATTTGCTTAAAAGAGAGTTTGGAAATAGTAGTTTATATAGCTCATTTAAAATCAAATAGATTAAATGAGTTTGAGTATAAATTCACTACAAACTCCACTTTAGAAGAGAAAAAAGAGAAATTAGAAACAGCATTGAAAAACAACTACTCTCTTTCATTAAAGCAGAGAATAAATGAGGCAAAAACTCTACATTTTGATATAAAAAAGCAGAAAAATCCTACTATTTTACTTTGTGATTTGAATGATAGAGAGTTCTCAGTAACTATTGAAGCTTTGACAAACAGAAGATTTTATATAAAAGAGTTAAAAAAAGATGATTTTATTTTATATGATAGCTATGATTTAGCTCCTAAAAAAGTCTATAATCCTCATCCAGAGTTTAAAGGTATACAAAGAATACCTACAAGCTATTTTGTAGGCAAAGGAAATACTCTTGATTTTATCTTTGTATCAAATGAGCTAAAAAATAGTGTGAAAAGTCATAAAGTTTTTGATGAGCATTTACAAAAAAATCAAAATGGAAGCTTAAAACAAAGTGACCATGCACAAGTTGTTTGTGAATTAGAGGTTTAATTTTATTTAAATTATTTTATTTATTATCGAAAATATAATACTTATTAATATAATTGTAAAACCTATTTTGTTGAAAATTTTTATTCCTTTTCCATCTTCTACCCATAATGCTACTCTCTGATTAAATGTTAATTTTTCATTTAATGCTTTTTTTCACTAATTTTTCTACTGGTTTCCTCAACTAAAGGACTAGCTCTATTAAAATTATATACCTTTGCTTTACTCCAATATCCAAAAATTATTATTCCTATTCCAATTAAAATAAATATAATAATACTTTCAGGTATATTTAAAAAATTTCCAATAGGTTCCATTAGATACTTATTTAAATAGATACCTATTAAATCTGGTAATTGCATTTCTTTCCTTTTAAATTAATCTATTTTGTCTTTTATTTCTAATTTCTCAAAACTAAATTAAACTATTTTTTATTATATAAATAGATTGTTTTAAGTAAATATTTACTTAGAATTTAAAGTTTTCTAAATAATCTTTAATTCTAGGAATATAATCTTTTCTGCAAACTAAAAAAGTTGGTATATCTACAATTTTTTTGGATATTTTTGTAATTTTTAAATCTTTTTTATAATTTAATTTTTCTACTATACTAAGTGGTAAAATACTTTTTCCCATACCAGCTTTTATACAGCCTAAAATTGTCTCATAATTTCCAAATTCAAGATGTTTAAAATCCTCATTTAAAATCTCTTTTAAGTAGTTTTGTCCAAATTCATTGTAAGAGCAACCATTTTTAAAAGATAAAAAGGTATTAACAGATACTTTATTTTTTGGTTCAACTAAAACTATATTTTCATCTATTTTATTTAAAACAATCAAATTATCATTTTTTGGTTCTCCACTTATAAATGCAATATCAACTGTATAATCTAATAAATTTTTAATAGTATCTTTTGTTGTATTTGTAATTAATTCTAAACTCATATTTGGGAAATCACTGTTTAATTGAAGTAAAAAAGGGATTAATCTTGTACTTGCATTTGATTCAGTTGAACCAATTATTAAATGAGTTTGTTGGTTTATATTTTGCATTTCATAATTTGCTAGTTCAAGTTTTTTTACAATTTCTATAGCATAAGAGTAGAGTTTTTCTCCTTCTTTTGTTAATATTACACCTTTGGGAACTCTATGAAAGAGTGAAACTCCAATAGAGTTTTCTAATTGCTTTACTCTTGAAGTTACATTTGATTGGGCAAAATCTAGATTTACAGCTGCTTTTGAGATACTTTTTTCATTTGCAACTTCAACAAAAATTTTTAATAAATTTGAATCCATATCACTTTTCCTTATATCATCAATACTAATTTTATATTTGACAGATTATCACTTTTAATGATAATATAAAAAAATTAAAAAGGAGTATAAATGCCAGTTATAAATATAAAAATGACAAAAGAAGATGGTGGAGCAACAGTTGAACAAAAAGAGGAGTTAGCAAAAGGGATAACAGAACTTTTTAGTAAGATTTTTAATAGATCATCGTCAAATGCAGTTGTTTTGGTGGAAGAATTTAGTACAGATAATTACTATATAGGTGGAAAATCAGTTACAAAAATACGAAAAGAGCAAAAATAGATATTTGCTCTTAGTTTTTAAATAGTGTTGAACCAACTCTTATTAAGTTTGAACCACAGGCAATTGCTAATTCAAAATCTCCACTCATTCCCATTGAGCAATATCTTGCTCCAAAAGGAATAAGAGTATTAAAAATCTCTTTTGTAATAGTGAAGCTTTTTTTGATTAATTCTTCATCTTCACTATTTGCTCCAATAGTCATAACACCTTTTAGAGTAATATTTGAGCAAAGTTCTAAGATTTTTTTATAAATATCTATTGCTTCTTTAGGATCAACTCCAGATTTTGTATTTTCATAACTTGAGTTAATTTGAAGAAGACAAGATAATTTTTTATCTCTTTCAACTAATTTTTTGTTTAATTCAAGTGCTAAAGGCAAAGAGTCTAAAGAGTGAACTAAAGTAGGATTTAAATCAATAAGGTTATTTATCTTATTCTTTTGTAAAGTTCCGACAAAATGCCATTCAATAGGCAGATTCTCTAAAGTTTGACTTTTCTCTTTTAAATCTTGAACTTTATTTTCTCCAAAAGCTCTTTGTCCTACTTCATAAAGAGTTTTTATATCTTCACTTGAAGCATATTTTGAGATACCAATAATCTTTACTATATGATGCTCACTAACTCTTAATCTTGCAGCTTCAACTTTTGTTATTAAGTTATCTAAATTTTTTGTTGCTATAATTTTATCCATAAAAAACCTTTAATTATTTAGAAATATATATTATAAACAAACCCTACTAAATTGAATATTTTAAATAAAAAGTAGGGATAATAATTATACGTTCTGAAATATTATCTAACATCGAATTAAATGTACATAATTATATAAAAATGACTAAAAAAGAGAAACTTTTAATAATATAGTAAGTAAGCTCAATAAAAATTTTAATAAAATATAAAAGAAAACCCAAATTTTAATATCTTTATAAATTATCTTATACTAATATTTTTAGTTATTTAATTTTCTAATTTGAATCATTAAATCATAATCCAAACTAAGAGTAACATATGCAAAATCTAAATTTTCTAAAAGATCAAATAAAAGATATCAAAGATACGATAATGAATAATCAAAAAGAAGTTCAAGAGATAAAAGCAAGGTTAAAACTTTTAAACTATAAAAGTAATGATTTATATGGGAATACAGATGGGAATTATTCAATCTATAATTTAGAAGGGAAAAGTGGAGTAAATAAAGTATATGAATATGAGATAACCTTTATAAGTAATGAAAGAATAGAAGTAGAAGATATAGTAGATACAGATGTAGAGATAGTTTTAGAGGATTTAGTAAATTTAAAATCTTGTAAAACAATCTTTGGAAAGATTTATAAAGCTAGTGAAGATAGTATAGTATCAAATAAATATATGTATAAAATAGAAGTGGTACATCCAATATACTATTTGGGATTAAATAATAAATATGAGATATATCATAGTCTAAGTGCAACAGATATTATAAATAAAATAGTAACAAGATATAGAGCCTTATTAAATATTTCATTAGAGATAAGAGTAGATAATATAAAATATCCAATAAAAGATTATACAACCCAATATAATCAAAGTGATTTAGAGTTTATCTTAATGCTTTGTGAAGAAGAGGGATACTCTTTAATATTTAAAGAAGATGATAATAGTAGCTTTAAAATAGTATTGTGTGAATTAAATGATTATGTAGAGAAAATAGATAGTAAGATATTGTGTACATATAATCATAAAATAGAGTTTAAAGCAAGTAAACATATAGAAGATTACTATGATAAGAATAATCCAAGCCAAGAGTATAAAATAGAGAAAACAAAGGTAGTAACTAGTAGTAAGATAAAAGATAATGCAAGTAGTAAACAATTAAGAAATGATATAGAAAAAGAGAGCTTTAGAGATAAACTAAACTTGTTAAATGAAAGCTTGTATGAAGATTTAAATAGATACACAAATATAGATACAAATAAAGAGTATAGTCAATCAAATATAATAGAAGCAGTTTCAAATGAATTAATAGTAAAAGATAGTTTAAATGCCTTAATAGTAAGTGAAAAAGAGAATAAAGAAGAAGATGTAATAATAATAGAAGTAAACTATAAAGCATACTTTCCAAATGCCTTAGAAGAGTATTCAAAACTAAATGATATAAAAGATATAAACTCAAATATGCAATATAGTGTAGAGTTTAAAGCAATCCCAAAAGATATAATATATAAACCCAAAGTTACAATAAAAAAACCAAAGATATATGGAGTACAAACAGCAATAGTAAGCTCTCAAGATGTAAATAACTCACCAATAAACCAAAATCAAAATAGTATAGATGTAGATGAAGAAGGAAGAGTAAGAGTTCTGTTTCATTTTGAAAGAAATAAAACAACCTCTTGTTACTTAAGAGTATCAAATCTATCTAGTGGAAATAATTATGGCTCACAATTTATTCCAAGAGTAAATAGTGAAGTAATAGTAAGCTTTGTAAATGGTAACCCAGATTGCCCAATAATAATAGGAACTTTGTATAATGGTGAGAATAAAATACCTTACCCACTCCCAGCTAATAAAACAAAAAGCTATATAAGAACATATACAACTCCTCAATATGAAAATGAGGAAGGATATAATGAAATACTCTTTGAAGATAAACAAGGAAATGAAGAGTTAAATATAAAAGCTCAAAAAGATATGAATACTCTAATACTAAATGATGAGACAAAAATAGTTAAACATAATCAAAGTAATCTAATAGAGAATGATAAAAAAGAAGATGTAAATAATAACTCAAACTTAAATGTAAAATCAGACTATACAATAAATGTAAAAAAGAACCTAACACAAACTGTAGATGAAGAGAAAATAACAACTGTAAATAAAGATTATAATATCTATGCTAATGAAAATTTAAATATAAGAGTAAAAAATACAATAAAACAACTAATAGAAAAGGATTTTATACAAAAAGTAAAAGGTAATAAGATTACTTATGTAGAAAAAGATGTAAAACTAAAATACCTTCAAAATCTCTTTAAACAAATAGATAAAGATTTTAGAATTGATGTAAAAGAGAATTTTCATATAAACTCAAAGTCAATAAAACAAGAAGCAAAGATAATAGAATTAGTTGGAACACAAGGAGTGTCAATAAGAAGTAAAGGGAATGTAATAACAGTAAATCAAAGTGGTATTTACCTAAACTCAAAATCAGTAAACCCAAATATATCTTATGGTGGATTAAAAGCAAATAGTGTAACTATACCAATAATAGAAAAACCACTATATGAAAAAATAAAAGTAAAATCATTGAGTGCTAATATAGTAAAACAATCTTCTATAACTGATACTGTAATTGTAGAAGCAAATACTCTTATATATAAAAATGATACTTGGATAGAAGATATTAACTTAAATCAATCTCAATTAAATCAACTTCAATTTGTAGTAGTAAAGAATAATGATAAAAATGATAATAATATAGTAATAGATGAGATAGATAATGGTGATGATATAGTTATAAATAAAACCCAATTATCCCTAAATATTTCAAAAACAAATAGATATAAATATGCACATATATTTGCCTTTGCAAATAACTCAAAAGAAGAAGGTTATGTATTAGTAGAATTAAAAAGAGATGTAAGAGTTGTAGATATAGCCTTAAAATATATTACAAATGAAGAAGTAGAACTAAAAGCAATATTAAATGTAGAAGAAGCAACAGAAGATGAATTAAAACAAATAAGATGGAAGATAGAAAATAAAATAAATTCAAAATATAATGGACAAGAGAGAATAAGACATAATATAAAAGAAGAGAAGGTATATGAGATAAATTTTAACTCATATATTGAAAATAATCAAAGTGTAGAAAATAGTGCTAATGCTATGGCTGTGTTTGATGAAGATTTACAAATAATTACAAATCTTAGAATAGAAAAAGATAATCCAAATAGTGAAGATGATTTATATACTTTAAAAGCTGATACTATTAATTTGGAAGATAGTCGAGAATTAAAAATAAAATTAACTCTACTCGATAAAACTCAAAAAGAACTAGCAATAAAAGAAGATAATTCAAAAGTTAATAATAATCAAATAGAGTATAAATTTAAAATAGAAGATTTACAAAAAGAATTTAATCTTGAAGATAATCAAATAAACGATATAAAAGGTTGGATTTATGAAAAATAATGAAATTTTAAATTGTTGTAGAGAAGTTACTATTAAAGTTGGGAATTGTTCTTTAAATGTAAAAACATTTATTGAATTGATATATTTTTTAAGGGATAAACAAAATCTTAAGACCTATAAAGAAAGTTTTTTTGATTTAAAGAGAGAAGAACAAATTACAGATATTATTATAAATAAAAATGATATTTTAAAAGATAATGAAAAAAAGATTGAATTATTTGTTAATGAAATGAATAAGATGTTTAAAAAATATCAAATAACTACTTGTTATAGAAGAATACATTTTTTAGCACAAATGTATTTAGAAACTATGAGTTTCAGGGCTTTACAAGAAGCATCTGGAAAATGTAATGGTTATGATGGAGGTTGTGATTTTAGAGGAAGAGGAATGAAACAACTAACTCACGATTATAACTATCTAGGGTATTATGATTATATCTATAATACAAATTATTATGATATTTTTAATAAATTAAGAAAAGGTAAATATACTTCAGTAAAAGCTGTACTTAATAATAACACTATCCTTAATGAAGAATTTTATATTAATAAACTTATTCCTTTTACAAAAAAACTATCAACAGATTTATTTTATGCTTTTGACTCAGCAGGTTGGTTTTCAACAATAGGATTAAAAGGAGAAACAAATAAAATAAAATTAATGGAATATATGGATAAGGGATTATCAAATAATGATATTATGGAAGTTACAAAAATTATTAATGGGGGAATAAATAATTTAAAAGAGAGGCAGGAATATACAAAATGGATAAAAGAATTTTTTGGAGTAAATTAAAATGAAATTAAAACTAATCTTAATATTATTATTTATATTTAATTTATATGGAGAAGATGTAAAGATAAATACTATATATAATAATGAAAAAGTTTTTAATAATAAAGAAGAGATAGAAAAAACTTGTATTGAATATGGTACTTGTTATATTTATGAGAATTTAGAAATATTTAATAAAGAACTTAAAATAAAATTACCACTTCGTAGTTTTATATTTACAGATGATTATTATTCAGTATTCCCATATCATTCAATAAATGAAATAAAACAAATAGATGATGATACTATAATGCTTAAATTTATTAATACTTCTATGGGGTCTTATACTGATTTGGAAATAAAAGAATGTAAAGAAAATATAAAAGTCATATCAATGAAACAGGTTGGAAGGAGTTTTCAAGAAGATTATGCTGTTGAGATATATTATAAAGAGTTTAAAGATAAATATATATATATAATCTTAGACTTTATCGAATTACAAAATTTACTTTATGAAAATACTCCATTAACTTGTATATATAGTGAAGATGATAATACAGAAGATATAAAAATTAAAATACAAAAATGCCTAAATAAGAAAAAAGATTAAGAATGTTAGAAAAACTATTTATTCTATTATTAATATTTATAAAAATATTAAGTGCAGATGAAGTAGATTTAAAAATGCAAAAAGAGTGTAATCAAGACTCTATAGAAAGTTATTTGGGTATTTATATTGTAGATTTTTTTGGGAAAAGTTCTTCTTTTTATGATAAAAATCTTGAAGAGATGATAGTTTCAAAAAACATTGGAAGTGAGTATATAATCACAAAAGAGGAATATAAAGAGCCTTCTTGGCAAGATAAGGAAGCTATAAAAAATCCTATATATAAAATAGAGTGTATAAAACGATATAAAGAAGAAGGTAATGTTCCAGATAGAAACTATAGTGATTTTTCAGGTTTTGGTATGAATAGAGATTTTATAAAATTATTAAAAGTTTATGAAAATAAAGATGATTTAGAACAATCTTACCATTCAGGTATTTTTGAAATAGATAATAATGATTTATGGTATTTCTATAGACAAACTGATGTAATTTTAGTTTTAAAAAAAGTTGGAAATTAGATTTATAATGAAAAAATAGATATTAATATTCTCGTTGCTAATGAAGATTTAAATATAAGAGTAAAAAACACAATAAAAGAACTAATAGAAAAGGATTTTATACAAAGAGTAAAAGGTAATAAGATTACTTATGTAGAAAAAGATGTAAAACTAAAATACCTTCAAAATCTCTTTAAACAAATAGATAAAGATTTTAGAATTGATGTAAAAGAGAATTTTCATATAAACTCAAAGTCAATAAAACAAGAAGCAAAGATAATAGAATTAGTTGGAACACAAGGAGTGTCAATAAGAAGTAAAGGGAATGTAATAACAGTAAATCAAAGTGGTATATACCTAAACTCAAAATCAGTAAACCCAAATATATCTTATGGTGGATTAAAAACAAATAGTGTAACTATTCCAATAATAGAAAAACCACTCTATGAAAAAGTAAAAGTAAAATCATTGAGTGCTAATATAGTAAAACAATCTTCTATAAATGATATGGATTATGTAGAAAAAGATAGTAATCTAACTATATTATAAAAACAGATAAAAAACTCAATTATGCAAAAGGCTTAATATTAAAAGTTTCTATAGTTAAAGAGATATAAAGAAGAGCTTATTTTCTACTATACTAAAGATTTGTTTCTAAAATACACAAAAAATAATTATAATAAAATACCTTAGTACTGTAATGGAAAGATTAGAGATAATTATTTCTATTATATAGGATTTAATATGTAGGAGTATTACAATGAATATAAATTCATTAAAAGTTAAGATTTTTGGAATAACAATGATACCTTTTATAATTGGTATTTTTATACTTTCTAGTGTCAATTTTTCCAGAACTCAAAATACTTTAAATGAGACTTTAAAGAAATTTGAAGTTGCAATTACTAAAGAGAAAGAGGCTTTAATAAAACATGAATTTGAAGTCGCTAAAAGTATGATTGACACTATAATTGCAAAAGAGCAAGATATAGAGGTTGCAAAATTAAAAGTTATAGAACTTTTAAATGGAATAAGATATTTAGATGATAAAAGTGGGTATTTTTTTGCTTATGAAAAAAGAGAAGATGGGTACTATTTTGGATTTCATCCAAATCAAAAGTTAAATAATCAAAAAACAGATATAAAAGCACCTGATGCAAAGGGTTATCCTTTTAGAGAAGATTTAATTAAATATGCAAAAGAACAAAAATATATAACATATTATTATGAAAATCCAACTACAAAAGAAATTACATTAAAAATGGCATCATCTATTTATATTGCTGAGTTTAATTGGGTTTTAGTTACTGGAATTTATGCAGATGATATTAAAAAAGGGATAGATGTATTAAGAGAAGATGTAAATAATGATATTAATAAGTTATTATTTATAGCAGTTGTAATAACAATTATTATATCAATTGGGTTAATTTTAATAATTGTTCCATCTTTAAATAAAATTATTATTAAACCTTTAAATATATTCCAAAATACTTTAGATGAATTTTTTAGATATTTAAATGCAGAAACACAAGAAATTCATAAAATAGAGAATTACTCAAAAGATGAATTTGGTCAAATGGCAAAAGTCTTAAATACAAATATAGATAAAGCAAAAATGGGAATAGAAGAAGATAGAAGATTAATAGATGAGACAATAGCAGTATTAAGCGAGTTCGAACAAGGAGATTTATGTCAAAGATTAAACTTAAATGTTAATAATCCAGCATTAATGGAGTTAAAATCAGTTTTAAATAAGATGGCAAATAATTTAGAAAATAATATAGATAATGTATTAAAAATATTAGAGCAATATGCAAGTTATAATTATTTAAATAAAATAGATCAGAAAGGCTTAAAAGAGCATCTATTAAAATTAGCAAATGGTGTAAATAGTCTAGGTGATTCAATAACAACTATGCTAAAAGAGAATAAAGCTAATGGATTGACTTTAGAAAATAGTTCAAATATCTTACTTTCAAATGTAGATAAATTGAACCTAAGTTCAAATGAAGCAGCAGCAAGTTTGGAAGAGACAGCAGCAGCATTAGAAGAGATAACAAGTAATATAAGAAATAATACAGAAAATATTGCAAAAATGGCTCAATATTCAGATGAAATAACAAAAGCATCAAGTCAAGGTGAAAAGTTAGCAAGTCAAACAACAATAGCAATGGATGAAATAAATAAACAAGTAAATCTAATTAATGAATCAATAAGTGTAATAGATCAAATAGCATTCCAAACAAATATTTTATCTTTAAATGCAGCGGTAGAAGCAGCAACAGCAGGGGAAGCTGGAAAAGGGTTTGCAGTTGTTGCTGGAGAAGTAAGGAATTTGGCAAGTAGAAGTGCAGAAGCAGCAAGAGAGATAAAAAATATTGTTGAAAATGCAACTTTGAAAGCAAATGAAGGTAAAGATATAGCTAATAATATGATAAAAGGTTATGAAGGATTAAATAACTCTATTGACCAAACTATAAATTTGATTAAAGATGTTGAAATGGCAAGTAAAGAGCAACTTATGGGGATTGAACAAATTAATGATGCAGTAAATCAATTAGATCAGCAAACACAACAAAATGCTATGATAGCAAGTCAAACACAAGATGTAGCAGTAGTAACAGATGATATAGCAAAATTGGTTGTAAGTAATGCTAATTCTAAAGAGTTTATAGGAAAAGATGAAGTAAAGGCTAAAGAGATAAATATAGTTGGTAGTAGAAGTATTAAAAAATCTGTAAGTAGTAATAATGCTAATGATAAACTCGTAAAATCTATTCAAAAAGATACAAAAGTTACTTCAATAAAATCTAATACTTCAAATGATGAATGGGAAAGTTTTTAATTGAAAATGAATTGTAAAAATATAGTAACCCCTAAATTATTAAAAGATATAGGTTGTATGAAATTAATAAATAAGAAGATCTAATAAGAGTAATTTATACAATAAATATTATTGAATTAGTGCATACAATTTAGAAAATCAACTAAGAATAAAAGGGGGATAAAAGTCTTTTAAAATTGCTATTTATAGGTATAGAAAATGCCGAACAAAAATGGATTATACTAATTAAAAATTTGAGTTTAACTATTTCTCAATTAGGTATCTAATTTGAAGGAGGGCTTGATAAATTATCTGAGGCTGACACAGATACTATCCTAGAAAATGTAAAAATCTCTTTAAAAGAGACCGTTAAATATTTCGTGTCAAAGTAATTCTGATAGGAGAAATCCTATCACACCCAAACTTAAATTTTAAGTTCACTATCCAATCTACCTTCCTTGTGCTTGCACTCTCTGTGAGAAAAAATATTGCTAATTGTGAAAGTGTTAAGTTCCAGTTCCACATTGGCATATTCCACTTTTTTGTAGCATTTTTCATTCCCATATAAAGCAATTTTAATAAGCTGTTCTCATTTGGAAATGCACCTTTAGTCTTAGTAAGTTTCCTAAATTGTCTATGTACTGATTCAATAATATTTGTTGTATAAATTACTTTTCTAATCTCTGGTGGGTATTTGAAATAAACAGATAAATTCTCCCATTTATTATTCCAAGATTGAAGCACTATTGGATAAAGTTTTCCCCACTTTTCATCTAAGGCTAAAAGTGCTTCTTCTGCTACTTCTTTTGAAACTGCTTGATAAACTGGTTTTCTCAAAGAAAGTGCAAGCACAAGAAATCTTTCATGAACTCTTTATGATTCTTGGCAGCAACATAACGAATAGAATTTCTTATTTGATGAATAATACAAAGTTGCACTTCTGTTTTAGGAAAAATAGTTTTTATTGCTTCTGGAAATCCTTTTAATCCATCAACAGATGCAATTAAAATATCTTGTAAGCCTCTATTGTTTAAATCTGTAAGAACTGAAAGCCAGAAGTTAGCTCCTTCAGACTCTGAAAGGTAAAGTCCTAATATATCTTTTTTGCCTTCCATATTTACACCTAAAACTGTGTAAACAGCTTTTGAAACATATTTCCCACCATCTTTGATTTTCTCGAAGAGAGTGCAAGCACAAGATAATGTATTGCATCTAACCAAACAAATGGATATATAGAATCTAATGGTCTACTTTGCCAAGCTTTTACTCTATCTATAATTTTATCAGTAATAGTACTTATTGTTGCAGTTGAAATAGATACTTGATATATCTATTCAATATGTGAAGATATATCTGTATAACTCATTCCAAGTCCATACATTGAAAGTATTTTTTCTTCTATTTCATTTGAGATTGTAGTCTGATGTTTTTTTACTATTTGAGGTTCGAATGTTCCATTCCTATCTCTTGGTGTTTCAAGTTCAAAAGAACCATCAGATAGACCTTTAATAGTTTTTTTATTTACACCATTTTTTCTATTTCTTGTTCCAGAAAGGATATCATTAGCAATATGTGATTCTACTTCTGCTTCTAAAGTAGCTTCTGTTAGTTGTTTGATAAGTGGAGCTAAAAGTCCATCTTTACCTGTAAAATTTTTACCATTTTTAAATTGTTCTAAAACTTCATTAAAGTCAAAGTTTATTCTCTCTTCCATTGTCGTGTAACCCCGCAGGAACGAGGACCATCCTTGATATTATTTTATCAGATTGACACGGAATTTCTAACAGCGATATTTTATAAGCTCTACATCATCTATCCTTTTGCCATTACTTATTTTATGAAGTCTTTTTTATACTATTTTTTCCTATAAACTCTTTATTATTTGTATCTTCAACAATTATTTTTGCTATTTTATCTGTACTTTGTGCTATTTCTTTAGTTAAAGATGCAACATTTGCATTATCTTGAGTTTGTTTATCTAGAGAGTTGATAGCATTATTTATCTGTTCAATTCCTAAAAGTTGTTCTTTACTTGCACCTTGAACACTACTTATTAAGTCAATAGTTAAATTTATATCACTGTTTAATTTTGAGTAACCATCTATCATATTATTTGCAATATCTCTTCCATTACTTGTAATCTCTTTTGCTTTCTCAACCAAATTTTTTATCTCTTTTGCAGCTTCAGCACTTCTTGTTGCTAGATTTCTTACTTCTTGTGCAACCACAGCAAAACCTTTTCCAGCTTCTCCTGCTGTTGCTGCTTCTACTGCTGCATTTAAAGATAAAATATTTGTTTGGAATGCAATATTATCAATAACTGTAATAGCTTCATTTATCATTTCAACTTGATTATTTATATTTTGCATAGCATTTGTAGTTTTATGTGCTAGTTGCTCTCCATCTTTTGAAGACTTATTTAAGTTATTTGCTAAAGATGTCATAGAAGAGATATTTTGATTTGATTGTCTTATATTTCCTGTTATCTCTTCTATTGCAGCAGCTGTTTCTTCAAGAGCAACAGCTGCTTTATTTGAAGCGCTATTTAAAATATTTACATTATTTAATAGTTGAGTTGAACTATTCTGTAAAATAACTCCATTTTTCATATTTTCAACTAATAAATTTGTTATTTCACTTCCTAGATTATTTACATCTAAAACCAATTTTCCCAGTTCTCCTTGTAAATCTTTATTCTCAATTTTTTTAGTAAAATCATATAGTGAGTATTTTTCTAAAACTTCTAAAATCAGTTTTACATTAGAATTTAGCATTAAAACCATACTATTAAATACATTTTTTAGCTCAAGAAGTTGTGGATTTGATGGGTTTAGTTCAATTTTTCCATTTAAATTACCAACTTGAATCTGATTTGAGATATTTACAAATTCGTTAACTGTTTGATTATCTGCAATAACACCTTTTTGTATAATATCTATATTTTCATTTATAGTTTTTGCCATAATTCCAAACTCATCTAATTCTTTTACTTCAAGATGACTTACACTAGATTTTTTTCTTGATAAAAAATCGAAGAAGTCTAAAATTCCAGTTTGTGTAGATTTGATTTTCTTACCAATAGAAGAGCTTATGAGATATGCAAAAACTATTGCTAGTACTTGAATTAAAAGAGTTATTAAAATTGTCTTAATTAAAATATTATTTAAAGAGCTATGTACTTCTGCTATATCAATATCAGCACCAATTAAATATAATTTCTTTTCTGGAGATTCAAATGCTTTAATTAAAGAATAGAAATGCCCATATTTATCAATAGTGTTTTCAAAAAATTCATTATTTTTAAAAAATCCATTTTGTACTAATTGACTTGCTTCATACTCAACTAAGAACTCATCATATTCACCTTTTTCTAACTCTTCTTTTGTTGCACTTGATAGTGATGTACGAACGATATCTTTATCTTTTATCATTACATAGATATATTCAAGATTAGTTTCTTGTGCAAATTTACTCAATTTCTCTACAAAAGAGAAGTGTAAATCTCTATCAATAGGATTTTCTTGAGTATATTTATCTACAAAATCCTCACCTAAATATAAGATAGTGGCATTTATAGCTGCTCTTAACTGCTTTTCTAGTGATTCATAAAAAGTATTTTTTTGGCTAATATATATAAAAAAACCAAATGAAATACTAGCGAATAGTGAAATTGAAATCAAAGATATAAATATCTTTTGTTTTACCCCTATAACCATAAATTATTTTTCCTTTTATTTTAAGATAAGATATTTATTTTAAAAGATTTATATCTTTTATTTTTATATAATTTAATTTATATATATTTACAATTAGTGATTTGTTTTTTTATATTTTAATTTAATAAGTTTAAAATGTTTTTTGTATATTCTATTTGATAATCTTCTCTAGAATGGTTATTTTTGCAATTTTCTAAATTATATTCACTAATTTCATCTAAAAGTATTTTTAAGTTTATATATTAATACTTTTTAGATTTAACAATTTTTTTATCCACTCTACTTTAAATATTGCTGATTATAACTAAAAAAAAATATTATTTTTATAAATCTACATATATAGTTTCTATAGAATTTAGATTATTTACTTTTTTTTGTTTTCTGAATTTTCAGCAAGTATCGTAAAAGTATTATCTTTGTAGCTAATATGTTTGTGCTTTAGTTGTAGAATTTCATTAACTCTTCTTTTTGTGAGCAGAAATACAAATATTCCTCTAATTATTGGATGTTTATATGTTAATAAAAATTAGATAAATAGTTTTTATAATGTACTTCATAAAATTTTATATATAGTGTTGACTCTTTTATCAATTTTTTTAGTATTTATCCAAGCCTTTGGAGTTTAATCCCTACTTTTTTATAAAAAATTATAAAAAAGTAGGGATAATTGTAAGAAATTGTATTAGTTATTCAAAAATATTCTATTAATATCGTTATAAATTCCAAGAAGCATTAAACTAGCTAGTATAATCCACCCCATAATTGTCAAAAACATAAAAACCCGTTCACTAGGTTTTCTTTTTACAATCATCTCATATAAATTAAACATAATATGACCACCATCGAGTGCTGGAATAGGAAGAAGATTTAAAACTCCAAGATTAACTGAAATTAAAGCTGTAATTGTTAAAAGTGCTATGAATGAGCTTTCACTAGCATCAGAGATAACTTTTCCTATACTTATAACTCCACCAATTTCACTAGATGGAATTATTCCTTGAATTAGTTTTTGAACACCTTGAAAAATCATAGTTGAAGCAAGAATAGTTTTTTCATAAGCAAAAATTAAAGAGTCATAAAAACCTAACTCTAAAGTTATAACTTCACCTTTTGGAGCTATTCCTATCATTCTTTTTTTAATTCTTTCATTAAACATATTTTGACTATCAGAGACTTGAGGGTTTATCATTTTTACTAATAATTTATTATCTCTTTGAATATAAAATTGTAATGTACCTTGTGTAGTTGTGATAACTTTTCCTATTTCATCCCAAGATTTTATGTTGATATCATTTATTTTTATTATTTTGTCATCTGTTTGTAAACCAGCTTCAAAAGCTACAGAGTTTGGGCTTACATTTCCAATAACTGGAGCTAAAGTATTTGCACCCATAAGTGCTATTGAAAAATAGATAATTGCTGCAAGTAAAAAGTTTGCAAAAGGACCAGCAAATAGTATAATAATTCTTTGCCATGGTTTTTTTGTATTATATGAGTCATTTCCATCTTCAATCAAAGCTGGATTTGAATCATCTTGACCTTTCATTTTTACATATCCACCAAGTGGTATCATAGCTATTTGCCAAGTTGTTCCAGCCCAATATTTTGAGTATATCTGTTTTCCAAAACCAATAGAGAAAACATGAACTTTAACTCCAAAATAACGAGCAGCTAAAAAGTGTCCAAGCTCATGAAAAAATACTAAAAATGATAAAACAAGTAAGAAAGTAATAGTACCCAAAAAAAATCCTTAAGCTTTGAAATAGTCTCTTGTATATTCAAATCCAGAGTATAAAGTTAAAGCTACAGCAAACCAAAGTATAGTTGTAGCATATGGCCAATTCATAATTAAAAATCCAATAGCAAACATTTGAGCTACTGTTTTTACTTTTCCAGCCATTGTACTAGCTACATCTTTTCCTTCACTTACAGCTACTACTCGTAGTCCTGTTATAAAAAACTCTCTTGAAAGTATTAAAAAAACAGCCCATACACTAGCTCTATCTATTGCCATAAGTCCTAAAAAACCTGCAAGAACTAACATCTTGTCTGCAAGTGGGTCAAGTATTCCACCAAGTTTTGTCATTTGATCCCAAGCTCTTGCAATAAACCCATCAAAAAAATCTGTAACTGAAGCAATTACAAAAATAAGTCCAGCAAAATAGTCAAACCATGAGATATGCCAAGATGAAAATATAGGGTTTGCTCTATCTATAAAAAACCATAGCATTAAAGGAGCTAAGGCTATTCTAAATAGAGCTAAAATATTTGGTAGATTTAAGTTCTTTGACATTATCTAAAAGTTGTCCCACCATCAACTATTAATGTATGCCCTGTAATCCAAGATGCATCATTTGTACATAAAAAATAACAAGATTGTGCTAAATCTTCAGGTTGTCCAATTCTATTTAGAGGAGAGTACTCAGCAGTTTTTGCTTTAACTTCCTCATAATTTGTAAATGCTTTTAGTGCATCAGTATCAATTGGACCACCAGAAACTGCATTTACTCTAATGCCAAACTCACCTAACTCATTTGCAGCATATCTTACCATTGCTTCAACAGCAGCTTTATTTGTTCCATGTCCTGCATAATTTTCAATATATACTAAATTTCCAGTTGAACTTAAGCTAACTATTGCACCACCACCAATTTTTTGCATTCTTTTTGCTGCTTGTTGTGCTCCACATACAAAAGCATTAACTGTTGCAGTATAAATATTGTTTAATCCCCTAGGTTTAAGTTTCATAAATTTTCCATATCCACCAACAACTGCTCTTCCATAAATCATAGCATTTGAGATAAAGAAATCAACTCTATCAAAATCTTTATCTATCTCTTCAAAAAGCTCTACATATTTTTCTGGCTCTAGTACATTAAAAGGGTATGCTTTACATTTTACACCAAATTTAGTTTCAACATCATTACAAATCTCTTGAGCAATTTCTCCATTTGAATTATATGTAAATGCTACATTTACACCATTACTCGCAAATTTATAAACACACTCTTTTCCAATACCTTTTGTACCACCAGAAATTACTAAAGTTTTTTCCTTCATAGAACTATTCATTATTTAACTACCTCATATTTTTTTAATATATTTTCTAATTTATTTATTGTTTCAGAACTTGGTTGTGTTAATGGTAACCTAAATTCAAGAGTATCTAATAATCCTGCTAGATACATAGCTGCTTTTATTGGAATAGGGTTGCTTTCACAAAACAGTACTTTATTTAATTCAAATAAATCATTGTGAATTTTTAAAGCTGTTGTAAAATCTCCATTCATTGCAGATTTTACAAGTTTTGATTTTAGATTTGGAACTAAATTCCCTGTAACTGAGATGATACCTTTTGCACCACTTGCTAACATTGGAAAATCAACACTATCATCTCCAGAAACCACTATAAAATCTTCTCTTTGTGACATTATTGCAGTTGCACGCTCAAGTGAACCAGTTGCCTCTTTTATACCATAAATATTTTTTACATCATCAAAAAGTCTAATAGCAGTCTCTGGTAGTAAATCAACTCCAGTTCTTCCAGGAACATTATAAAGCATAAAAGGAATTTCAACACTTTGAGCTATTGTTTTATAGTGTTCATAAAGCCCTTCTTGAGTTGGTCTATTATAGTATGGAGCTATAGATAAAATTCCATTTGCTCCTACTTCTTGAGCAAATTTAGCGATATCACAGGCTTCATGAGTTGCATTTGAACCAGCTCCAGCAAGGACTTTTACATCTGTATTTTTACAAGTTGCAACAGCTACTTCAATACACTCTTTATGCTCTTTATGTGATAATGTAGCACTTTCTCCTGTTGTTCCAACTGGAGAAACAGCATCTACACCATTTGCTATTTGTCTTTTGATAAGCATTTCATATTTTTGTAAATCAACTTTTCCATTTTTAAATGGTGTGATTAAAGCGGTCATAGAGCCAATAATGGTATCCATCTTTTTCCTTTTTTTAATTTTTTTCTTTTAAAATAAGAGTTGTTGAGTTCTCTTTTATTAAATATTTTTTTGCAACATTTACAATATCTTCAACTTTTAGCTTATCTAAATTTGCTTCATATTCTAAAAGAGGTTTAATATTGTCTCGTACTAAATATGTTCCAAAGAGTGAAGCAACATCACTTGAACTTTCTAAAGAGTAGATAAAATCTGCTTTTGTATTTATTTTAAGCCGAGATATATCTTTTTCTTTAACTTCACCTTTTTGAATTTTTGATATTATATCTAAAATCTCTTTTTCTATTTTTAAAGCATCAATATTTTCATTTGCAACAGCCATAAACATAAAAACTCCAGGGTCTTTTAGTTCCATATTATAGGCATATATTGAGTTTGCTAATCTTTTTTCATCTACTAAAACTTTTTGTAGAACAGAACTTTTCCCACTACTTAAAAGTTGTCCTAAAGCACTAAGAGCTACTTGGTCTTCGTGTTCAAAATTTGGAATATGATAAGTCATAGCAAGCATTTGTACATTTGACTCTTTATTTATAATTGCTCTTCTTTCTCCATCTTGAATAGGTTCTTTTGTATGAATAGAAGTTGGAATATCTTTTGTATTTTTTATATCTTTAAAGTGTTTTTCAGCTAAAGAGAAAACTTCTTCTTTTGTAATATCTCCAGCAACTAAAACTATTGCATTTTTTGGTTGATAATATGTAGAGTGAAAATCTTTAATATCTTCAATTGTCCAGTTTTTTATATCATCCATAAAACCAATTGGAGTCCAGTGATAAGGATGATATACATAAGCATTATTAAACATTCTAAATTGTAGATAACCCATTGGATTATTGTCTGTTCTCCAACGTCTCTCTTCTGCTACAACATCTCGTTCTGGTTGAAACTCTTCATCTTTTAGAGTTAAATTCTGCATTAGATCAGAAAATAACTCTAGTGATTTATCCGTATTCTTTGAAGCAGTTTTTATAAAGTAGTGTGTGTAATCAAAGCTAGTTCCAGCATTGTTTATTCCACCAAAACCTTTTACAATTTCATCAAACTCTCCAGCTTTTAGATTTTTTGTTGATTTAAAGTTTAAATGCTCTAACATATGAGCAATTCCACTTTTCCCCATAACTTCATTTCTACTTCCAACTTTATAAAAAACATCAACAGATACTACATTTGTGTTGTTATCCATAGGAATTGCAACAATTTGTAAACCATTTTCTAGGTTTTTTGTATAATAATTTGGCAAACTATTTGCACTCATAAACTCTCCCATAAAAATAAAAAATATAAAAATTTTTAAGAATTTTTCCATTATCTTAAATTTGCTCCAATAGCTTCAGTTATATTATCATAGCCATCAACTTTTAATAACTCTAATAACTCTTCATTTATTTTTCGCACCATAGATGGACCTTCAAAAACTAAACTTGAATATACTTGTACCAAAGAAGCTCCATTTTTAATTCTCTCATAAGCTTGTTTCCCTGTAAAAATTCCACCAACACTTATCAAAATAGCTTTTCCATATAGCTCTTTTGCAATCTCTTTAAATAAAAGAGCCGATTTTTCACTCAGACAAGCTCCACTTAGTCCACCAAAATCTTTACAATTTGGAACTAAACTATAATCAATAGTTGTATTTGTTGCAATTATTCCAATAGCTCCTGCATTTACTGCTGATTTACAAAGCTCTATAGCTTGATTTGCTTCCATATCAGGTGCAATTTTCAAAAAAATTGGTTTAGAAGTAAGTGTTTTTGCCATAGTAAAAAGTTCATTTATAAACTTCTCATTTTGTAAATCTCTTAAGTTTGGAGTATTTGGACTTGAGATATTTATAACTAGATAATCTGCTAAGTTTTCAAATTTTTTAATTAAAGTTTTGTAATCACTTAGAGCAAATCTTTCTGGAGTATTTTTATTTTTCCCAATATTCACTCCTAAGGGAAGTGGAAATGGCTGAGCTTTTTTTAGATTTTTTAAAACAGTATGAGCTCCTAGATTATTAAATCCCATAGCATTTTGAACACTTTTTTGTTCAGGATATCTAAACATTCTAGGTTTTGGATTTCCATCTTGTGGCATTGGTGTCATTGTTCCAATTTCTGTAAAACCAAATCCCATACTCTTCATAGCATTTATCATAGTTGCATTTTTATCAAATCCAGCAGCAAGTCCTACAGGATTTTCAAACTTTATACCAAAAAGTTCTTGATTTAGTTTTTGGTCACTTATATAGTTTCTTTTCTCATAATAGTTTTTTAAAAGTTTACATTTTCCAACTATCTTTAAACCACATTCAGCAATATGATGTGCTTTTTCTGGATTAAATAAAAATAGTACTTTTTTAATAGTTTCATAACTAAACAAGATTTTTCCTTTTTTTAGAATTAAAATATATTATCAAAAACAAATCAAAAATTTGCTGAATTATATAATCTTTGATACTCAGAACTTGAAGATAAAAGCTCTTCTTGTGTTCCAATATCAACAATCTCTCCACTTTTAAACACTGCAATTTTAGAGGCATTTTTAATAGTACTTAATCTGTGTGCTATTACAAAAGTTATTCTATTACGGCTAACTTCTTCTATAACTTCACTAATAATTCCTTCACTTTTATTATCTAATGCTGATGTAGCTTCATCTAGGATTAAAATTTTTGGATTTTTATATAGAGCCCTTGCTATTGCTATTCTTTGTCTTTGACCTCCACTTAAGTTTGTACCAAATTCATCAAGAGTAGTGTTTATTCCTAGTTTCATTTTTGATACAAATTCATAAGCATGAGCTTGTTTTAAAGCTTCTATAACTCTTAGTTCATCTAACTCTTCACCATAAGATACATTTGCTGCTACTGTATCATTGAAAATATATACTCTTTGAGTAACTATTGAGATTTGTTCTCTAAGTTCATCTAGTGAGATATCTTTTATATTTGTATTATCAAATTTTATCTCTCCACTATTTACATCATAAAATCTTACAAGTAAGTTTATCAAAGATGATTTCCCACCACCACTATCTCCCACAAGTGCTACAATTTCACCTTTTTTTGCTTCTAAATTTATATTTCTTAAAGCTTCAAGTTCATCATATTTTAATCCTACATTAATAAAAGAGATAGTTTTTATATCATCGAGTTTATCTATATTTCCTGATTTTATTTGAGGAGTTTTTGCAAAAATATCATTTATTCTCTCATTTGCAGCAACAGCATCTTGCATTTTATTATATAGTGAAGATATTCTTTTTATTGGTGTATAAAGCATAAAAAGTGCAGCTATAAATGAACTAAACTCCCCAGTTGTAAGCTCACCACTTACAACTTTACTTCCTCCAACTAATATAACAGCTCCAAAAGCAATTGCACCTAAAGTCTCCATTATAGGAGAAGTTAATTCATTTGTTTTAACTGCTTTCATATTATATTTGAAGAAAATCATATTTAAAGTACTAAATTTTTTTGTCTCAATATTTTCTGTACCATTTGCCTTAATTATCTCAATATTATTAAATGATTCACTTAAACTTGAAGTAATATCAGAGTTACTCTCTTGAGATTTAAAAGATAGTTTTTTCATTCTTTTTGCTAATCTTGTAAGAGGATAAATTGCAAGTGGAAGTACAACTAAACCATAAAAAGCTAATTCAGGAGAACGATAAATAACTAAAGATACTAAAGCTATGATAGTTAAACTCTCTCTTATTAATTCAGCTAAAGAGTTTGAAACAGCAGTTTGAATTCTATTTATATCATTTATTATTCTACTAACCAATTCTCCACTATGAATCTTTTGAAAAAAAGCAAGATCTAATTTTAGGACATGAGCAAAAAGCTTATCTCTTACTATTCTTGTAATATCTTGACCTATATATGAGATAAAATAGGCTTGAATATATCCACCAAAACCTTTTGCAGCATATAAAATAATTACAATAATTGGCATAATATAAAGCATATTTACATTTTTATTTATAAAAATATCATCTAAAAGAGGTTGAATTGCATAAGCTGTTCCAGCTGTTGCTAAAGCTACAAGTGATATTCCAATAAGAGCATAGAAAATCTCTAATTTGTAGTTTTTATAATATGCTTTATATTGTCCAAAAAATTTTCTCATTAAAGTCCTAGGTTTTAAAAAAGTCTTAGATTTTATCGAAATTTAACTAAAACTAAGAGTTTTTGAACATTTCAATAAATTTTTTAAGTCCAAAGGCTCTAATAGTTAAGAAAAATAGTACAAATCCACTAAGTGTACTTGAAAATGCTAAACCAGCAGCTTCAAATGGTTTGATTAAGATAAGTGAAAAAATGATATTTGCTAATAGACTTTGTGCTGATATTTTGGCAGTTAATATTTGTTGCTCTTTTGCATATAACCAAAGTGAAAATATTTTTGCTAATCCAAAAGGTAAAAGACCAATTAGATACATACTTAAAATAAGTGCAGTATTTTTTGTATCATCACTTGTAAATGCACCTCTTTCAAATAGAAGTTCTATAATAAAATTATCAAAAAGTATTCCTATAATCATCGAAATAGTTAAAACTCCAAATAAAATAATAGAAGATTTTTTCATAAGTTTTAGTGCTTGTTGTTCATCTTGATTTTTTATAGATTTTGCTACCATAGGAAATAGGGCAATTGATGTTGCTATTGCAAAAATTGCTAGTGGAAGTTGAAAAACTCTATTTGCATAATATAGATATGAAATTGAACCACTTATTAAAAAAGATGCCAACCAAGTATCAATAAATGCTGAAATATGCATTGTTGAAGAGCCCAATGTTGCTGCAAAGAAGTTTTTATAAAATCTATTTTCCTCTTTTTGTTTATGTTTTCTAAAAGTAAAGATTTTGCCTAAATTAGCTCTTTTTATTGCAATTATATGCACAATTACTTGTAAAATCCCACCAAATATAACTCCAAATGATAGATAAAAAGTGATTGTATATTGTTCAAGCCCTCTTGCAATAATTAAACTGGCAATCATAGATAGATTTAATAGTGCTGTTGAGTAAGCAGTTGTTGCAAAATGGTGTTTATATTGAAGTAAAGCTCCCATAAAGGTAACTATGAATATAAGTGGTAAATAGTAGAAATTTATTGCAAAAAGAGGACTAGCTAAGTCAATAGTCTCTTTTGAGAAACCAATAGCAAAAGCTTTTGCAAAAAGGTGTGAAAATAGAGTTACTATTAAAGATAAAACAAGTAAAAAGGCTAAAATTTGTAAAAAAACAATAGAAGAGAATCTTATTTTATGTTTAGATTTTGCATATGATGGGATAAAGGCTTGTGTAAAAGCACCATCAGCAAAGATACTACGAAATAGATTTGGAAATTTAAATGCTATAAAAAATATATCAGAATATATATTTGCTCCAAGAATTGAAGCTGTCATTAAATCTCTTACAAAACCTGTTAGTCTAGAGACTAAAATTCCACTGCTATTTGTAAATATTGATTTTACTAATCTGTTTTTATAGTTCATTTTATCTCTTTATAATCATTTTGTAAATGGAAAATTATCTGCATATTTCCTTTGTAAGAACCAAGTTGTGCATTTAGTATCTCTATAGTTGTTCCATCTTTTGGTAAAATATTTTTATCTTTTGCAAATAGTTTTATAGTTTTCCCACCATTTATTTGTAAATTTCCTTTTGAAATAAAACCTTTTAGGTTTGTAATAACTTCATTTTCATATTTAAAATCAAAAATATCAATTTTTGAAGCATCTAAAAATAGCTCTTTATAATTCTTAAACTCTTCATTCTCTTTTAAAATATTGAACTCTTTTACCTCTTTTAATCCATAAAAATCATATATTTCTTTTATTTGAAGATTATAAGAATATCCCAGTTTTAACTTATTTGCACCTTTAAATATATAAATTGCTTTATCGTCTTTTTGTTTTATAATTGCCTTATCTTCACTTTTGTATAAAACAATAACATCTTCTAAAATCTCATCTTTTAAAAGTTTCTCTTTTTTATATAAAGATGATATTAAAGTTTTTTGATTTTCATTCTCTTTTATATTTTTAAGTGGATTTGTATCATCTTTTTTTATTGAAAAAATTGCAAATATTGGAAGATGGTCAGAAAAACCTTCTCCTTTATGAATCTTATTTTTAACTTCATTTGAAATCTCCCATCTATTTATATCTTTTCCATTAAATAAATAGTTTGGCTTAAAAACTTCAAAAGAGTTTACAATATATGATAACTTTTTACCATCAAATAGTGCTGAATTAATAATCATATTATCAGGTGTATTATTTTGATTTTTATATTTTGTAGAAAATCTCTCATTAGTTGGAAGCTCTAGCCAAAGATTATAGTGAACTTTTTTCTCTTGTTTCAAAATATCATCAATTGTTACAAATTTATCATTTATTGTTGTATTTAAAATATTATTTATTCCTGTAATTCCATTTGTAAGATTTAATTTAGGATTGTTTTTGAAAGTTTCAAACTCATTATAATCAGAGTTAAAATCACCAACTAAAATATAATCATAATCTTTTTCTAGTTCTTTTAATCTATTATTTAAAGTTTGTGCATATTTTACTCTAAGAACTTCACTAGCTTTTTTTGATGGCCAATGGTTATTAAATATTTTAAAATCAATATTTTCAAAATTAAAAGTTGCTTCTAAAATTGGTCTATAACTATTTGAACTTAATTTTACATCTAAATTTTTATAGTTTTTTATAGGAATTTTTGATAAAAATCCTAATCCAACAGCAGAGTTTGGGTATTTTGAAAAAGCATAATAGCTATATTGAGGAAGTTTTTGTTTTAATAATTTTATCAAATTCTCATTTTCTATCTCTTGTAAAGCTATAATATCTGCATCTAAGTCATTTAATACTTTTAAGGTATTTTTTAATTTTATATCAAAATTTCTTTGGTTCCATAAAGAGTTACTATTTGGAACATACTCTTCATATTCTGTTTTATTATTTATCAAATCAAAAAAGTTTTCTACATTATAAGAGGCGATTTTTAGGTTTTGTGCAAAGAGATTTAGGGTAAAAATAAGAATTATAAGAAATTTTGGCATATATATTTTTCCATAGACAAAGTTTTTGAAATGGTAGCTAATTTATAATTAAAAGGAAAAAAGGTGAAAATCTGAAATAAAATTTATTAATTTATAAAAATTATGATATGATACGGAAAATAATAAACAGATAATTTTATATTTATAGTAATTTAAAGGAAAATTTATGACAAATTATGCAAATTTATTAAAAGAATATGATTTAAAAGTTACTCCACAAAGAGTTGCTATTGTTGATGAACTTTATATGAATGGACATATGAATATTGATGAGTTATATAAAAAACTTTTAGATAGATTCCCTTCTGTATCGTTAGCAACAATTTATAAGAATGTAAACTCTATGTTAGAGAAAACTTTTTTATCAGAAGTAAAAATTCCAAATGCAAAATCAGTTTATGAGTTAGTAAAAACTGAGCATGCACATTTGGTTTGTAAAGAGTGCGGTTTCATTGAAGATATTATGCTTGATTCAAGTGATATTATAGAACAAGTTTCAAAAATAAACAATTTTAAGATAGATAGTACTGATATTGTTTTAAGTGGAACTTGTAAAAAGTGTTGTAAATAATTGGCTTTTTGCCAACTATTTTAAGAGTTTCTCACAATTAAACTTGAAGGAAGATTGAATTTTTTTATAAGTTCTTCTTCCTTTTTTCTATGCTCACCCATATCAACTTCATGATCAAATCCAAGTAGATGTAAAATTCCATGAATAAAAAGTAGTTTTAACTCATCGGCATTGCTATGATTATACTCTTTTGCTTTCTCTTGTATAAAATCTTTTGAAATGATTACTGTTCCTAAAGGAAGATGAGAAAATTCTTGTTCAAAAGGGAAACTTAAAACATCTGTTGCTTCATCTTTTTGTCGATACTCTTTATTTAACTTTTTTATTGTTGGATTATCTACAATAATTAATTCAATATCTTTTGTTGTAATACTACTTAGTATGCTTTCAAGTTCATTTATATCTACATTTAAGTCTGTTTGGTTTTCAAAATCAATCATTTTTAGCCTATATTAATAATTTTTGAATAGTATATTATTTTTAAAATAAATCTAAGGAGAAGAGATGAATTTAATTGTAGGAAAAAAAGCATCTATTGATTATAAAGTTGAAAAAAAAGATTTAGCTTCAAATTTAAATATTTCAGTTGATGATAATTTCCCAGATGTTTTTGCAACAGCTAGAATGATAGCTTTAATGGAGTGTAGTGCAGCAAAACTTATGATGCCACTATTAAAAGATGATGAACAAAGTGTTGGAGTAAATGTAAATATTACACATATGGCAGCAACATTAGAAGATGATGTAGCTATTTCAACTGCAACTTTTGTTGGTATGGAAGGGAAACTTTATAAATTTGAAATAGAAGTTGTTGATAGTGGAGGAGTTTGTGGAAGAGGAACTCACACTAGAGCTATTATTTCGACTTCAAGACTTCTTGAAGGGGCAAAAAAAAGAGCTGAGAAAGGTTCTTTATAAGTAATAGAGCTTAAAAAAGCTCTATTACTTTTGATACTTCATCTACTGCAAAAGTTTTAATATCTAGTTTTAAATTTGTTTTTTGTGCAATTATTGCTTTTTTTATTCCTTGAGCTTGGGCTTCTTTTAATCTTAAATCTATTGAGTAAACATCTTTTATTTCACCAGTTAAACTAACTTCACCAATAAATACAGACTCTTTAGAAATGGGTCTATTTCTAAATGAGCTAATAATTGCAGCAATTACAGCTAAATCAGCACTACTCTCTTTTATCTTTATTCCTCCACTAATATTTACAAAAACATCATAATGATTAAAAGGTAAATCTAATTTTTTCTCTAATAGTGCTAAAAGCATTGTAAGTCTATTTGTATCAAAGCCTGTAGCACTTCTTTTTGGGTTTGGAAAAGTTGTTTCACAAACTAGTGCTTGAACTTCTAAAATTATTGCTCGGCTTCCTTCCATAGATACAGTTAAACTAGAACCACTTTGTGCTTTATTTTTATCAAAAAATTTTGAAGCTATATCTTTTGCACTTATAAGTCCTTCTTGAGTCATTTCAAAAATTCCAATTTCAGAAGTTGAACCAAAACGATTTTTAAAACCTCTTAGCATTCGTAATTCTCTACTAGCTTCTCCTTCAAAATATAAAACTGTATCAACCATATGTTCTAAAACTCTTGGACCTGCGATACTTCCATCTTTTGTGATATGTCCAATTATAAACATAGCAATATTTGACTCTTTTGCTTTTCTCATAAGCTCAAATGTTATCTCTCTCACTTGAGATACACTTCCAGGTGCAGAGTTTAAATGGCTAGAATAAATAGTTTGAATAGAGTCAATAATACAAACTTCATAATCAATTCTAAGAAGCTCATCTAAAATCTCTTCTAGTTTTATTTCACTTAGTAAAAAAAGTTCATTATGGTTTGCATCAAGACGGTTTGCTCTTAATTTTATTTGACCAGCACTCTCTTCTCCTGATACATATAAAACTTTTTTCCCACTCTTTGCAATACTTCCAGCAACTTTTAATAAAAGTGTAGATTTTCCAACTCCAGGGCTTCCCCCAATAAGTGTAAGGCTTCCAGGGACTATTCCACCACCTAAAACCAAATCAAATTCATCATTGAAAGATGAAAATCTTACAACATCATCTTGTAAAATTTCTGTAATTGGTCTTGCTTTTGAAGATGAACTTGAAGCTAAAACACTCTGTTTTAAAACCTCTTGTTGTTCAATACTTAGTTCTAAAAAACTATCCCAAGAGTCACAATTTGGACATTTTCCTAGCCATTTACTTGATTGTTCTCCACAATGTTGGCACTCAAAAAGAGTATTTTTTTTCTTTGCCATTTTTTGCCTTTTGTAAATTATGATAAGATTTTAGCAAAATAAAATTTATATATATAAAAATATTGCAATTTGCAATATTTTAAAAGGATTTTTAAATGATTATTTATATTCATGGTTTTGCTAGTAGTGGTTTTGGTCATAAACCACAAGAGTTTAAAAAATATTTTAAAGATGAAATTATAACTCCAAGCCTTCCAAATATTCCCATCTTAGCTATTCATACTTTGGAAGGTTTGATAGAAGTTTTATTAAAAAAAGGAGAAAAAGTATCTTTGATTGGTTCATCTTTGGGTGGTTTTTATAGTCTATATTTAGCAAATAAATATAATTTAAAAGCAGTTTTGATAAATCCTGCACTAAATCCTAAAAAAACTCTAAATAGATTTTACAGTTTTGGTTTAATAAAAAACTATTTTGATGGTTCAAAATTTGAGATTACAAAAGAGCAATTACAAAGTTTAGAAAATTTTGAAGTAATGCTTATACAAAATCCAAAAAATATTATTGCCTTAATTCAAAAAGGAGATGAAATAATAGATTATAAAGAGAGCATTGAAATTTTGAAAGATTGTGAAATTTTATTAGAAGAGAGTGGAAATCATACATTTATTGATATAAATAAACATTTCTTAAAAATAGATGATTTTTTTTCAAATTAATAGCTTTATTTATATAACATTTTGTTTAATTATGGTAAAATATATAAGATTTTAAGCTTATTTTTATAATTGGAGAAAAGAGTATGAGTAGATTTAGAGTAGAAAATGCTAGATTTCGTATCTTAAAGGGTGGAAAAATTGGACTTAGCCTTAGTATTGCTCTACTTGGAATGGTTGTTTTTTCTCCTATAAATTTATATTCACAAACTTTTTTTGATACAGCTCCAATAAGTTCAACTTTAACTGCACCAAATAGTTCTAATCCAAGTAAAGATATATCAGTAGAAAAATTAGAAGATCAAAATTTAAGTAGTACAGCAACATATACAGAAAATGTAAATCCTGAAGATATAATTTTTAAACCAAATAAAGTAGAATCATCTTTTATTGGAGTTAGAAATAAAGAATTTAGTGGTACGAGTTCAGTAACTATTTCAACAGATGGAACAGTTATTGGAAATTCATTTGATGTATTAGATGGTACAATAACTGATTCAGATGGACATATAATAAAGAATAATGATAGTTATTACTATGAAAATTACTCACCAAGTAAAAATTTTACAGTTATTTTAGCTACAGATGCAGTGGTAAATGATATTAAAAAAGAATCGTCAATATATCATAAAGTAAGTTCACCAAATTCTTATACAACTTCAAGTGAAAACTATACAGCAAATATTATTATGAGTGGAAACAATACAATTGCTGGAATAACTAATCTTGGAAGTGATGGAAATATAAATATTCAAGGTGATGTAGAGTTTCAAGATAGTGTAACAGCTGGAAGTATAGATATGGATACTACACAAACAGCTACTTTTAAAAAAGATGTTAATTTAAGTGATAAATTAACTTTTAAACAAGATGGGATAGTAAATTTAAAAGATAATTTTACAGGAAATATTACAACTGATAGTGGAAATAAAGGTACAATAAATATAAATGGCTCTCAAAACCAAACAATAACTGGAGATATCTCAAATTTAAAAAATTTAAATGTTACAAATGCAAATAATACAACAGTAAGCGGAAATATAAGTGCAACAAATACAGATATTTTAAATAATTCTACATTAAATATTTCAAATGGAAAAACAATAACTTCAATAATAACAAGTAGTGATAAAAGTGGGAATTTAACACTTTTAGGAAGTGGAACAGTAAATGGAACAGTTGGAGATAGTACAAATAGTTTAAATAGTGTAAATGCAGGTACAAATGGTTCAAGTTCAACTTTTAATAATAATATTTTTGCAACAAATACAAATATAACAGGGACTGGAACAGTAAATTTAAATGGAAATTTAAGTGGAACAAATCTTAATTTTCAAGCAAATGGAGTTGTAAATTCAAAAGGTAATATCACAGCAGATGTTACTGGAACTACTGGAACATTAACTATGAATGGAGTAACTCAAACAGTTACTGGAAATATTGGGAATATTACAAACTTGAATATATCTAATGGAAGTAATACAACAATAAATGGAAATATAAATGCTATAAATACAAATATAAATAATAATTCAACTTTAGTTTTATCAGATAACTCAAATATAAACTCAACAATTACAACAAATGCTAATAATACAGGAACTATAACTTTTAGTGGAGATTCTTTTATAAATGGCATAATAGGAACAAATTCAAATAAATTAGCAAATATAAATGCAGGAGAAACTGGTTCAATTGTAGATTTTAATAATGATATTTTTGTGACAAACACAAATGTAACAGGAACTGGAACAGTAAATTTAAATGGAAATTTAAGTGGAACAAATCTTGATTTCCAAACAAATGGAACTGTAAACTCAAAAGGAAATATTACGGCAAATATAATAGGGGCTACTGGAACATTAAAGATGAATGGAGCAACAGACCAAACAATAACAGGAAATATTGGAAATATTGCGAACTTTAATATAGATAATGCAGGAAATAAAGTAACAGTAACACAAAATATAAATGCAACAAATACAAATATTTCGAGTAGTTCAACTTTAAATTCAAAAGGAAATATAACTTCAAATATTAATGGAGCAACAGCAAATAGCGGAACATTAACAATGAGTGGAACAAATCAAACAATAACAGGAAATATAGGAAATACAAACTCATTAAATAGCTTTAATATAAATAGTGGAACAACAATAGTAAGTGGAAATGTAAATGCAACAAATACAGCAATTTCAAGTGGAGCTACTTTAAACTCAAAAGGAAATATAACTTCAAATATTAATGGAGCAACAGCAAATAGTGGAATATTAACAATGAGTGGAACAAATCAAACAATAACAGGAAATATAGGAAATACAAACTCATTAAATCAATTTAATATAAATAGTGGAACAACAACAGTAAGTGGAAATGTAAATGCAACAAATACAAATATTTCAACTAGTTCAACTTTAAATTCAAAAGGAAATATTGTAGGGAATGTTAATGGAGCAGCAACAAATAGCGGAACATTAACAATGAGTGGAACAAATCAAACAATAACAGGAAATATAGGAAATACAAACTCATTAAATCAATTTAATATAAATAGTGGAACAACAACAGTAAGTGGAAATGTAAATGCAACAAATACAAATATTTTAAATAATTCTACATTAAATATTTCAAATGGAAAAACAATAACTTCAACAATAACAAGTAGTGATAAAACAGGGAATTTAAGAATTTTAGGAAGTGGAATAGTAGATGGAACAGTTGGAGATAGCACAAATAGTTTAAATAGTATAAATGCAGGAGTGAATGGTTCAACTGTAGATTTCAATAATAATATTTTTGCGACAAACACAAATGTAACAGGGACTGGAACAATAAATTTAAATGGGAATTTAAGTGGAACAAATCTTAATTTTCAAGCAAATGGAGTTGTAAATTCAATAGCAGATATTAGAGTAAATGTTGTGGGAAATAGTGGAACATTAAATATGAATGGAGCTAATAACCAAAATATTATAGGAAATGTAGGAAATATAGATAATTTAAATTTAAATGGTGGGAAAACAGTAGTAGTAAATGGAGATATAAATTCTAAAAATACAAATATTAACTCTAATTCAACTTTAGATTTAGTAGATGGTAAAAATATAAATTCAACAATAAATGGAAATAGTGGAACTTTAAATCTTCTAGGAAGCTCAACTATAAATAAAGAGATACAAAGTTTAAAAAATTTAAATGTAAATGCAGATAGTTCAAACTCTACATTTAAAGATTTAGTAAACTCTACAAATATAAGTTCAAGCGGAACTGGAAGTTCAACTTTTGAGAAAGATACAACAACTACAAACTTAAATGTAAATAATGGAACTATGACTTTTAATGAAAATTTAAATGCTACAAATACAACAATAGGAGCTGGAAAATTAAATTTAGATGCAAATTTAACTGGAACAAATATCAATTTTACAGCAACTAATGGAGAGTTAAATTTAAGTGATGATTCAAATGTAACAGCAACTATTACGGCAAATTCTAATAACAAAGGTAATATAAAGATTGCAGGAGATTCTATAATTAGTGGAAATATCGGAACTTCTGCAAATAAAATAAAAGATATAAATATAGATGGGGCAAATAATAAAACTGTAAATTTGAAAGATGATGTAAATGCTATAAAAACGACAGTAAAAGATTCAACTGTAAATTTTAATCAAAATAGTGGAAATACAAATACAAATTTGGTTTTTTCTGGAAGTGGAACAGCAAATTTATATGAAGGTATTACAGGAGATATTAATTTTGCAGGAAATAATGCGATAGTAAATGTAAAAGATAGCAAAAATATAGCTGGAAATATAGAAACTTCTACAACAAATAATAGTGGAATTGTAAATTTTGAAGGAGATGGAGAAGTTACTGGAACTATTGGAAATATAGCATTTGGAATAAAAGAGTTAAATGTAAATACAAAAAATGAGCAAGATAAAGATTCAAATGGAAATATCTTGCCTAATCATGGACTATTTTTGCATAGAGATATTTATGCCGATAGGATAAATTTACAAAATAATGCAACTTTGATAATGGATGATGGTGCAAATATTACAAATACAAATTTACCTGATTTAATAGTTTTAACAACAGATAAAAATAATACAGGAAATATTATTTTTAAAGGAACTTCAACTATTAGTGGAGAAATAGGAGAAGATAGTAAAAAATTAGAGAGTATTACTGCTGGGGCAAATAATTCAACTGTTACATTTAATGATAAAGTTTATGTAAAAGATTTAAATTATAGTGGAAATGGAGAAGTTATTCTTGGTGGAAAAGATGCTTCTAATGAAGCTATAAAAGGAAATATAGATTTTAATAATAATGTTTCAACTCTTACTTTAAATGATGGTGTAAATTTAGATACAGCAAATACAACTTTTAAAAATGCTTCTAATGCAACACTAAAATTTGATGGAGATTCAACTATCTCTGGAGTTTTAGGTGGAAATAGTTCTGGAAAATCTACTTTTGATACTATTGAAGCTGGAAAAACAGGAAAAACTGTAACTTTCCAAAAAGATTTATATGCAAATAATTTAGAGATAAGTGAAGATGGGATAGTTAATTTAGGAGGAAATTTTACAGGAACAAATCTTAATTACAAAGATGATGGAGTTGTAACTTTAGCCGATAAAAAAGCTATAAATTCAAATATAACAACAAATGATGCTAAAGGAACTTTAAATCTTCTAGGGGATTCTAGTGTAAATGGAACAGTAGGGACAAAAGATGATAAATTAAAAGAGGTAAATAGTTCAACTACAAATAAAACTTCAACTTTGAATGGTGATACTTTTGCATATGATTTAAATGTAGGAGCTGGAACTTTAAATCTAAATGCAAATTTTACAGGAGATAATTTAAATTTTAAAGATAATGGAGTTGTAAATTTAGCAGATAATAAAAAAGTTGATTCAAAAATAGTAAATGCAACAGCAAATGATAATCAAGGAACTCTAAATATAATAAAAAATGCAGAGTTTACTCAAGAAATAGGGCAAATAGGACATAGCTTAAAAGAGATAAATGGTGCTAATGGAAACTCTATAACTACATTTAAAGCGGATGTTTTTGCTCAAAATCTAAATTTAAATGAGACTGGAACTATAAATTTAGGTGGAAATTTTACAGGTGAAACAATAGATTTTAAAGATGATGCTATTTTAAATATAGCAAATAATAAAAATATAACTTCAAGTATAGTTGCTCAAGATGAAGATATTGGAGAGATAAATCTAGCAGGAAGTACAATAATAAGTGGAGATATAGCTGATAGCTTAAATAAAATAAGAGCTGTAAAGTTAAATGGTAAAAACTCTAACTCTACATTTGAAGGTAATGCTTATGTAAAAGATTTAGACCTTAATGAAAAACTAGCTTTAAATTTAAATGGAAATTTGCAAGGTCAAAATTTAAATTATAATGCAAATGCAACAGTTAATTTAGCAGATGATAAAAATATTGATTCAAAAATAAATACAAAAAATAATGGTGAAGGAACTTTAAATCTTCTTGGAAGTTCAACTATAAATAAAGAAGTTGGTAGTGATACAAATAGATTAAAAGAGATAAGTGCTGGGCAAAATGGTTCAAATTCAACATTTAAAGATAATGTCTATGCCGAAAAAACAACTATAAAAGATAATGGAGTTGTAAATTTTGAAGAGGATTTATACTCAACTGTTTATTTTGCAGGTGATGGAGTTGTAAATATTGATGATGAGAAAGCAATTATTTCTAAAACTCAACCTTTTGTAACAACAATTGCTGATGGAGTTGGAAGCTTAAACTATAAAGGTGCTACAACTTTAACAAATGATATTGGTTCAAAAGATAAAAGATTAAATAGTGTAAATTTTGCAAGTGATACTAATAAAGAGCTAACTCAAGAACTAGGATATAATGTCTATGCTAAAAATACAATTATAGGAAATGGAAATAACAAAGTTACTTTAGATTTTATAGATGATATAACTTTTGCAGGGAATTTAACTATCACAAAAGATGCAACTTTAAATATTAAAGATAAAAAAGTAGATGTAAAAGATAATATAAAATTATCAGAGAACTCTATTTTAAACTTTGATGTGCAAACTACTGATTTAAGTTCTGGAAGTGCAGTTGTTGGTGGAAAATCTGGACAAATAAGAGCTGATAGTTTAACTATGGAAGATGATGCTAGATTTAATATAGCTTATGATGGAACTTGGGAAGGAGCAGGGCAATATAATTTAGTAGTTACACAAAATGATATAACAACACCATATAGAGCAACTGAAAAAGATGGAAGGGTAAAAGATAATAGTATTATTGACTCTACTGTTGAGGTTGTAGGAAAGAATTTAGTATTAAAAGCAGATAGAACAACAGATGGAGAACATAAAGTTGAAGATTTATATATTGTAAAATCACAAATTGGAGAAGATTATTCAAATGGAGCTTCACAATCTTTAGCTAAATTGGCAAATGAAAAACCAAGAGAGGGGGCTTTAGCTCAGATTATTAGAGATATGGAGTATTTAGAAGATGGGCAAACAATAACTCCTGCTAAAAAACAAGAGATGATAGAAATGCAAAGAAAATTAGCCCCAAATCCAAGTGGTGTTGTAACACAAAATATTAAAACAGCAACAGATGTGAATAAAGCTTCTATAAAAGGAAGATTAAATGAACTTAGAACTTCAAATATTGAAGACTCTATTCAAGCTTATGAAAATAGAGGTATCTCTTCAGGAGACTCATATAGTGTAGGGGATTCAACTTTATGGTTAAAAACAACAGCTTCAAAAACAAAACAAGATACTATTGGTCTATATGAAGGTTTTGATACAAAATCTTATGGTTTTGTTGCAGGGCTTGATAAAAATATAGCAGATAGCTCAATTATAGGACTTAGTGCATCTTATATAGATACAAATGCTTCACAAAATCTACATGATACAGATACTACAACAGTTGGTTTAACTCTTTATGGTTCAAAAGAGTTTGAATTAGGATATATAGAAGCTCAAACAAGTTATATGCAACACTCAAGTGATACAAGTAGAACAGCAAACTCTGGAAATTTAACTTCAAAAGTAAAAGCAGACGAATTAAATGCAAGAGTTGAATCAGGGGTTCATATTCCTGTTGATAATGGAGCTTATATTACACCTTTTGCAGCAGTTGAGTATAGTAATTTAAAACAAAAAGGGTATACTGAAAAAGGGACTCCTTACCAAAACGATGCTTTAAAAGTTGATAAATTTAAACAAGATAGAACAACAGCAGAAGTTGGGATAAAAGCAACAAGTAGAATAGAACTTGATAATGCTTTAATTCTTCCTCAAGTTAGCTTCTCAGTTGCAAAAGATTTTGGTTCAAGTAATAGGGATATTAAAGCACAATTTGTTGGTGGTGGAGATAAATTTGTAACTCCAGCAAGAGAGTTAGATGATATGATGTACAAAGTTGGAGCTGGAGTGGAAACTAGAATTTCAAACAATACAAAATTAAGATTAGATTTGAATTATGATAGAAGTAAAGATGGTAAGTTTGAAGGTTATAGTGGAAATGTTACACTTGGTGTTAGTTTTTAATAAAGGATAAGAATGTTTAAAAAATTAATATTTAGTTTTTCTATTTTAATAAGTCAATTAGTAGCAGATGAAATAGGTTCATTTACAGCTATGAAATATAAAGCAGATTTTAAAAAGCAAGAACATCAAACTCAACAATCAATAGTAAATGAGTATTCAAGATTGAAAAAACTTGCAAAAACAGTTGAAGCTACAAGTTTAAAAGATGATCCAGATTTTGAAGTTTCAAAAAATATGCTTTTAATAGATATTTGGTCAAAAAAATTTTTACAAAGTTATAATCCTACAGAAGAAGAGTTAAAGAAACTTTATATAGAACAAAAACCAACTGTTGTAGCAAAATATGAGCTTAGAAATATTTTAGTAAATTATGAAAAAAATGCAGATATGATAGTTGAAAAACTAAATCAAATAGAAAATCCTAAAGAGAGAAAAGAGAGTTTTATAAAATATGTAAAATCTGTTTCTAATGATAATGTATCAAAAAACAATCAAGGACTTTCTCCTCTTACTGATGAAAATAGATTAAATCCCCAAATAAAAGAGGCATTAATTGATAAAAAAGAGGGGGATATAATAAAGGTTAATATAAAAGATTTAGGAACACAAATAATTTTTATAGAAAAATATATCCCACAAAAAGAGGCTAGTTTTGAAGAGTCAAAAGATGCTTTAATAGAATTAGCAAAAAAGATTGCTTTAAATAAACAAATAGAGCTTTTATCAAAATGATAAGAGCTTTTTTTATACTCTTTTGTAGTTTAATATTTAGTTCTTGCTCTTCAAAAGTTCCTACTTTAGAATCTAGGATAGAAACAGTTTTTTCATATGCAAAAAAAGAAAATTTAATAGATGAAATTGTAAATACTACTAATTTTGATCTTTTTTCTCTACAGAATAAAAATAGTTCTTGTAAAAATTTAAATATTTATCTTGAAGGTGATGGTTTATCTTTTTTAAATAAAAATAGTATCTCTTCAAATCCAACACCTGTAAACTCTACTATTTTAAAATTAATGAGTATTGATAAAAGCTCTTGTAAAGTCTATATTGCAAGACCTTGCCAATATTATATGAGTTCTTCTTGTAATAGTTCTTTTTGGACAAATAGAAGATTTTCAAATGAAGTTATAGATAGTTTTAATGAAGCTTTAGAGCATTTAAAACTAAAATATAAAAATAGTACTTTTAATTTGATTGGTCATTCAGGTGGTGGGGCAGTTGCTACGATTTTAGCTTCAAAAAGAGATGATATTAATTATTTAGTAACAGTTGCAGGAAATTTGGATATAAAAAAATGGGTAGAGTTAAAAAATTTAAGTCCACTTTTGGGTTCATTAAATCCAAAAGATTTTACTAGTAAATTAGAAAATCAAAAACAGTATCACTTAATAGGAACTAATGATGAAGTTTTACCAAAAGAGCTTTTTTTTTCATATCTAAATAGTTTTAAAAATAAAGAGTTTATAGAATATAAAATTATTGAAGCAAATCATAATTGTTGTTATGAAAGTGAATTTAAGAAAATAAATAATTTAGAGAAATAATGATAGTATAAAATAAATTAATTAAATAAAATATAATATTTGAAAGGGGAAAATATATTTTATGAAAAGAATAATATTTTTGTTTTCATTTATTTTGGGTTTTTTAAATGCTATAGAAGTAATCACACCCATACCTTTAAATGTAAATATTGATGTAAAAAAAGCAGATTTAGGGAAAGAGTTATTCTTTGATGTAAGACTTTCTAAAGATGATACAATCTCTTGCCACTCTTGCCATTTATTAAATCAAGGTGGAGTTGATAATAAAAAATTATCAGTTGGAGTTGAAGGGAAATTAAGTATTATAAATACTCCAACTGTTTTTAATTCTAGTTTTAGTTTTACACAATTTTGGAATGGTAGATCAAAAACCTTGCATGAACAAGTTTTTGGACCAATTAGTGATCCAAATGAGATGGCAATGAGTTTTGAAGAGTTAGAAATTAAACTTAGAAAAACAGATTATTTAAAGAAATTTTTCTCTATTTATAAAGATGGGATTACAATTAATAATATTGCTGATGCAATAGTAGAGTATGAGAAAACTCTTATAACTCCAAACTCACCTTTTGATAAATATTTAAGAGGTGATGAAACTGCTATTTCAGATAAAGCAAAGAGAGGTTATCAAATATTTAAGGAGCAAGGTTGCATTGCATGTCATCATGGAAGAAATGTAGGTGGAAATTTGTATGCAAAATTTGGAGTTGTAAGTGAAGTTGAAACAAAATCTAAAGGAAGATTTGAAGTTACAAAAAATGAAGAAGATTTGTACTATTTTAAAGTTCCAAGTCTTAGAAATATAGAATTAACATATCCATATTTGCATGATGGAAGATTTGAGACTTTGGAAGATACTGTTAAATTTATGGCTAATTATCAGTTAGGAAAATCATTAAATAAAGAACAAATAAGTGATATTATAAGTTTTCTAGTGAGTTTAACAGGAGAGTTATATAATTATGAACAAAAAAAACAGTAACTATTTTCTAAAATATTTTGATCCTATAAATATAATTTTACTTTTATTCATAATAGTAACTGCTCTTTTTATGTACAATATAAATCAAATAAATAAAAAGATAAAGAATTTTAATCTTTACTACAACAATATAATAAAGTTAAAAATCCTAAATAATGAATTTAATAGCTTTATAACTACAAAAGCAACTCTTACAAATTATGATTCTCTTATTTCTAAAATGGAAGCTACTCAAGAGCTAATAGAGATTATAAATAAAGAGGAGTTCTATAGAAACTTTGGAGAAAGTTTAAAAATATCTATTGAAACTTTAAATGGACAATGGGAAAAGAAGGTTGAAAATATAGAGAGATTTAAATCTGTAAATGCATCTATTGTTGGTTCTATTAATTATATTTTATCATTAAGTTCAAATGTAAAAAAAGATTATATGCTTTATAATGTAGATGATATCTTAACTATTGATGATGCTATTAATTCTATATTTAAACTTTTTGTAAATGATAAAAATATTGATGAAAAATCTATAAAAGATGAAATTACAGAATTAGAGAATTTATCTTTAAAATATGGTGTAAAAGATATAGATTTTTTAACAAAAAGAGTAAACTCTTTATTAAGAGATTTGAAAAAAATAAATAAAATTGAAGAGGATTATCTTAGTTTTGACCTTAAGATTGTTTTAGATTCACTTGAGAAAGAATTAGATGAAACAAATCAAAAAAATATCAAAAATCAGCAGAGTTTAACATTTTTATTATTCTCATCTTCAACAATTTTACTTTTAATATTTATATATGTGTATGTGAAATCTTTAAGAACAAAAGATGAGCTAATAGCATTTAGATATGCGGTTGAAAATAGTTATAATGCAATAGTTTTAACAGATAAAAATAGATTAATAAAGTATGTAAATGAAGCTTTTGAAAAATCTACAGGATACACAAAAAAAGAGGCAATTGGACAAAATCCAAGAATCTTAAAATCTGGAAAACTTCCAAGAGAGTTTTATGATAATATGAATGAAATTTTAAATAGAAAAGAGAAGTGGACGGGAGATTTTATAAATAAAAATAAAGATGGTGAGATATATTATGAAAATGCCTCAATAACACCGATTATTATTGATAATGATTTGAAGGGCTACTTAGCAATAAAACTTAATATTTCTGATTATGTAAAAGAGAAGCAAAAAGTTGAATTTCTTGCATACCATGATAGTTTAACTCTCTTACTAAATAGAAGAGCTCTTCAAAGAGATATAGTGGAAATTTTAAAAGAGAGTAACAAATATAATAAAAAATTTGCAATATTATTTATAGATTTAGATGGATTCAAATTTATAAATGATGGATTAGGGCATGATATAGGAGATATTATATTAAAAGAGATTGCATATAGATTTTCAAATACTTTATCGCAAGAGGATAAAGCCTATAGATTAGGTGGTGATGAGTTTGCAATTATTATTAAATATAATGATGAAAAAAAGATAGAAGAGAGCGCAAAAAATCTAATTGATAAAGTAAATGAAAAAATAGTTATAAATAAACACTCTTTACATTTGGGATGTAGTATTGGAATTTCAAAATATCCTGCTGATGGAGAAGATTACTCAACTTTAATGAAACATTCTGATACAGCTATGTATAAAGCAAAACAAAATGGTAAAAATAGGTATGAATTTTATACAAAAGATTTGTCAAATATTGTTAGTAAAAGATTTGAGATAGAACAAGCTTTAAGTATTGGTTTAAATAATGATGAATTTTATGTAGTTTATTAACCAAAATACTCTTTAAAAACTAAAGAGGTATATAGTGTAGAAGCTCTTTTAAGATGGGAAAGTTCAATTTTAGGAAGTATAAGCCCTGATAAATTTATTCCAATAGCTGAAGAGATAGGATTTATCTATGAATTAGGCTTTTTTGTATTTAAAAAATCTTGCGAGGATTTTTTAATTTTAAAAGAGAAAATAGGTATAAAAATGATAAGTATAAATGTATCTGTTGTTCAGTTAATGCAAGAAGATTTTTTAGAGAAAATTGAAGATATTTTAAATCAAACAAATGTAAATCCAAATGAGATAGGAATAGAAATAACAGAGACATATTTAATCAAAAATATACAAGATATATCAGAGATTTTGATAGCTATGAGAAAACTAGGATTTAAAATTTTAATAGATGATTTTGGAACAGGTTATTCATCTTTAAAATATCTTCAACAACTTCCTATTGATATTTTAAAAATTGATAAATCTTTTATTGATAAGTTAAGTGAAAATAATTGTGATATTATCAAAGCAATAGTTGCTATTTCAAAAAGTTTTGGTTTTTCAACTATTGCTGAAGGTGTTGAAACAAAAGCACAAGAAGAGCTTTTGACTAAACTTGATGTAGATGTAGCTCAAGGTTTTCTATTTTCTAAACCAAAGAGATTAATAGAGTTTAATTAAACTCTATTTTTAATCTATAATATCTAGGGAAAATATTTTTTAAATTAGGATTTATCTCTATAGGAAAAGAGTTAGCAATAGAGCTTTTAATTGCATTAAAAAACTCCATATTTCCATTTGATAAAATCAATTGTTCATATCTTCCATCTTTTAAAATAGTTACTCTAATCTCAGCAAAAACAGGTTCATTAAAAATTGATTCATTAAGATTTGAATCTATATTTGTATAGATTTTGTCTTTCAAATTTTTATAAAACTTCTCTTTTTCTATTTGTTCTTCTTGTGAAGCAGATTTTTCTAATTTAGAGTTCTCTATAAGATTTAATTTTTTAGAAAAGATATCTTGTTTTGTAGCTATTTTCTCAATCTCTTTTCTCTCGATTATATGTTCTTCTTTTAATTGTTTATCTATTTTGTTTGAATTTTCATCTATGCTATTTTGAATAAATTCAGGTGGAACTCTATGCTCTTTTTCATTATCAGGATTTTCATCTGTAATAACATCTTTAATAGCTTCATCTTGTGTAAGCTCTTTTATCTCTTGTTTTGGCTCTTCCGAAGTTTGAACTATAATTGAATTAGATTCAAAATTATCTATTGAATCATCAAAAATATAGCTATAACTTCCATAAATAATGGAAATTAAAACTACAACAATAATAAAATCTTCAAAAAACTTTTTAATCTTTCTTTTCAAAACTCTATCCTTTTAAGAAAATTATTCAGAGATAAAAATCTCATCTAGTAAACTATCAACAAAACTATCAGGGCTAAATTCTATTAAATCATCTTGTTTTTCACCAATTCCTACATAAAAAATTGGTAATTCAAGCTGATTTGAGATAGAAAATAGAGCTCCCCCTTTTGCAGTTCCATCAAGTTTTGTAACAATTATACCATCAACTCCAACAATTTCATTAAATGCTTTTGCTTGAGCAATAGCACTATTTCCTTGAGTTCCATCTAAAATCATAAGTTTTTGGTGAGGTGCATCACTCATAGCTTTATTACAAACTTTTACTATTTTTTTAAGTTCATTATTTAAGTTTGTTTGAGTTTGTAATCTTCCTGCTGTATCAATAATAACATTATCTATATTTCTAGCAATTGCAGAGCTAATAGTATCAAAAGCAACAGCACTTGCATCATGCCCTTGTTTTGTTTTTATTATTGGAATATCAAGTTTTGTTGCCCAACTACTTAGTTGTTCAATTGCAGCTGCTCTAAATGTATCACCAGCTCCTAAAATTACACTTTTCCCCTCTTTTTTTAACTTATTAGCTAATTTTGCAATAGTTGTAGTTTTTCCAGCTCCATTTACTCCAATAATTAGCCTTACATAAGGCTTAGGAAGATTAGAAAAATCAACTTTTGGTGCATGTTCAAAAAGCATTACAAGTCTATGTCTTAACTGTTTTCTTGTAATCATCTCTGGTAATCCATTCATAGCTTTTTCTATGATTTCATACTCAACATCAGCTTCAATTAAAAGTTCTTCAATCTCATCAAAAGATATTTTCTCTTTTTTTTGAGGAACTACACTTTTTATACTTGCAAAAGTTTTTTCTAAAGCTCTTGAAAAAAAGTTTTTTTTCTCTTCGTCTTGATTTACTTCATCTTTTTTTTCAATTTTCTCTTCTTGAATCTCTTCAAGTCTTCCTTGATTTATCTCTTTTTGCTCTTCTTTTGAAGATTCTTCTAAAAGAGCTTCTTCTAATTGAGGCTCTTTTTTCTTTTTAAAAAAACTAAACATATTTCCCCTATTATTTTTCTAAAACTTTTTTAATATCAATTTCCATCATCTCAAAAGGTGCTAATCCTTGAATTTTTTGATAAACTTTTCCTTGTTTATCGATAATAAATGTTGTTGGAATTGATTTTATACCACCAAGACTTTTTGCTAAATCAAAATTTTCACTTCCTATTGTAATTTTATAATTAATTCCAAACTCTTTAGCAAAATTTTTGATCTCTTGATCACTTTTAAACTCTTCAAGAAGCATAGAAATCACAACTAAATCATTTTTGTACTCATTTTGTAATCTTATAAGTGCTGGAATTTCAACTTTACAGGCTGGACACCAAGTTGTAAAAAAGTTTAAAACCACTATTTTGTCTTCATAATTTTTTATATGTATCTTATTTTCTTCTGATTTTATCTCTAAAATATCTCCGTCAAGAGAGTTTAAAATAAAATCATTTTTTGTGATATTTTGTTCAACTTTAGCTTGTTCATTGCTTTGTTTATTCTCTTTTGAATCACATCCAGCAAAAAATAAAATTGAAAAAATAGAAAAAATTGCTAAAGTTTTAATCTTCATTTTAATTCCTTTAGATAAAATTGTTCATTAGGTAGTGATTTTACCTAAGTGAGGCTTAAATATGAACACAAATCACAAAAGTGATTTCAGAATATCAAGTTTAAAAAGATTGAAATTTTATTCATCTTTCAAGAAGTATTCAAAAAGTAAAAAAATTGTAGAAAAATTAAAATATATTATAAAAAAAGAGGGTGCAAAAAATATATTATTATTTGTACCTTTAGATCTAGAAGTTAATATTAAGCCATTAATTTTAGAATTAAGAAGAGCAAAAAAAGGAGTCTTTGTACCTTTTATGCAAGATGATAGCTTTAAAATGGTGAGATATAGATTACCTTTAAATAAGAAGAGATTTGGAATTTATGAACCCCAAAACTCTTTTTTTAAACCAAAAAAGATAGATTTGGCAATAGTTCCTATTGTTGGAGTTGATAGTTTGAATAAGCGAATTGGTTTTGGAAAAGGTATGTATGATAGATTTTTTTATAGATTAGGATATAAACCTACAATAGTTTTTACTCAATTGGTACTTTGCAAAAGTAAAGAGATTTTAAGTGATAATTACGATATAAAAGCAGATTACATAATTACGGGATAGGTTTTAAATGGAAAATATGATAGTAGCTGTAATTGCAGGATTTTTTAGTTCGGCAGTTACAATTTTTGTTCTAAAAAAGATAAATAAAGCAAAGTTTGAAGTTTTTATCGAACAAGCAAAAGCAAAAGCAAAAATAATAGAACATGAAGCTGAAGTTGCACTTAAAGATGCTCAATTAAAGGCGAAATTTGAGTGTGATAGAGAGTTTAAAAGTGCTAGAAAAGAGTATGAAAATATGCTTTTCAAAATAGAAAAAAAAGAGAAAGAGTTAAATGAACATCTTGAAAGTGAGTTAAGACTTATAAAAAGACAAAAAGATGAAATATCTGAAAATAATAGAAAAATTGCTATTTTAAGAGAGGGAATAGAAGAGCAAAAAAGAACTTATGAGCAAAAAACTTTTGAAGCTATAAAAATACTTGAAAATGCTAGTGGACTTACAAAGAGTGAAGCTACAGAACTTATGCTTGAAAAGGTAAAAGAGGATTCAAGAGCCACAATTGCATCAATTTTTAGAAAAAAATATAAACTTGCTGAACAAAACTCAAAACAAGAGGTAAATAATATTTTATCTCAAGCAGTTACAAGATATGCAGGAGAGTTTGCAGCTGAAAGACTTATAAATAATATTCCTTTAAATGATGAAGAGACAAAAGGAAAAATTATAGGAAAAGAGGGAAGAAATATAAAAGCCCTTGAGATGTTACTAGGAGTTGATATTATTATTGATGATACTCCAAATACTATTACTGTTTCATCTTTTAATCTTTATAGAAGAGCAATTGCTACAAAAACTATTCAAGAACTTCTTGAAGATGGAAGAATCCAACCAGCAAGAATAGAAGAAATATATAAAAAAGTAAAAGCAGAGTTTGATAAAAATATTCAAAAAGAGGGTGAAGATGTTGTTCTGGAACTTGGAATAAAATCTATGCATCCTGAACTTATAAAACTTGTCGGAAGACTTAGATATAGAGCTTCTTATGGACAAAATGCATTAGCTCACACTCTTGAAGTTGCTCATTTGGCTGGATTAATTGCTGTTCAAATGGGTGGAGATGCCATATTAGCTAGACGAGCTGGAATTATGCATGATATTGGAAAGGCTTTAACACATGAAGCTCCTGGAAGCCATGTGGATTTAGGAGCAGAAATCTGTAAAAGATATGGGGAGTGTGAAACTGTTATAAATGCGATTTATGCTCACCATGGACATGAAGAACCAATAAATGTGGAAAGTGCTGCTGTTTGTGCTGCTGATGCTTTAAGTGCTGCAAGACCAGGAGCTAGAAGAGAAGTTCTTGAAAGCTTTCTAAAAAGAGTTGAAGAGATTGAAAATATTACTACAAGTAAAGTTGGAGTTACAAATGCTTATGCTATAAATGCAGGAAGAGAAGTAAGAGTAATAGTAAATGCAGAACTTGTAAATGATGATGAAGCTATACTTTTAGCAACTGAAATAGCAAAAGAGATTGAACAAAAGGTTCAATATCCTGGTGAAATTAAAATAAATGTAATAAGAGAATTACGAGCTGAAAGCTATGCAAGATAATCATAAAAAAAGGCAAAAAGATGAAAGAGAGTAAACCAACGACAAAAATTATAGCTGGAGCTTATAAAGGTAAGGTTTTAGAACTTCCTAGTTTAGATGTTACAAGAAGTTCAAAAGCTATGCTAAAAGAGTCTGTTTTTAATGTTTTACAGTTTGATATAATTGATAAAATTTTTATTGAATCATTTGCAGGAAGTGGTTCTATTGGACTTGAAGCAATTAGTAGAGGAGCAAAAAGAGCTTATTTTATTGAACTTGATAAAAGCTCTTATTCTATTTTGTTAAAAAATTGTAAAACTGTAAATATAGAAAAATGCCAAACAATTCAAGGAAATGCTTTTGTTCAAACTCCTCTTATTTTAGATTTTTTAAGAAATTCTAAAGATGAGATTGTTTTATATATTGACCCACCTTTTGATTATAGAGATGGAATGGAAGATATCTATGATAAATCTTTTAGAATGATTGCAAATCTTGAGTCAAATAATATTTTTAAAATTATTATAGAACATGAATCAAAACTTGAAGTTCCACAAATTTTAGGTAAGTTTAGCTTAGAAAAAACTAGAAAATTTGGAAAAAGTTCCCTATCTTATTATAGTTACACAGTTTAATGTTTAGATTTGCTTTAGGTTTATTAGTAGTTATTAGTTTGGCAATGTTTATTTTGCCAATTTTTTATACTGTTTCTCCATATTTTTTAGATCCAAATAAAATTTTATTAGCTCCCTCATTTGAACATATTATGGGTACAGATAGATTGGGACGAGATATTTTTGCAAGAGTTTTACAAGGTGGACAAACTTCACTTATAATTGGATTTTTAGCAGCCTCTTTTTCATCTTTTTTAGGATTAATTATTGGAATTACAGCAGGTTTTTTTAAGGGTTATGTTGATAAAACTATTACAATAATTATTGATCTATTTTTGACTTTTCCTACATTTTTTTTACTTTTAGCTTTAGTTTCTTATATTGAAGCAAATGCTCTTATTTTAATAGTAGTTATTTCAATAACTGGTTGGATGGGAATGTCAAGAATGATAAGAAGTGAGAGCTTTGCACTAGGAAATAAGCCTTTTATAAAGATTTTAAAACTGGCAAATGTAAGTAAAATAAAAATTATTTTAAAGTATTTTGCTCCACTTTTAGCTCCAATTTTTCTAATCTCTTTCTCTTTTGGTGTTGCTGGAGCAATTTTAGCTGAATCAGGATTATCTTTTTTAGGATTAGGAGTAAATCCCCCAAATATGAGTTGGGGGAGTTTACTAAGTGATGGGAAAGCCGTTATTGATATTGCTTGGTGGCTTAGTTTTTTCCCAGGTCTTATGATATTTATAATAACTTTTTGTCTAATTCAAATAAGTGACTATTTACAAAATATAGCAAATAAAAAAGAGTTGATAAAATAAGTACTCTATTTTTAGTAATTTATTTAATTAAAACTTTATTTACTAAAGTATATAATGAAAAAAAATTATTTTAAGGAATTGTTTTGACAAAAGAGAAAATAATGCTAGAACTTTTTGAGTTTTCAGCCCCAACATATTATAAGTGGAAAAAACAAGATAAAAGAAAAATTTTAGATTTACTAGAGTACGCTTTTAGTGATGATGATTTAATAGAATTCCTAAAAACAAAAAAAATAACAAAAATTGAAGAGTCAGTAAATGGTCAATATTTACTTGATTTATCACTAAAGTTTTACAAATTTTTAAGACATATAACAAACTATAAAGTTGCAAAAATAGTTTTATCTCTTCTTGAAAATAGTTATTTAGAAAATAATGAAAAAGTTATAATTGAGAAGATTGCAGAAAATATCTATGTTGAAGAGGAGTTTTATACTTCTATGAAATTGGCTATTTTAAATCTAGTTCAAAAGCAAGAACCATTAGTTTTAGAGTATCTTTGTAAAAATAGAATAAAAATTGAGAATGAATTTAATAAAAAAAGTTCAACTCTTAAAAAAATAGATTTTTTATCTTCAAATATTGCCTAAATTATGATACATTTTAGTGATAATGAGCTAATAGAGCTTTTAAATGATGATTTACCATATTTAGATTTGACTACCTTTTTACAAGAAAAAGCCAAAATAAAAGTAAAATTAGAGATTTTTACAAGAGATGATATTGTTATATCTGGTGTGGAAGAATCTAGTAGGATTGCAAAACTTTTAGATTGTGATATTTTAGAGATGAAAATCTCAAAAACAAAAGTAAAAAAAGGTGAAACTATTTTAGCTTTTAGCGGAGCTTATGAAAATATTCATAAAGTTTGGAGAACAACTCAACTAATTTTAGAATATAGTTCTCAAATCGCGACAACTACAGCCTTAATGCTTGAAAAAATAAAAGAGGTAAATGATAATTGCCAACTTTTGACAACTAGAAAAACATACCCTTTTTCAAAAAAGTTTTGTATAAAATCTGTTTTAAATGGAGGAGGATTAATCCATAGATTAAACCTTAGTGAAACTATACTATTTTTCCCACACCATAGAAAAGTTTACAAAGATAATTTAGAATTTTATGAACAAATTTTAAAATTTAAAGCAAAAATGCCAGAAAAAAAAGTAGTTGTTGAGAGTTCAAGTTTTGAAGATTGTAAAAATCTATTTGAAAATGGAGTTGATGTTGTACAGCTTGATAAAGTAAGCCTTGATGAGTTAAAAAAAGTTGTTGAATTAAGAGATAAAAGCTTTAAAAATATAAAAATCATTTGTAGTGGGGGAATAAATTTACAAAATGTTCAAGATTTTGCAAAATTAAAAATTGATGGAGTTGTTACAAGCTTTGTTTACTCTTGTGGAATGGCAAATTTAGGTAGTAGATTAGAGATTATAGATTAATTTTAATAGAATTTTTTTACTTAGTTAATAAAATATCAAAAAAATTAAAATAGAAATGGATTAAAACTCCATCCCATTTTCTAAAATGATTTTATTTCTTCCTGAATTTTTTGCTTCATAAAGCAGTTTATCTGCTTTTGTAATAGCTTCATCATAGTTTTTATAAGAATTTCTAATAGTAACTCCAGCAGAAAAAGTAACTTTTAGTTGTTTATCTTTATATACAAAGCTATTTTCTGTAACTATTGATTTTATTCTTTTTAGAAATAATAAAAGCTCTTTTGTCTCTTTAAAATGTACAATAGCAATAAACTCTTCCCCACCATATCTGCCAACAATATCTAAATCTCTAATACTTTTATTTAAAATTTTTCCAAAAGTTGAAAGAACTACATCTCCACCTTCATGTCCAAAAGTATCATTAATCTTTTTAAAATGGTCAATATCAAAGAAAATAATTGCATATTGTGTACCTATTCTTGTAAATGAACTATCTATTCTTTTTAGCTCATCATAGAAAGTTTTTCTTGTAAGAAGTCCAGTTAAATGGTCTCTCATACTCTCATTTTTTGTTTTATTTAGTTCATCTTCAAGATTTTTTATCTTATCTTCAAGCTCCTGAACTTTTGTTTTCCCAGATTGTAATTTACTTGAAACACTATTCATCTCTTCTTCAATTGAAGTTGCTGCATTTATAAGCTCTTCTTGAATTTTTGAAAGAGTATTTAAATTTGCATTGTTTATATCTATTGATTTTAATTTCTCTTTTATATTTAATACATTTTTAGAACCATTTCCACTACTAGATATTGCTTCATTTAAAAACTCCTCCATTATTACGACGAGTTTTGATATATCAGAAGTTTTTTCAATAATTACTTTTTTATCTTTTTCAAATCTTTGTGCAATGAACTGCTCAATTTTTTCTTGAATATCTTTTTCAAAAATTAGCTTTTCATTCTTCTCAATAGATGAAAAAAGCTCTTCAAGTTCTTCATTTTCATCTTGACTAATTGAAGGAATTAAAGATTGTTTCAAAATATTTACTAAAACTTTTACATTTTTTGTTGGAACTCTTTTTAATAAAAGAGTAATTAGCTCTTCATTTGAATTGATTTTATTTTTTTCAATCTCTAATTTTTCTAATTTACAAAGCTTATCAAAGAATTCTTGCATTTTTTATCCTAAAAGTTTTTTTACCATTTCATTTATTCTTTTTCCATCAGCAATACCTGCAAATTTCTTTGAAGCAGCTCCCATAACTTTACCCATATCTTTTAAGCTTGTTGCACCAACTTCGCTAATTATCTCTTTCATACCAGATTCTAGCTCTTCATCACTTAGTTGTTTTGGTAGATATTGCATAAAAATATCAACTTGACTTTGCTCTTTTTCTACTAAATCAGCTCTTGAAGCTGCACTATACTGAGCTATTGCCTCTTCTCTTTGTTTTATTCCTTTTTGAATAAGTTTAATAACTTCAGCATCATCTAAAACTCTTCTCTCATCAACTTCAATTTGTTTAATCATAGTATTTATAGCTCTTATTGAGTCTCTTTTTACTACTTCTTTATCTCTCATCGCTTGTTTTAAATCTTCGTTTAATTGCTCTTTTAATGACATTTTATCTCCTTTTTAGCTTATTTTAGTTTGGATTATATTATTTTATGAATTAAAACTTTCAACCAACTCTTCAAGTTCTAAAAATCTTTCAACTTTCTCTTCATAGATAGTTTTTGTCTCTTCTAACTCTTTTGAAAGTGATACAATTCCTATTTTTTCATAACATTTTGGATCAGCTAAACAGCTATTTAACTCTTCCATTTTCTCTTCCAATTTCTCTAGTTCTAAAGGTAAATTATCATACTCTCTTTGGTCTTTATAAGATAGTTTTGTCTGTTTTTTAGGAAGATTTTCTACTTTTGGGCTATTTTTCTCTTTCTCTATCTCAAACTCTAAAGAGTCAAGCTCTTTTAACTCTTTTTCTATTTGTAAATATTCGCTATATGGTTGAAAACTTTCCATAATATGACCATTCCCAGTAAATACAAATAGTTTTTTAGCAATTTTATCTACAAAATATCTATCATGAGATACAAAGATTAAAGCACCTTGAAAGTTTTGTAGATACTCTTCTAAAATATTTATTGTTGGAATATCTAAATCATTTGTAGGCTCATCAAGTATCATACAATCAACTCTTTTTGTAAATAGAAGAGCTAAAGCAACTCTATTTTTTTCTCCACCACTTAAAACTCCAACTTTTTTATCTAAATACTCTTTTGGAAATAGAAAGTTTTTTAGATATCCAAAAACATGCATATTTCTTCCATCATCTAAAACTACTCTATCGCCACCATTTGGACAGAAGATTTCCATAATAGTTTTATCATCATCTAACATCTCTCGTTGTTGGTCAAAATATCCTATCTCAAAATCACCTTTTTTGAAAGTTCCACTATCAATTTTTAGTTTTTCCATAAAGATTTTAAGAAGGGTAGATTTTCCACTTCCATTTGGACCAACTATGGCAATAGTATCCTTTTGCAAAATTCTAGTTGTGAAATCTTTGATCAACTCTTTTTGCCCTAAAGATTTATATACATTGTCAAGTTCATAGAGCATTTTTTTTCTATTTTGTTGTTTCTCATCACTATTAAAAGATTTTTGCTCCCTTTGAAGCTCTATACTCATCTTTTTAATAGCAGCTGGATTTGTTTTAGCTTTTTGTTTTAAATCAAAATATTCAGCTTTTCTTCTCTCATTTCTTTTTCTTCTTGCAGTAACTCCGTGTTGCATCCAGTGAGCTTCTTGTTTTACAAGCCTTAAAAGATTTTCGTGTTCCTTTTGCATATTTGATAAAATTTGTGCTTTTTGTTCAAGATATGAAGAGTATCCACCATTGAATTTTCTGAGTTCTCCACCTTCAACTTCAACAACATTTGTAGCAATATTATCTATAAAATATCTATCGTGAGAAATAAAAAGTAGGGTGAAGTTATTTTTTAAAAGTAACTCTTCTAAGAATTCAACCATATAAACATCAAGATGGTTTGTAGGCTCATCAAGAAGTAAAATATCTGGTTTTTTAAGTATTAATCCAGCTAAGCTAACTCGTCTTTGTTCACCACCACTTAACATATTTACATCTTTATCTTCATACTGTTTTAATTGAAATTCAACTAAAACTCTCTCTATCATATTTTCTAAATCCCAAGCGTTGTGAAAGTCTATAAAAGTTGCTAATTCACTCTGTTTTCTTAAAAGTTCCATATCTTCATAATTAATTGTTAGTTCATTTGTAACTTTTTCATACTCATTTTTTGCATTTTTGAGTTCAACTAACTGATTTTCAATAGCATTTCGTACAGATAAATTTGCTTCAAATTTTGGTTGTTGGTCAAGCATCTCTATTTTTACTGATCTATCAATAGCCATTTCACCGCTATCTGGTTCAACAGTTTTCATAATAATTTTAAAAAGAGTTGATTTTCCTTGACCATTTTGTCCAATAACAGCAACTCTTTGCCCTTGTTGAAGAGTAAAGTTTGCATCTTTTAAAATAACTTTTATGTCGTATTGTTTTGAGATGTTTTGAAGGTCTATTAGTGCCATATATTATATTTTCCTGTAAAATTAAAGTAAATATAATATCTAAAAAATTGTTATGATTCTCTTTTTGATTAAATTTAGTTTGAATATCTATAAAATAAATTATTTCGAGTAGTTTTATTTTTAAGTTACTTTTAGAAAAAGAAACTTTTTTAATCATTCTCTTTTTTGAGAATGATTAATTTTATAATTTAAGCTTTTACATCATGTACAATAGCAACTTTTCCACACCAGCTTTTTAAAATATCGCAAGCAACTTTTGTTCCATCTCCGCTAGCACAAGCAAACATAGAAGGAACACCACTTGCAAGTCCAGCAACATAAACTTCATTTGAAATTTTATTATTTTCATTTGCTAAAAGTATTTTATTTGGTTTTGGAGCAAAGATATTATCTTTTACTTCAACTTCATCAAATTCTATATCAAAACTATGCATTCCTGTTGCTAAAATCAAAGTTTTTGCTTCATAAACACTATTTTCACAAATTATAGAAAAAATATCTCCTACTCTTTTTATACTTAAAACTTTTTCATCTTTTAGTTCACAAGCAGGATAAATTTTTAGTTGAGTTTTAAGATTATTTAGTAAATCAACACCATTTATAGCTTCAATTCCAGCAACATTTATATATCTTCCTGCATTTAAATCACTTTTATTGTTATCTAGCATTAAATATTTTTTATTTTTTGCCCAATCAAACTTATCATTTGCACTTGCTAATGTTAAAGCAGACCCAAAGCCAGCTGCTCCAGCTCCAATAATAACTACATCATAAATCATAAATATTCCTTATAAAATTTTTTTACAATTATAATTAAAAAAATTAATAAATCTCTTAATCGAACTTTTAAAGAAAATAAGTTTAAATTAATTTTAAGAAATGTATAATGTGTTAATAAAACTATAAAAGGAGTTTAGATGCAAATAAAAGGACAAATGAGTCAAGCTCTAAATATGTATAAACAAAATACAAATTTGAATACAAATATAAAAAATGATACGACAAAAAATGATTCTGTTGAAGAAATTGTAAATAATTCAGCAGCAAGAGTAACTCTATCTATGAATGCACAATATATCTTATTTGAGATAAATGCACATAATATGGCAAAAGGAGGGGCTTTTGCTCAAGGTGGTTTAAATTCTAATGAAACTGAAGTTTTAGATTTTCTTGCAGGTAAAGAGACAGAAGGAGGAATGAGTCTAAAAAATATTGGATATACAGGAAAACCTATTTTAGATTTAACTCAAGATGAGGCAAAAGAGCTTGTAGGTGAAAATGGATTTTTTGGTATAACTCAAACTTCTGATAGAGTTGCAAATTTTGTATTTAATTTTGCTGGTGACGATTTAGATAAACTTCAAAAAGGAAGAGATGGGATAGTTCAAGGTTTTGAAGAGGCGAATAAACTTTTTGGTGGAAATCTACCTGAAATCTCATATAAAACTCAAGAGAGAACTTTAGCTTTAATAGATGAAAGAATGAATGAATTAAAAGGGAATAAGAATTAAATTTCTTTTCCCTTTTTTTATATAGTTTTATAAATCATAATTCCTAAAACAAGAAGGTTTAAAAGTAGTACAAAATTTTTGTATTGAGTTGTTTTTGTTTTCTCTTTTATTTTTATTCCAAAATATACTCCAATTAGTGAACCAATTCCTATTATAGCTCCTTCATAATATAACATATTTCCATATATTGAAGTAGATATAAAACCACCAATAGAGGAGAATATTACAAAAAATAGTCCTAAAGCAGTTGCAATTTTTAAATCATATTTTAAAAAACCAACTAAAATAGGAAGTAGTACTAAAGAGCCACCAATTCCTATACTCATAGCTAAAATTCCAACAAAAAAACCAATAGCTAATAGTACATATATCCCTTTTGTCTCTTTTTCTCCACTATTTGAAGCTGGGGCATTAAAAAGAGTGTATATTGTATAACAAAGAGCAGTTATAAAAATATATTGAAGATATATATCAGGAACTTTAGGTAAAAAATAACCACTTGTAGCTCCCCCTAAACTAGCTCCAATACCTAAAATTACACCATCTCTTACTAAGCCTTTTATTTTTTTTGCATTTAAAAAAGAGCCATAAATAGATGAAAAAACCATCTGCATAATTGATATAGCAACTGCTTCTTTCATAACAAAGCCTGTAAGTAAAAGCATAGGTATTAATATACTTCCACCTCCTATTCCAAAAAAACCTGAGGCAAATCCAGTAATTAGTCCAAATGCTATTAATTCAAGTTCCAAAATTATCCTTTTTTATTTGAATTTAATGCTTCAATAAAAGCATTATACTCTTTTTCTAAAGCTTCATTTTTTTTATCTAAGGTACAATTTTTATCTTTTTTTATAGAGTGTTCAAGGTTTGCAATTCGTTCAATTAAGTATTTAAACATCTCTTTATTGAGATCTGGTAATTCATTATGTGCTAGTTTATCTTTCTTCTCATCTTTTTTAATTATTCTAGCAGGTACTCCAACAGCAGTTGAATTCTCTGGAACATCAACAACAACAACAGAGTTTGCTCCAATTTTTGAGTTTGCTCCAATAGTTATATTCCCTAAAATTTTTGCTCCACTTCCAAGAACTACATTTGATTTTATTGTAGGGTGTCTTTTCCCTTTATTAAGGCTAACTCCACCTAAAGTTACACCTTGGTAAATTAAAACATCATCTTCAACTATTGCAGTTGCTCCAATTACAACTCCAATTGCATGGTCAATAAAAACTCTTCTTCCAATAGTTGCAGCTGGATGAATATCTGTTTTTGTAAAAAAAGATGAAATCCCAGCAATTGCCCTTGAAAGTTTTTTAAAACCTTTGTTGTAAAGTTTATTTGCAACTCTATGGTTTATTATTGCCCAAACTCCTGGATAGTTAAAAAATAGCTCAAAGTTTGAATCAAGTACTGGGTCATTTAGTTTAGGAACAGAGAAGTCTTCTTTAATTATTTGCCATAAACTAAGAGTCTCCTTCTGTTCTTCTATTTTTTGTTCATCACTCATCATCGTAGTAACTCCAGATAGTCTTTAAATAGCTATTATCATTTAGATATTTTTTGAGAACTTCATAAGTCTCTAAAGGTAAACTTCTACTTAAAATAGTTTGTATCTCTTCTGTGTCATAATCAATATCATCTAAAATGTCAATTATTTTTTGAGATTCTAAAAGTTTTTCTAAAACTACTTCATCATCTTTAAAAGTAATATTTACCTCTGTTGGATGTGAAAATAGATTATGTTTCATTCCAAGAGTATCTTGATATGCTCCAACATTGAAAAATCCTAAAAAATAGTCCTCTTTGTTTAAGTTTACATCATGAAGATATAATGGTTTTTTCATATCAAAAGGAATCTCTCCATCACTATCACAAGTAATATCCCAAAGACTTGCACTTCTTGTTGGTTTTTTATCTAAATGTGTTATTGGCATAATTGGGAACTCTTGATCTATTCCCCAATAATCAGGTAATGATTGGAAAAGTGAGAAGTTAAGAAGGTATTTTTCTTGAATATTCTTATCAAATTTTCTAAGCTCTTCATAATCATCAACTTGTAAAAGTGAAATAGCTTTTTTTATAATTTGGTGAGTTAATATCTCTGCATTTGATCTATCTTGTAAATCAATATATCCTAAATCAAATAGAGTTAATAAAGACTCTAAATGATCCATACTATCGTGCATAAACTCGTAAGCTTTTTTCTTTGTCATATCTTTAAAAAGTTCTCTTAACTCTTCAATTAAAGGTGGATTTACCTCTTTTAATCTTAAGTGGTCTAGTTCATATTCAGCTGAAAATAGCTCTAAAACAGGAGTTATTAAAACTGTAGAAGCAGCACTTATAAATCTTCCTGATTCAGTGAAAATATTTGGTTCTTCAACACCTTTTTGTTTTGCTATATCTTTTAATGTAAAGACAACATCACTTGCAAACTCACTTAAAGAGTAAAATCTCGATTGTTCATAAGCACTATATTCAACACTTAATCCACCACCAATATTTATAGAACTCAATTTTTTTGCACCTAAATTTTTAAGTTCAGCATATATATGACCAGACTCTCTTAAAGCTTTTTTTAATGGCTTAATAGTATTCATAGCTGAACCTATATGAAAATGAATCATTGTTAATAAATCTTGAAGATTATTATCTTGCATAAGTTCAAAAGCTTCTAAAATCTCTGTTGAAGTAAGCCCAAATTTTGAATCAATTCCACCACTTTTTGCCCAAACACCACTTCCTCCACTATGAAGTCGTACTCTTAAACCAATATTTGGAGCTTCGAGTTTTGTCTCGTTTAAAACTTCCAAAATCATCTCTAATTCATTTAAACCTTCAATAATTACAGTTATATCGTGCCCCATACTTTTAGCAATAAAACATAGATGAATCATCTCTTTATCTTTAAAACCATTGATAGTTATTGGACTTCCCATATTATTATATGTCATAGCTATTATTAGCTCTGCTTTACTTCCAGCTTCAAGTCCATAGCTATATTTTTTTCCAGCACTAACAAGGGGATGAATAAAGTTTGGTAGTTGATTTACTTTTAGTGGAAAAACAGCATTAAATTTTCCTTTATAATCATACTCTTTCATACTTGCATTAAAAGTGTTAAAAAGTGTTTTTATCTGTTTTTTTGTGATATGAGGGAATCTTAAAAGTAAAGGTCCTTTGAAGCCTTTTTTTCTTATATCCTTTACTATTGAGATAAGTGAAGGTTTGATATCATAATTTACTTTTACCATTCCATCATCAATAATAAAATTATCATCTCCCCAAATATCTATTCCATACTTATTTTTCATTTAAAAAATCCTCTATATTAATATTCTTTTCTTCTTTTGTATCTATATTTTTTACAAAAATTGTTTTATTTTTTAACTCATTTTCTCCTAAAAGGGCAACAATATTACAACCTAATTTTTCAGCTATACCAAAATGTTTTGCAAAACCTCTAGGATTATATTCAAAGTGGGTTTTTGTAGTTTTTCTTTTTTTAATGCTTAGTTCAAAGGCTTTATTTAAACTAGATTCATCTAAAACTCCAATATATACAAAATCTTCTTTAGACTCTTTCATAACTACTAATTCAAGTAATCTTTCAATTCCTATTGCAAAACCAATTCCAGGGCTATTTTTCCCACCTAAAAACTCTACAAGTCTATCATATCTTCCACCACCAGCAATCGCACTTTGTGAACCTATTTCATTGCTTACAAATTCAAATGCAGTTTTATTGTAGTAATCAAGCCCACGAACTAAATTACTATCAACTTCATAAGAGATATTGTTAAAATCTAAAATCTCTTTTAGTTTTGTAAAATCACTATTACAAGAGATACATAAACTATTTGTTATTTTTGGAGAGTTAATTAATAATTTTTGACAAGCTTCAACTTTACAATCAAGTACTCTTATAGGGTTTGTAATTAATCTTTTATTACAATCCTCACATAATTTTTCTTTAAAACTAGAGATGTTTTTTACTAAATTCTCTTTATATTGAGGCATACAATTTGGGCAACCAAGAGAGTTTAGTTTAAGTGTAAACCCAATACCAAAAAAGTCTAAAATCTCCTTAATAAGCATAATAATATTTGCATCTTCATAAACGCTAGAGATTCCAAAAACTTCACAACCAAATTGGTGAAACTCTCTTAATCTTCCTTTTTGAGGTCTTTCATATCTAAACATAGCTCCATAATAGTACCATTTATAAACTCCACCAGCACGGTCTAGTTTTTTTTCTACAAAGTATCTTACAACTCCAGCTGTTCCCTCAGGTCTAAGACATACATCATTCTGCCCTTTATCAATAAATTGATACATCTCTTTATTTACAATATCACTACTTTCACCAACACTTCTTTTAAATAGTGCAGTCTCTTCAAGAAGTGGTGTCTCAATATATGAAAAACCATACTTTTGTGCAATTCTTGAAGCATTTTCTATAAAATATATAAAAAGTTTGCTATCGTTTCCAACAATATCTTTCATTCCTCTTAGGCTTTGAATAGTACTACTCATTTATAAAATCCTCTATTTTTTCTGCAATTTCTTCAATATTCAAACTAGCATCAATAAAAATATGCTTTATATTTAGTTTTAAAATTATCTCTTTTAATCTACTTTGAATTGTTAAAAGATAATCAACTCCTCTTTTTTCAATGCTATCATTTTGTTTTTGAGAAAGTCTAAAAACTAACTCATCTTTGCTAAGTTCTAATAAAATTATTTTTTGTGGAAAAATATTTTTTGTAGCAATTTTATTTAAGGCTATTAATTCATCAATATCTTTATTTAGTGCATAGGCTATACCAGAAATAAGTGATCTATCAGAGATTATTAATTTATTTAGATTTGGGATAATTATATCTTTTGTATGTTCAGCTCTATCAGCTAAAAACATAAACATTTCAGCTGTTTTACTTCTAGCTTCACCTTCTAAAATAAGCTCTCTAAGTTTAGCTCCTAGTTTTGTACCACCTGGCTCTTTTGTAAAAACTGCATTTTCAAATCTTTTTTGTAAGATTTCTAATTGTGTTGATTTCCCAGCTGTATCAATACCTTCAATTACTACATACATTCTATTACCTCTTTTGGAACTAAATGTGCAAAAGTACCTTCAAATCTAATAATTTCTCTTACTATTGTAGAACTTACAAAAGCATGTTCAAGTGTTGGCATTAGATAAACTGTTTCTAAATTCTTATTTATTGAAGAGTTTGCATATCCCATTTGAAGTTCAAATTCAAAATCACTAACTGCTCTAAGCCCTCTAATTATTGTATTTATTTTTAAATCTCTTGCTAAATCAACTAATAAAGTATCAAATCCTACAACTTTTACATTTTTTATATTTTTTGTTGCAGCTTTTACAAACTCTACTCTTTTTTCATGAGAAAACATAGGTTTTTTTAGTTCACTTTTTGCAACACTAATAATTACCTCTTCAAAAATATTACTAGCTCTTTTAATAATATCTAAATGCCCAATAGTTATTGGGTCAAAAGTTCCACTATAAATTGCTTTTTTATATGAACCTGTATAATTATAATTACTATTTTCCATATCTATTTCCATCTTTTGTATAAGTTATTATCTATTTTTAATAGATCGAACCATTTACCAATAATAAAGTTTTCCATATCTTCTAAACTTTGTTGAGAACTATAATACCCTAAAATTGGTGGTGCAATAGTAACTCCTAAATTTGATAATTTTAGCATGTTTTCAAGCATAATAGTGTTTAAAGGTAGCTCTCTAGGAGCTATAATAATCTCTCTTTTTTCTTTTAGCATTACACTAAAAGCTCTAGTAATAAGAGTATCAGCAATTCCAGAAGCACACTTTGCTAATGTATTTGAACTACAAGGTAAGATTATCATTTTATCAACTTTAAAAGAACCAGAAGCAATACTTGCTCCTATACTTTTGTCTTTAAAAATTGATATATTTGAAAAATCTTTGAAAATATCTTTTATTTTTATGTTATTTTCGAGTTTTAAAGCTTTTTTTGAACTTTTAGAAAATACAACAAAGAGTTCTATATCTTTAGGTATTAGTTTTATAAATTTTATAGCTAAATTTACTCCACTAGCTCCACTAATTGCGACAGTTAATCTCAAATCCTAACCTTACTATTTATATAAAAAAATCGATATTAGCTAAAATAAACTTTGAATTCAATCATAAATTATTATATATATAATGTATTTTATTGCTGTAAGCTTTTATTAATATTTTACTAGATAACATTTTGTATAAATTTTTGTATAAGCATTAAACAAAATGTTTAATCAAAAGTATATTAATTTTTTAAATAAAGGAAAAAAATGTCAAAAGTTTTTACTTATATTAGAAAAAATCTAAACAATGAAAAATATACACAAGAGCAAAAAGAGGCTATTTCAAGCTATATCTTAAAGAAAAACCTTCAAATATATAAGAATATTGAGATAGTTATAAATACTCCGAAAGATGAGAAAAATATTTTACAACTATTAGAAAATTGTGAAAAAAACTCTACAATAATTGTTACAAATTTAAATGTATTTGGACGAACAATAGATACAATTTTAGAAATTGTAAAATTTTTACTGCAAAATAAGATAAGAATTATTGTAATTGAACAAAATCTTGATTTAATAGATGATAAAGATATGTTAAGTCAAATGATTTTAAGTGTGATTTCAATGACTATAAATTTAGAAAAAGAGCTTATGAGTCTTAGGACAAAAGAGGCATTAACAGCTAAAAAGCTTGATGGTATAGCCTTAGGAAAACCAAAAGGAACTATTCAAAAATCAAAATTTGATGAGCAACGAGAGAAAATTGAAGAGCTTTTAAGTGTTGGTTTAAGTGTTAGAAAAATTGCAAAACTGTTGGGATATAACAATCATATAGGTTTAAATAACTATGTAAGAAAAAGAAATATCAAAGAGCAAGTTATTGAATCTTTGAATAATTAAGCTTTATTTGGCTTTAACTAAAATATTGTAAAATAAAAACATTAAAAAAAAAGGATGAATTAAAATGAAAGTATTATTAATAAAAGATGTAAAAACTTTAGGGAAAGCTGGAGAAATTAAAGAAGTTGCAGATGGATATGGAAAAAACTTTTTAATAGGAAAAGGTTTAGCTCTACAAGCTACAAATGAAGTAATAGCAAAACATAATGCTGAACAAAAAAAATTAGCATTAAAAGAGGAAGAAGATATAAAAGTAGCAAAAGAGTTAGCAGAAAAATTGAACTCTACAAAACTTACAATAAAACATAAAGTTGGTGCAAATGGGCATTTAATTGGAAGTGTTACAAATAAAGAGATAAGTGAAGAGTTGGAAAAACAGTTCTCTATTATGATTGATAAAAAGAGTATTTTAGTTGATAATAAATTAAAAACTATTGGTATTTATGAAGTTGTTTGTAAATTAGGACACTCAATAAATGCAACATTAAAAATTGATATTATTGCAGGTTAATTATGTTTCATGCGACAACAATACTTGCCTATAAAGGGGCTAAAAAAGCTGTAATTGGTGGAGATGGACAGGTCTCTTTTGGAAATACAGTTTTAAAAGGAAATGCTACAAAAATAAGAACTTTATATCAAGGAAAAATTTTAGCAGGGTTTGCAGGAAGTACAGCTGACGCTTTTAATCTTTTTGACATGTTTGAGGCTCACTTAGAAGCTTGTAAAGGGGATTTATTAAAATCTGTAATTGCATTTTCAAAAGAGTGGAGAAAAGATAAATATTTAAGAAGACTTGAAGCTATGATGATAGTTTTAAACAAAGAAAAAATTTTTATTTTAAGTGGAAATGGGGATGTTGTTGAGCCTGAAGATGGAGAGATTGCAAGTATTGGAAGTGGTGGAAATTTTGCCATTAGTGCAGCTAGAGCTTTAGCAAAACACTCAAATTTAGATGAAGAAGATTTGGTAAAAGAGTCTTTAATGATAGCTGGAGAGCTTTGTATATATACAAATCAAAATATAAAAATATTAAAACTAGAGGATTAAAAATATTATGGATATGACACCTAGGCAAATTGTTGCTTATTTAGATGATTATATTATTGGTCAAAATGATGCAAAAAAAACTATAGCATTGGCTTTGAGAAATAGATATAGAAGAATGAGAGTTGAACCAAAACTTCAAGAAGAGATTATGCCAAAAAATATTCTTATGATAGGAAGTACAGGAGTTGGTAAAACTGAAATAGCAAGAAGAATGGCAAAAATGATGGGGCTTCCTTTTGTAAAAGTTGAAGCTAGTAAATATACTGAAGTTGGATTTGTAGGACGAGATGTTGAGTCAATGGTTCGAGATTTAGTATATGAAGGAATAAATTTAGTAACTAAAGAGTATGAAGAAAAAATTAAAGATAAAATTGATGAAGAGGTTATAAGAAAGATAATTGAAAAACTTGTACCACCACTTCCTGAAGCTGCTAGTGATAGTGCAAAAGAGTCTTTTATAAAAACTTATAACTTAATGGAAAAAAAGCTTTTAAGTGGGGATTTAGATGATAAAAAAATAGAGATAGAAGTTCCAAAAAAAGCACATGTTGAGATAATTGATTCTAGTTTACCTTTTGATATGAGTTCTATGCAAGAGAGTCTTAATAAAATGTTAGGAAGCATAAATAAAGAGAAAATAAAAAAAGAGGTAAGCATAAAAGATGCGAAAATTCTTCTAAGAGGAGTTGCGAGTGAGGGCTTACTTGATACTGAAGCTATAAAAATAGAGGCGCTAAAAAGATGTGAAAATGGTGGAATAATTTTTATAGATGAGATAGATAAAATTGCAACAAGCAAGAAAAATCAAGGACAAGACCCATCAAAAGAGGGTGTTCAAAGAGATTTACTTCCAATAGTTGAAGGTAGTTCCGTTCAAACAAAATTTGGACAAATAAAAACAGACCATATTTTATTTATAGCAGCTGGTGCTTTCCATGTATCAAAACCAAGTGATTTAATTCCAGAATTACAAGGAAGATTTCCTTTAAGAGTTGAGTTAGAATCTTTAGATGAAGAGGCTTTATATAAGATTTTAACAAATACAAAGAATTCACTTTTAAGACAGTATAAAGCACTTTTATCAGTTGAAGAAGTTGAATTAGAGTTTGAAGATGAAGCTATAAGAGCTTTTGCTAAATATAGTGTTGCTGCAAATGAAAAAACGGAAGATATAGGTGCAAGAAGACTTCATACTGTTATTGAAAAAGTTATTGAAGATATCTCTTTTGATGCAGATATAAATAAAGGTTCAAAAGTTATTGTAACTTCTGAATTAGTATCTTCTAAGTTAGAAAAAATTGTTGATAGTGTTGATACAACTAGATATATTTTGTAATTTAAAGTTATTTAGATAAAATTATTTTTATTTAAAATTTAGCCAAGGAATAAGTATGAAAATTGTTACTTTTTATGATTTAGATAGCTCTTTATTTAATGAAGAGTTTGAGGTTGAATCTTTTTCAAACTCTTCAGTTGATGCTGATGTTGTTATTTTAGGTATTGATTCAATTTTTGATTTTGAAGAGAATAAATCAAAAGTTTGTAAAGATAAATTTGCTTCTATTGCAATTATTGATGACGAGAGTGATTATGATGCGTTTAAAAATTTTGGAATAGATGCTTGGATAAAAGCAAAAGATATTTCACAAATTAATAATATTATTAATTTAGTAAATAAAAGATTATTATCATAAGGATAAACTATAATTATTGATACACATTGTCATTTAGACAACGAAGCTTATTTTAGTGATATAGAAGGTGTTATAGTAAATGCAAAAGAGGCTGGAATTAGTGGTTTTTTAATTCCTGGAGCAGATTTTGATACATTAAATAGAGCAGTTACCCTTAGTGAAAAATATGAAGAAGTTTTTTTTGCAGTTGGAACTCACCCTTATGACATTGAAAAATATGACGAAGCTATTATTGAAAAATATGTAAATCATCCAAAATGTGTAGCTATTGGTGAATGTGGATTGGATTATTATAGGCTTCCAGAAGATGAAGAGGAAAAAGAAGAGAATATAAAAAGACAAAAAGAGGTTTTTATTTCTCAAATATCTTTGGCTAAAAAGTATAAAAAACCACTTATTATTCATATTAGAGAAGCTTCAAATGACTCAAGAGAGATTTTAATTTCACAAAATGCAAAAGAAGTAGGTGGAGTTTTACACTGCTTTAATGCAAGTGAACATCTATTACCTTTAGTAAATCATAATTTCTATTTTGGAATAGGTGGAGTTCTTACTTTTAAAAATGCAAAGAAGTTAGTTGAAATTTTGCCAAAAATTCCAAAAGATAGACTTCTAATTGAAACAGATGCACCATATCTAACTCCACATCCATATAGAGGAGTTAGGAATGAGCCATATTATACTATTTATGTAGCACAAAAAATGGCTGAACTTTTAGATATGAGTGAAGAAGAGATTAAAAATTTAACAACAAATAATGCAAAAAAATTATTTAAAGAGTTTACAAATATTTCTTAGTTATAATAAAATAAATTATAAAGAGGCTCTTTTGATTAAAATATTAATAATAATCTTCATCTTTTTTTCACAAACTTTTGCTGACGAGATAAAATTAAAAGTTTTAAATGATTTGGGAGTTAATAACTCCTTTTTGGATACAGAAATTTTTAACTCTACATATAGTGAATATAGTTCTAGCTCAAAAATTATCTACTATAATAATATTTTAAGAAAATCAGCATTAAATATGGAAATTGTAAAAGAGGAGATAGAAAATAGAAATTTACCAGAAGCTATGTTTTTTATCCCTTTATTTGAATCTAGTTATGTAAATCAAGGTAAAGGAAAAGGTCCAGGTGGACTTTGGCAAATAATTCCCCAAACAGCAAGTAACTTGAAATTAAGAATTGATGATAGTATTGATGAGAGACTTGATTTACTAAAATCAACAAATGCAGCAGCTACATATTTAAAAAAATATTATAAGACTTTTAAGAAATGGTATTTAGCAATAGCCGCATATAATAGTGGAGAAGGCAGAATAATTAGTGGAATTGCAAGGGCTAGCTTAGATAAATATTTAGAAGAAAATCCAACTGAGCATAGTAATCCAACTATAAAGGTTTATAAAAAATATATAGATGATTATCTTAAAAATAAAAAAGGTATGGGTAATTTATATATAATTTATGAAAGATATAAAGATTACTTTGATTTTACATATTTAGTAAAAAATAATCATAAAGACTATTTTCCAAAGCATACAATTACCTATATAGCAAAAATAATAACATTTACTATTTTAAAAGAGAAAGACTCTTTTAGTGCAATAGATAAAAAGGCAAAATATAATTTAGAAATTGTAAATCCACCAAAAGGTGTTCAATTAAAGTCTATTGCTACTATGTTAAATATGAATTATGAAGAGTTTAAGAGTTTAAATAAACATATTAAAAAAGATACTTTACCATCAAACATAAAGTCATATAATATTTATATCCCTCATACTAAATTAGATGTTTATAATCAAAAAGTGGGTAATATAAAGCCAACTATTATAAAAAATAATAATAAAGAACAGATTGATAATAAAAAAGCAACAAAAAATGAAGCCAAAAAAACTAGTAATATAAAACAAAATAGTCTTATATATACTGTAAAATCTGGTGATACTTTGGAAATGATTGCTAAAAAAAATAAAACTACTACTAAAAAATTAAAATTTATTAGTAGAAAAAATCCAAAAGTGTTAAGTATAGGAGATAAAATTGAGATTGTTCAATAGTGCTAATTTAGGAATTTTTATGGGGGCTGTTAGCATTTTCTTATTTACAGGGTGTTCAAGTAAAAGTGTAGATAATGACTATCACAAATTTTATAAAAACACAAATAACTTAAATATAAATAATTCTCCAGAGATGCATAGAGCTACAATGAGACCTTATAGTGTTTTTGGCATAAAATATTATCCAGAGATAGCAAAAATAGGTGATAAGTTTGATGGAGTTGCATCTTGGTATGGACCAGATTTTCACTCTAAAAAGACATCAAATGGTGAAATTTACAATATGTATGATATGACAGCGGCTCATAAAACTCTACCTATGAATACTGTTGTAAAAGTTGATAATCTTGAAAATGGTAAAAGTACGATAGTAAGAATAAATGATAGAGGACCTTTTGTAGCTGGAAGAATTATTGATTTATCAAATAAAGCAGCACATGCTATAAATATGGTTGGAGCAGGAACAGCAAAGGTTAGAGTTACAGTTTTGGGATATAATGGGGAAGTTGAAAATAATAAAGCTCCAGTTGTAGAAACAGTACAAGCACCTAAAGAAGAAAAGATAGAGGCTTTTGAAGCAACTGAAATTAAAGAGGATAATATTGTTGTTACAACACCAACAAATAGTCAAATTGGAGTAAAAGTAACAAATAATACAAATACAAAAACTTCTACTAAAAATACAAATTCTAGTTCAAAAATTGCTATTCAAGTAGGAGCTTTTAGTAAAATTGAGGGTGCAAATAAAATAAAAACAGAGTATCAAAAGAAATACCCTTCAAAAATAGTAGAGTATATAAACCAAAATGGTTTATATAAGGTTTTAATAAAAGGGTTTTCAAGTGAGCAAGAAGCACAAAGTTTTAGATCAGTAAATGGTTTAAATAATGCAGTTATAATTAAATAGGATTTAAAAATGGTAGAGATAATTAGAGATACAAAAGAGACACAAATTAAATGTAGTTTAGAGTTAAATGGTTGTGGAAAATTTTCTATAAATACAGGAGTTGGTTTTTTTGACCATATGCTTGAAGCCCTATCAAAACATAGTGGAATTGATATAAATTTAGAGTGTAAAGGAGATTTACATATAGATTATCATCATACAGTTGAAGATTGCGGAATAGTTTTGGGACAAGCTTTAAAAAAGGCAATTTTTCCAATACAAGCAGTTGAAAGATATGGAAATGCAACAGTTGTTATGGATGAAGCAGCAGTTTCTTGTGCTTTAGATTTATCAAATAGACCATTTTTAGTTTATGAGATAAATGTAAGTGAAAAAGTAGGGCTTTTTGATGTTGAATTAGTAGAAGAGTTTTTTCATGCCTTAAGTGGGAATGCTGGAATTACTTTGCATTTAATTCAAGATAGAGGAAAAAATAAGCACCATATTATTGAAGCTACATTTAAATCTTTTGCTGTTGCCCTAAGAAGAGCTTTAGTAAAAAATGAGAGATTAGGAATTCCAAGTACAAAAGGTGTTCTATGATAGAACTTCTTGTTTTTGATGTAGATGGAACTCTTACAAATGGTGATATTATCTACTCTAGTAGCTTTGAAGAGTTTAAAACTTTTAATGTAAATGATGGTTTTGCTATAGTTTTTTGGACAAAACATTTAGGGAAAAAAGCAGCAATTATAACTGGTCGAGAGTCAAAAATTGTTGAATATAGAGCAAATGAACTAAAAATAGAGTATCTATATCAAAATGTAAAAGATAAAAAAGCAGTTCTTGATGAGATTTTAGAAAAAGAGGGGTTAAATTATAATCAAGTTGCTGCAATTGGAGATGATTTAAATGACCTTAAAATGCTAAAAAGTGTAGGATTATCTTTCTCTCCACAAAATGCAGTAGAATTAGTAAAAAATAGTGTAGATGTTGTTTGCCAAAAAGAGGGTGGTAAAGGAGCTGCACGTGAGATGATAGAGTATGTTTTAAAAAAGAGTAATTTAGAAGAGGAGTTTCTAAAAATATGGCTTTAAAAATATTTATCTTCTCTATTCTTATTATAAGTACAATTTTTTATTTTGTTCCAATTGAAAATTCAAAATATAGTAAGAATAAAGAAGATATCCCTCAAGTAATATTTGAAAACCCTACAATGTATACTCTAAATGATATTGGTGTATCAAAAGTTGTAATTGCCTCAAATGTTTTAAGATATAAAACTAAAGATGAAATGTATTTAGCTAATATTACTTTGAAAAACCAAGATAAAACAAAGGATTTTATTTCTGAAAATATAAAGGCTGATAAAATAGAGAAAAGAGGAAGTATTTTTGATTTTATAGATAATGTTAAATATGTAAGAGATGATTTTGTAAAAGTTGATACAGATTTTTTAAAATATGATGAGATTAAAAAAATAGCTACAAATTCACACCCTTTTAAAGCTAGCTATAAAACACACAATTATAAAGGTACAAATTTATATTTAGATGCTACAAATGATTTTATAAAATCAAAAAATACACATTTTGAAATTGATCTTAAAGAAAATAAAGGAAAATAGATGAGATATTTAGTTATAACGCTACTACTTACAAAATTACTATTTGCACAAAATGATATATTAGAAATTGATGCAATAGATTTTCAAGCTGATGATAAAAAGGGAATTTCTATATTTACTGGAAATGTAAAAGTTAGAATGAATCAAGATAAATTAAATGCAAAAAAAGTTGAAGTTTATTTTGAAACAGATAAAAAAACGAATAATAAAACTCCTCTTAGATATGAAGCTATTGGTGATGCTGATTTTGAAATAGTAACTGCTGATAAACACTATGTTGGAAAAGGAGATAAGATAATTTATAACCCTAAAAAAGAGGAGTATAATATTATAGGAAATGGTTTTGTTCATGAAAAAAATGATGATAGAAAAGTTTATGGAGATAATATTTTTATAAATCAATTAAGTGGTGAAGCTAAGGTTAAAGGAAGTGAAAACAATCCTGTAAAGTTTATCATAAATGTTGAACGAGGCGAAAAAAAATAGTATGAATTTAATAGATGCCAAATTTTTACAATCAGCTCAAAGCCTGAATGATTCTCCACCACCTTCAATGGCTGAAGTTGCATTTTTAGGAAGATCTAATGTTGGAAAATCTTCAATTTTAAACTCTTTAACAAAGCAAAAAGGATTAGCAAAATCTTCTTCAACACCTGGTAAAACTCAGCTTATAAACTATTTTGAGATTAAATTTAAGACAAATGATGAGCAAACTCCTTATGTTTATGCAAGATTTGTTGATTTACCAGGTTTTGGATATGCAAAAGTTGCAAAAAGTTTAAAAGCTTCTTGGAATAGAAATCTTACTAATTATTTGGAAGAGAGACCAAATTTACAAGTTTTTGTCCATTTAATAGATTCAAGACATCCAGAGCTAGAGATTGACAAAAATGTTGATGAATTTGTAAAACATATAAAAAGAGGGGACCAGATAATTATAAATGCTTTTACAAAAATAGATAAATTAAATAGTAGTGAGTTATCAAAATTGAAACGAGATTATCCAGATGGAATTTTTGTTTCAAACTTAAAGAAAAAAGGTATAATTGATTTACAAAATAAAATTACGGAGCATCTATTTGGAAATTGAATTTTATAAGCCCACTGTTCTTGATATACCAAAAATGCAAGAATTAGTTCGTCCTGAAGTTGATAAGGGAATAATACTTTTAAGAACTCAAGATGAGATGGCTACGACAATTAGATCTTATATAATTGTAAAAGTAGATGGTGAGATGGCTGGGTTTACAGCAACTCATATCCACTCTTCTAGAATGGCAGAAGTACGAAGTTTAATAGTAAATGAGAAATTTAGAGGTTTAGGTTTAGGAAAAAAACTTGTAAATGAGTGTGTAAAAGAGGCTAAATTTTATGGAATAAAACAGGTTTTATCTTTGACTTATGAAAAAGATTTCTTCTTAAGTTGTGGTTTTAGAGAGATTCCAAAAGAGGAGATTCCAGAACAAAAAATTTGGGCGGATTGTATTCGCTGTAAACTTTTTCCAATTTGTAATGAAATTGCAATGGTAAAAGATATAGAAGATTAAAGATAAACTTTAATCTTCTATTTAGCATGTCTTGAAGACATTCTAAACTCTCTTCTATTTATTGCATCATTATATCTTCTTTTATCATCTTCAGTTATAAGCTCTAGTTTTGGAACAGGTGTTGGTTTTCCCTCTTCATCAACAGCAATCATTGTGAAATAACATACATTTGTATTTTTTATACTATGGTCTTTTATATCTTCTGAAACTACTTTTATTCCTATTTCCATAGATGTTCTTCCTGTATAATTTACAGAAGCATGGAAAGTTACAAGTGAGCCAATTTTTATAGGATCTTTAAATAAAACCATATCAACAGAGAGTGTAACTGCATAAGTTCCTGCATATCTAGCTGCACAAGCATAAGCTACATGGTCTAGCATTTTTAGAATCTCTCCACCATGAACATGTTTTCCTGAAAAGTTTGCTTTATCTGGTGTCATAAGCATAGTCATAGTTAGAGATTTTTCTCTTTTAATATTTTCATTCATAATTTATACCTTAATTAAATATTGTAAAATTATAGTCAAAATTGAAATATATTAAAAAAAAAATGATTATATTTATATTTAAAGTTAAATAAGGTTTAAAAAGGTAACAAGTGAAGAAGCTTAAAAGCTTTCCCACTCATCATTAGATGTATTAGAAGTGATAGATTTACTCTTTTTTGGAGCTTCTACTATTTTTTGTTTTTCTACTTTTTTTGTAATAATCTGAGATGCTTGTTTATTTAAAGTTTCTAAATTTTTTGCTTTAACTTCATTTTTACCAATAAACTCTTTTTCATTTGCATTTTTTACTATTAGTTTAGCAATATTATCTGTTAAACTTGCAACATCATGAGCTTGAGTTGCTATACTAGCATTTTGTTGAGTTTGTTGGTCTAGTTGATTTACAGCATCATTTATCTGCTCAATTCCACTTAGTTGCTCTTTACTTGACATCTCTACATCTGAAATTATATTTATTGTTTGGTTAATTGAATCATTTAATCCTTTATAACCTTTAATCATCTCATTTGCGATATCTTTACCTTCATTTGCTTTTTGTGTTGCCTCTTCGACTATATTTTTAATATCTTTTGCTGCTTCTGCACTTCTACTTGCTAAGTTTCTTACTTCTTGAGCAACAACTGCAAAGCCTTTTCCAGCTTCTCCAGCTGTTGCTGCTTCTACCGCTGCATTAAGCGAAAGAATATTTGTTTGGAATGCGATTTGGTCAATTACACTTATAGCTTCATTTACTAAATTTACTTGGACATTTATCTCATCCATTGCTAAAGTTGTTTTGTTTGCTAATTTCTCACCTTCAGATGAAGCTTTTGTTATTTCATTAGAGTATTTAGCCATTTTTGCAATATTTTCTGTATTATTTCTTATATTACTTGTTATCTCTTCTAGTGCTGCTGCTGTCTCTTCTAGGCTTGCTGCTGCTTCATTTGAACTTAGGTTTAATTTATGTACATTATCAAGTAAGATAGTTGAACTATTCTCTAAAGTTAAACCATTTGATTTATTTTCAGCTAATATATTACAGATTACATCACCTAGTTCATTTATAGTAACAGCAACAGAAGCATAAGGATTTGGAAATCTCGCTGTATAATCTTTATTTTTGAATTTTTCAAGAACATTTAATAAAACATTTGTATCTCTTGCTATTGTATGTTCAAGATAGTATTGTAACTCTTCTAAAGATTTTTTTAACTCTTTAAAGATAGGAGTATTAACCTCTAAATTAAATTTTGCAATATTATTCCCTGATTTTAACTCTTGAACAAATACAGAAACAGCATTTATAAACTTATTGTCTTCTATAATTGTATCTTTTGTTTTTTCAATATTACTATTTACTAAACTTGCCATTTTCCCAAATTCATCTTTAGAGTTTATATCTAATAGGGTAATAGTAGAAGTTTCTCTATTTAAAAAGTTAAAAAAACTTTGTAAACCTATTTGAATTTTATTTACCATATCTACAAGTTGTTTAGATATAAAATAAGCTATTACAATAGCTAGAACTATAGCTATAAGTAAAAAGATTATCATAGTGTATGAAAAGTCACTAGCAACATCTTTTACTTTTGATATAAAAGTACTATTTTTTGCTTCTTGATAATCAATAAACTCATTAATTACTTTTAGCCAATTTGAAAAAGAAGGGTTTGCTTGATTTAAAAGTATGCTTAGAGCTTTTTCATTATTTTGTGCTAATTTTAGTTTTATAATCTCTTCTACTAAAGGAAAAGTATTATTTTCTACATCTTTAATTTTTTTAAGAATAACTAACTCTTCTTCAACAAAGTTATCTTTATTTGTAAAAATCTTATCCATAGATTTAGAAGATTGTTCATAAAACTCTGCCAATCTTTTAATATTCTCAATAGAACTTTTAAATAAAGCAGAATCTTTATCCTCTGATAAAACAACATCTCTTATAGAGATTGCTCTATCATGAACACTTCCACGAAAATTTATGGCATATCTTTGTTTAGTAGATGTTAATTCTACATTATTTTTTAAAGTATTATCGATAACTGAAACTCTATTAATCCCAATGACTGTTAATATTATGATTAATAAAATCATTAAACTAAAACTTAAGTACAACTTTTGAGAAATTTTCATTTGACCTAATCCCTTTTTTATTGAATATGAATATGGTTATCTTATCTTATCTTATCTTTCTATTATAAAACCAATCTGCTTTTAGGTTATTTTTTAATTATTTATGAGTATTTTAGAAACTTTTGTGATACTATTACCTGATTTTCATAAAATTATTTCATCATTTTTATTATTTCTTACTCTATCTAAGATAAAACACTCATTTGCAAGATTTCTTACACTAGTATCTTTATATAAAGATACTATTTTATGAATAGTTGTTATCTCATCTTTTGAGAATAATGACTCATCAAACTCTTCCTCTAATTTATAAAATTTTAACTCTTTAAAAGTAGATTTCTCAACTATATCTATCTCTAAAAAATCCATTAACTCTTGAATAAAAAAAACTCTATCATCATCTTCATCTTCAAACTCTATTTCTTCTAAAATAATAGAGAAAAGTTCATCTAAAACTAAAGCTTTAACTCCTCTTTGAGTTTTTATAAAAGTTTCATTAGTAATCTTTTTCCCGCAAAATTTCAGATGATTTAGTTCCATAAAAAAGAGCATTAACTCAATTTTTTTGTGATTTAGTGCTTTTACTTGTTTGTGTAACATATATAAAATAATATTTGCTACTTTTGTCATATCTATCATAAAACTCCTTATTGCGCGTAAGCTTGCATTAAAATATCTCTATACTCATTTAATTTTTTCATTTTTTCTTCATCTCCTCCATTTAAATCAGGATGATAAACTCTTGCTAGCTCTTTATATCTTTTTTTTATATCATCTTTTGATGGAGTAAAAGAGAAACCAAAAAACTCTTTTGCCTCTTCTAGTTTTGAAGTTTGATTATAAAAGTTTCCTTTAAAATCACTATTATTAAAATTTTGGTTGAAATTATTGAAATCAAAACTTTGGTACTTGTATTGAAATCTTGAAGCATTTTTAAGAAAAGATTTTCTAATAAAATATGTAAGAATTGCAAAAAAAAGTATTATTCCCCCAATTATCATTAAAAAAGTTCCAAAATTTGTAAATATTAGATATAAAATTAAAATAGTAATTGCTAAATTTATAATTTGTCCCATAAAATACCTTAAAAAAAATTGGGTGTATTATACAATAAGTAGATTAATCATAATGTTTTTGTATAATCTTTACTTTAAAGGATTTTGAAATGAACTATGAAGATTTTATAAAAGCAGTTGAACTGTTTGGAATTATCTCTAAAATGAGTAAAAAAGATATAAAAAAGAGATATTTGAAATTATCAAAAAAGTATCATCCAGATATGCAAAGTGGAAGTAATGAGAAGTTTATAGAACTTAAACAAGCTTATGAAATTTTGCAAGAGTATATGGAAAATTATAGTTTCTCTTTTGAAAAAGATGAGTTTAAAAAGCAGTTTCCAGCTTTTACAAATTACAAAAATTGGGTTAAATAGGAGTAAGAATGATTAAAAAATTACTATTTTTAGGTTTATTTGCAGTTTATAGCTTTGGACAAACTTATACAAAACAAGAAGTGGAAAAAATGATTGCAAAAATGGTTATTTTAGGATTCTCTGAAACAACTATAGATAAAAATAAACAGATATATAAAGATGTAGAGTTTGGTTTAGGTGGAGTTATCTTATTTGATAAAGATCCAAATGATAAGACAAAAGTGAAGAATATAGAAAATTTAGAACAACTTAAAAAATTAAATAGTGATTTGCAAAATATCTCTAAGCAAAAACTTTTAATCTCTATTGACCAAGAAGGAGGAGTAGTTCAAAGATTAAAAAGTGATATAGGATTTGTAAATACTTTAAAAGCTAGTGAAATAGCACAAAAAGGTGAAGATTTTGCAAAAATAAGTTATTCAAATATGGCAAAAGATTTAAAGAATGTTGGAATAAATTTAAACTTTGCACCATCAGTTGATTTGGCAATAAATAAAAATAATAAAGTAATAGTAACAAGAGGAAGAAGTTTTGGAGAAAATCCTCAAATTGTTACAAAATATGCTTCTATTTTTGTAGATGAAATGAAAAAAGAGAAAGTTTTATCAACTTTAAAACATTTCCCTGGACATGGTTCTTCTTTAGCTGATTCTCATTTGGGATTTGTAGATATTTCTAAAACTTGGAGTGAAAAAGAGTTAGAACCTTATAAATATTTTATTAAAAATGGTAAAGCAGATTTGATAATGACAGCTCATGTATATAATGAAAATTTAGATAAAAACTATCCTGCAACTTTATCATACAATGTAAATACAAAGCTTTTAAGAGAAAAATTAAAATTTGATGGAGTTTTGATAACTGATGATTTACAAATGAGTGCAATAAGTAATCATTATGATTTAAAAACTACTTTAACTTTAGCAATAAATAGTGGTGTAAATCTTTTACTTTTTGCAAATCAATTAGCAAAACCAATTAGCTTAAAAGAGATTGTAAATACTGTTTACACTCAAGTTAAAACCGGAGAAATTCCACTTGAAAATATAATAGAGTCAAATAAAAAAATAGATGAGCTTTTAAAGAAGATTTAGTTTTAAAGAGATTTCTTAAAACAGTTTAATCTATAATAAAGAGAGAAAAATCTCTTTATATTTTATATTAAAACTCCATTTTCATAGAAAATGCAATATTTCTTGGAATTCCAAGTTGATTAGTTGTCGCCCAGTAATCTTCGCCTGTAAGATTAGTAACATTAAAATTGAATGTTGTAAGGTATTTGTCTAATTTTGTTTTATATCTAAATCCTGCATCATAAATAGTATAACTATCGATTTTATTTTTATTTAAAGAATCTTGATATTTACCACCTGTATAATATGCTCCACCAGTTAAAGTTAAACCACTAAAATAAGGGAGATTATATTCTGCATAAAGTTTAGCTAATTTTGAAGCTACACCTGTTGGTTTTTTATCTTTTAAGGCTGGGTTTGTAGCTTTATCTACTTTTAAATCCATAATTGTTCCACCTGTTATAACTGTTAAGTTATTTGTTATTTTTCCAGTTGCTGTTAGCTCTAAACCTTGATGTATTTCTAAACCATCTTGATTTAAAGTTATTTTACCATTTGATGTTGTCTCTTCATAAGAATTTGCTTTTTCTATTCTAAATAAAGCTGAACTTAAAAGTAAACTCTCACTAACTGCATATTTTGCTCCAACTTCATATTGTTTACTTACATAAGGGTCTAATATTTCCCCTGGATTGTTATATTTGTTTGGTTCATTTGGAACTGTACTTCCAGATTCCAATCCTTCAATATAACTAGCATAAGTTGTTAAATTTTCAATAGGTTTATAGATTAAAGATAAAGTTGGAGTTGTTGCTGTTTCTTCATAACTAGTTATTTCCCATTCAAAAGTATCAGCACTTACTTTTGTATAGTTAAATCCAACTAAAGCACTCCAATTATCATTAAAAACTATATCATCTCCAATAATAATATTTTTATTTGTTGTTTCACTTGCTATAAATTTCTCATTTCCATAATTTGACGAGAAATTAGGTGAACTTAAATTCATTAACTGATTAATTGTTAAACCACTTGGTATTCCATATGAACTATCAAAAATTAATCCATTATTTTCCTTATATTTCCTTTCTTTATATGTTTCTCCTGAAATACCAAAAGTTAATTTATGAGAAATAGTTCCCGTATCAAACTTACTATCTAAATAAGCATAAGCACTATGTGAAATAGTATCATATGGTGCATTTTTAAATGGAGAAAGAGCGGTCCAGCCTTCAGGTGAATATTGTGGATATATTAAGCTAAATTCTCTATTATCTTTTTTATACATATATGCTGTTCTTAGTGTAAAAATATCATTTATATCCCAAGTTGCATTTAGTCCGACTCTATCAGTTTTAGTCTGATTATAAGTCCAATCAGGAGAATAAGTTTTTTCATTATCAAAAGCTTTTGGCCAATAATTTAATCCTCTTGTATAAAATCTATTATCAGGTCTATCTATTTTATAAAATTTATGTGCTGCTTCTAATTGAAGTTGAAAATTATCTGTTGCATTCCAATCTAATGCACCACTTATAAGTTTTTTTTCTATATTTTGATCATCTTTTGAAGTTTCACCATCTTGATATACAGCATTTAATCTATATGCAAATTTACCTTTTTCATCTATCTTATTACCTAAATCAATATGAGCATAGTATTGTTCTCCACCATAATTCCCAAGTGTTAAATTTGTAAGCCTTTCATAAGTCGGTCTTTTAAGTACATAGTTTGTTATTCCTCCAACATTTCCAGCTCCATACATAAAACCAGATAAGCCATTCATAATTTCTAGTCTATCTATTTCTTCTGTACTTGTACCATAAGTATATGAAGACATTTTCATACCATCTACTGCACTAGTACTTGAGCCAAATCCTCTTATTACTGCAGATGGATAAGTATAAACAGTTGTAGGAGTAGATTGTTGAATAACAGGGTTCATTTTATAAAGTTGGTCAATATCTCCTGCAATTACATTTTCTATTAAATCACTAGACATTACGCTCATTGAATAAGGTGTATCTTGAAGTGATTTTTCTCCCCAAAATCCAACTTGTTTTAGTTCTTTTGCTACATAGCCATTTTCAGCACTTCCATTTTTACTATTTGAACTATTTACAGAAACATCGTCTAAAACATAATTCCCATTTATGATTTTGTATGAAGATATCTCTTTTATAATAATAGTATTATTTTCAATAGTTGCATTAAGCCCAGAGCCTTGTAAGACCTTATCAAGAGCTTCTTTTAGATTATTGATATTTTCAATATTTGTTGCTTTTTTACCATCAATTAGACTTTCATCAGCAATAAACGATAGCTTAGACTCTTTAGAGATTTTTTCTAAAGCTTGTTTTAGACTCATATTTTTTATAGTATAAGTTTCTTGTGCCAATAAAGCACTGCAAAGTAAGATTGCACTAGCAGAAGTTATAAACTTTGCTTTTAACTGTTTCATTTCTCCATCCTTTTGTTTAATTATAATAATCATTCTTAGTACATTAAAACGAAATAGGAATTAAAAATCGGACATATTTTTTTACAAATTTTGAAATTTGTTAGAATTTTATGAGTTAAGCAGATAAAATAGAAATTATTTTTATATAAAAATTAATTTATTTCTACTTTATTTCCATTTTTTATAACTTTTATAGGATATATTTTTTGAATAGCAAAAATAAACCTATCAACTTCTAAAGTATTAAACTTCCCACTAAAAAGTTTATCTTCAAATGTTTTATTTTTAAACTCTATTTCTAGGTCTTGATATCTTGAAAAAGTTTTAAATGCTTCTTTTAAAGTAGTTTTACTAAAAATTATTTCATCTTGTTTCCAAGGAGCAATCTCTTCAAGAGGTGTTTTACCTATATATTGCAAAATACCTATATCATTTATGATTACTTTATCACCTTGCTTTAAAATAGAGATATCTTTATTTACTAAGATAGGATTTGTATTAAAACTTACTTTTACTACACCTTCTTTTACATTTACAGTTGTTATATTATCCAAGTTTTTAACTTCAAATTTTGTACCTACTACTTCTATCTTAGTTTTTCCAGAATCAATTATAAATGGTTTATTTTCATCTTTTGCAACTTCAAAAAAAGCTTGTCCATTTTCTAAAATAACTTTTCTTCTATTGTTAAAATAACTTACACTTAGCTTTGTATTCGTATCTACTGATATTTTCGTACCATCTGGAAGTAAATCATTTTTTACTGTATTGAAAAGAGTATGATAACTTTGAGTGTAGTTTGGTATAAAAAACTTATATCCTATAAATAAACAGGCTAAAACAGCAGCAAAACCTATAAAAGGTTTTATAGTTCTATCTATAAATTTCATTTTTCTAATACTTTTATGTGCTTGTTTACTTAAAAGTTCAGATTGCTCTTTTGGAATATTTTTAAATATACTATAAATAGCATTTGCTTCATTGAAAGCTTTTTTATGTAAATCACTTTTTTGTAGCCATAATTCAAACTCTTTTTTTTGACTTTGAGAAAAACCTTCTTTTTTTAAAGTTGCCCAATGTATAGCTTCATCTTTTATTTGTTCTTTCAAATTTATTCCTGATCTATTATTAAATGTTCTTGTAATTTTTTTATAGCTCTATTGATATGCTTTTCAACAGCATTTTGAGTAATTTCCATAATTTCAGCTATCTCTTTTCTTGTATATCCATCTATTGAGTGTAAAAGAAAAGCTTCTTTACTTCTTTTTGGTAAAGTATCTACGATTTTTAAAAGATTTTTATATTGATTATCTGATATTGTAACTTCATCAGGTTGCTCATATTTTGGACTTACAAAGCTTTCTTCTTGAAATTCTATTTGAATTTTTTGTTTATTTTTTCTTGCATAATCAATTACAATATTTTTTGCAATTTTATATAAGAAAGAGCGATTTATCTCTTTATTTTCTTCGAGGCTAATAGCTCGTAGATATGTTTCTTGAGTAACATCCTTGGCTCTTTCTTTATCTCCAATTAGTTTTGAAACATAATTTAATATTTCTTTATAGTGTTCTAACATGTTTTTTTTATATATTAATTTTGAGTTATATTATTAAATAAATACTTAAAATTATCTTTCAATATAATTCATTTAAAAAGTTATAAGAGAGTAGGAGGGGAGAGTGGGGAGAGCTTAAAAGCTCTCCCACTCATCATTATTATTTTTCATCACTATTGGTTTTGAAGATTGTAAAGTTGATACTTTTTTACTATTTATTATTGCTTTATCTTCTCTTCCTTGAGTTTGATTTACTATATTTTTTGCTTTTACTTCATTCTTACCTATAAACTCTTTTGCATTTGCATTACTTACTACTAATTTTGCTATTTTATCTGTACTTAATGCAATATCATGAGATTGAGTTGCTACCATAGCATTTTGTTGAGTTTGTTGGTCTAGTTGATTTACTGCATCATTTATCTGCTCTATCCCCATCAATTGCTCTTTACTTGCCATCTCTATATCTGAAATCAATGTTACTGTTTGTGATATATTTAAATTTAACTCTCCATACCCTTTTATCATATTTGAAGCTATATTTTTCCCTTCATTTGCCTTTTGAGTCGCATTCTCTACTATATTTTTTATCTCTTTTGCTGCTTCTGCACTTCTACTTGCCAAATTCCTTACTTCTTGTGCTACAACTGCAAACCCTTTTCCTGCTTCTCCTGCTGTTGCTGCTTCTACTGCTGCATTTAATGATAAAATATTTGTTTGGAATGCTATATTATCAATAACTCCTATTGCTTCATTTACTAAATTTACCTGAGTATTTATCTCTTCCATTGCTGTTGTTGTTTGATTTGCTAACTCTTCTCCCTCTTTTACTGATTTTGTTACATTATTTGACAAGTTAGACATCTTTGCTATACTTTGTGTATTATTTCTTATATTACTTGTTATCTCTTCTAATGCTGCTGCTGTCTCTTCTAAACTTGCTGCTGCCTCATTTGAACTTATATTCAATTTATCTACATTCTCTAAAAGAAGTTTTGAACTATTCTCTAAAGTTAATCCATTTGATTTATTCTCTTTTAACATAGAAGTTATAGAATCTCCTAAGCTATTTACACCTTCTGCTAATCTTTGTAAATGCTCTTTTAATCCTTTTTGATCTATCTTATTTAAATAATTATAGTTACTATATTGTTCTAAAACTTTTAATACATTATCTATATTTGTTTCAAGATTTTCAGCCATATTATTTAATACATTTTTTAGTTGCATTAATGCTGGATTTGATACTTGAGTATTTAATCTTTGACATAAATCCCCTTGTTCAAACTCTCCTAATACTGCTATTGTTTCATCTATTAATTTTCTATCTTCTTCAATTCCTTTTTGTGTTTTTAAAATATTCTCATTTACTACTTTTGACATCTCTCCAAACTCATCTTTTGCACTATCATCAAGTGTTTTTACATTAGCTTGTTCTCTATTTAAATATCCAAAAAAGTTTAACAATCCCTCTTTGAAATTTTTAGTAGAACCAACTATATTAGAAGTAATTTTTATATATAAAAATATTGTAGAAATAAGAATAATTAATCCAATAATACAAGAGAATAAAATATAGTTAATCATAGTTGAAATTTTATTATTCATCTCTTTTTCTATAAAATTAATACTAAAAGTTTCAACATCTTTTAAAATATCAATAACTGTCGTAATTTTTGTAAACCATTCTTGCGAAGAGATATTAAAATTTCCCTCTTTATTTTTTGTAAATGCAATATCTATCATATTTTTTACAGCTAAAACATCTACTCCTTGATATTTATTTTTAAAATAATTTACAATCTCTTTATTAGCATCTGCTTCAAAGTTTCTAAATGCTGTTTCAAAAATAGTTTTATTTGCACCAACCTTTGCAAAACTATCATCTTTAAACTCATTTAAGGTAAATGTTGCATTTAAATTTGCTCTTAACTGCCCTAAATTCTCTTTTCCAAAAATAAGCCAATAGTGAGCCAATAACTGATTTTTAATACTAGTTACTTCAGATTTTAATAGTATATTTCTATAATATTCAAAAAAATCATAAATTGTACCTGTAAAATAAGAACTACTTTGGGTTATATTTAAAGAGATAGAATCTATACTTTCTCTTTTACTCTTCAAATCATTAAGTATTTTATTAGCAATATTTATATTTAATTTTTTTTGATATTGTAATAAATCATCAAAAGAGATATCAACTCTTTTTCTTTGATTACTTAAAGCCTCTTTGTTATTTTTTCCATTTGAAGCTACATATCCAGCTGATAAACCTCTTTCTATTTGTAGTTCATGGATTAAATTACCAACTCTTTTTATTTCATCAATAGAAGCAGCTTTAGTTGCATTTTGATACTCATAAAATAGCATAGTAATACCTAATCCAAGTAAACAGATAACTACAAATAGTGGCATAATAAATAAAGAGAATAACTTTCTCTTTATTAACATATTTTTAAACATATATTTCCCTTTTTATTTAAATTATTTAATACTCAAAAGTCATTATCTTATCTTATCTTATCTTTCTATTATAAAACCAAGTTATTTTAAATTATTATTTTTATTTAATAAAGGAATATTTTTAAAAGGCTTAAAAGAGATAAATGGAGTCGATTTTAAGAAAATTGCTTTAGAAATAGAGAGTGAATTTGGAAGTAATGGGCAAACTCAAACTACTATGGATTTTGATTAATTATAAAAGAGAGCTTAAAAGCTCTCCCACTGATCGTTATTAGAATTAGATTTAATAGTTTTATTTTTTGTTATAGGCTTTTTTATTTGAGTTTGAACTACTTTTTGTTTTGATTGCTCACTATTTTTAGCTTTTACATTATTTTTACCTTCAAACTCTTTTGCATTAGCATTTTTTACAATTAATTTTGAAATAGCATCTGTTGTAATTGCTACATCATGTGACTGTGAAGCTATCATAGCATTTTGTTGAGTTTGTTGGTCTAGCTGATTTACTGCATCATTTATCTGCTCTATCCCCATTAATTGCTCTTTACTTGCCATCTCTATATCTGAAATCAATGTTACTGTTTGTGATATATTTAAATTTAACTCTCCATACCCTTTTATCATATTTGAAGCTATATTTTTACCTTCATTTGCTTTTTGTGTTGCATTCTCTACTATATTTTTTATCTCTTTTGCTGCTTCTGCACTTCGTGAAGCCAAATTCCTTACTTCTTGTGCAACTACAGCAAACCCTTTTCCTGCCTCTCCTGCTGTTGCTGCTTCTACGGCTGCATTTAATGATAAAATATTTGTTTGGAATGCTATATTATCAATAACCCCTATTGCTTCATTTACTAAATTTACCTGAGTATTTATCTCATCCATTGCAGTTGTTGTTTGATTTGCTAACTCTTCTCCTTCTTTTACGGATTTTGTTACATTATTTGACAAGTTAGACATCTTTGCTATACTTTGTGTATTATTTCTTATGTTACTTGTTATCTCTTCCAATGCTGCTGCTGTCTCTTCTAAACTTGCTGCTGCCTCATTTGAACTTATATTCAATCTATCTACATTTTCTAAAAGTATTCTTGAACTATTCTCTAATGTTAATCCATTTGATTTATTTTCAATAAGCATATTTGTAATAGTATCTCTTAAAGTATTTATCTCTTGAAATAAAACTCTAAAATCATTTCTTACTAAAGATTCATCTAATTTATTTAAATAGTTATATTGTCCATAAAGTAAAAGTGTATCTTTTATTAAGCTAATAGTTTTTTTCAAATCACTAGCTAGATTATTTATAGTTTTTGCTATATAGTTTAATTTAAAATTTGAACTATTTGTGAAACTTATTCTATCACTTACAATTCCACTAGCTAACTTTTCTGAAACTAACATTATCTCTCCAAAGATTTGTAACTCTTCATCACTATTTTTCATTAAAATTTTGCAAAGTGAATCTATTCTAGTTTTAAGCTCTTTTTCAAAACCTGTACAAGAAAACTCTTCTATTTCTAAACTACTTATCTCGTCTTTTAAGTATTTTTCCATATTCTCTAAAATATTTAAAATCTGTCTTCTATTATTTGATTTAAAAAGCATTTTTACCCACTATATTTTGATATGCTAAAATTGCTTTATTAATCTCATCTCTTGTTGGTTTTACCCTAGCAGATATATACCTAAGAGAACCATCACTATTTTTTGAAGAATATACATTCGCTTTTACCCAATAATATCCACCATTTTTAGTTCTATTTTTTACTATTCCTTTCCACATTTTTCCAGATTTTATAGTTTTCCATAAATCTTCAAAAGCCCACTTTGGCATATCTTTATGCCTAATCATATTATGTGGATTTCCAACAAGTTCATTTAATGTATAACCTGAAATCTTACAAAAATCCTCATTGGCAAATTCTATTATTCCTTTTTCATTGGTTTGTGTTACTATAATTGTATCTTTTGATAACTCTATTTCTATTTCCATGTCTATTGTATCCTTAATATTTAATTTTTATAAGGTGATTATCTTATCTTATCTTATCTTTCTATTATAAAACCAATTCTATTTTATTATTTTTATAATTTATATCCATTTTTATAATTTATATCCATTTTTACAATATATATTTAATTATTTTTTATTAAATTGGTTTGAAGAGTTTATAAGTTAAATAGAAAAAGAGAGGGGAAGCTTAAAAGCTCTCCCACTGATCATCACTATTATTCATAACTATTGGTTTTGAAGATTGAGAAGTTGATACTTTTTTACTACTTATTATTGGTTTATCTTCTTTTCCTTGAGTTTTATTTACTATATTTTTAGCTTTTACTTCATTCTTACCTATAAACTCTTTTGCATTTGCATTACTTACTACTAATTTTGAAATACTATCTGTTACTATTGCAATATCATGAGTTTGTGAAGCTATCATAGCGTTTTGTTGTGTTTGTTGGTCTAGCTGATTTACTGCATCATTTATCTGCTCTATCCCCATTAATTGCTCTTTTGATGCATTTTGTATATCTGATATTAAATCCATTGTTTGTGAGATATTTAAATTTAACTCTTTATACCCTTCTATCATACTATTTGCTATCTCTTTCCCTTCGTTTGCCTTTTGTGTAGCATTCTCTACTATATTTTTTATCTCTCTTGCTGCTTCTGCACTTCTACTTGCCAGATTCCTTACTTCTTGAGCAACAACTGCGAACCCTTTTCCTGCCTCTCCTGCTGTTGCTGCTTCTACTGCTGCATTTAAGCTTAATATATTTGTTTGGAATGCTATTTGGTCTATTACTCCTATTGCTTCATTTATTGCTGTTACTTGTGCATTTATCTCATCCATTGATACATTTGTTTGATTCGCTAATCTCTCTCCATTTGTTGCTGATGTTGTAACACTTTTTGAGTATGATGCCATCTTTGCTATACTCTCTGTATTATTTCTTATATTACTTGTTATCTCTTCTAATGCTGCTGCTGTCTCTTCTAAACTTGATGCTGCTTCGTTTGAACTTAAATTTAATTTATCTACATTCTCTAAAAGTATTTTTGAGCTACTATCTAATGTCATCCCATTTGATTTATTCTCTACTAGCATTGATGTTATTGAGTCTCCTAAATGATTTACTCCTCTTGCTAGTTTTAATAGATGCTCTTTTAAACCTTTTTGATCTATCTTATTTAAATAGTTATAGTTACTATATTGTTCTAATATTTTTAATACATTATCTATATTATTCTCTAAATTATCTGCCATCTTATTTAAAACTGATTTTAATTCCATTAGTGCTGGATTATTAACACTCAAATTTAGTCTTTGACACAAATCACCTTGTTCAAATTCACTTAAAACTGTTATTGTCTCATCTATTAATCTTCTATCTTCTTCTATTGCTTTTTGTGTTTTTATTATATTCTCATTTACTACTTTTGACATCTGTGCAAACTCATCTTTCCCACTATCATCTAGAGTTCTTACATTATCTTGCTCTCTATTTAAATATCCGAAAAAGTTTAACAATCCCTCTTTAAACCTATTTAGGCTATTTATTATATCTTTTGAGATTAGTAGTATTATAGAAGCTATAATAGCTAATATCACTAAAATTATAATAGCTGCTTCTATTACATTTGTATAAAATTGCTCATTTATATCATCAATATATATTCCTGTACCAAGTATAAATCCCCACTCTTTAAACTCTTTAATATGAGATATTTTTTCATCAAGTTTTTGTGATTTACTATCTTTATTCCAGAAATAAGTTACAAATCCTGTATTTTCTTTTTTTGTAATATCTAACATTATTTTAAAAAGATTTTCTTTTGAAGTTAGTATTATTTCATCTTCATTATTACCATAGATAAATTTTGTAGCTAAATTATATTTTTCAGAATCTAATACTGTATTATTTAAAGCTGGATTAATTGGATGTTGGACCATCTTTGGATAGGGATTTGTATTATCTATTATAAAAATATACTCTTGATATCCTCCTGAATTATATCTTAGTTTATTTATAGCACTTAAAGCATTTTTCTTTGCAGTATTCTCATCTATAGAACCCGATTTAAAAGCTTTATATTCTGATTCAACTAGACTATATCCTAACTCTATTAAATTACTTAACTTAAGTTTTTTCTCCTTTAACATTATATTTTTTTCACTAATCAAAAATATAATACTTAATAAAATAAACCCTCCTGTTGTTAAGAATAACATTAACAATAACTTACTCTTTATACTAATATTTCTCATATTTCTCCCTTTTGTGTATTAAAGGCAATTATCTTATCTTATCTTATCTTTCTATTATAAAACCAAGTTATTTTAAATTATATATTTATTATTCAGTGAGAATTGAAAGAGGAGAATTTTTTATAGAGGAAATTTATAAGATAAAGTAGGAGAGCTTAAAAGCTTTCCCACTCATCATTATTAGAACTATCTTTAATAGTTTTATCTTTTGTTAAAGGCTTTTTTATTTTAATCTGCGTTTGTGTTTGAACTATTTTTCTTTTTGATTGTTCATTATTTTTAGCTTTTACTTCATCTTTTCCTATAAACTCTTTCTCATTCGCATCTTTTACTATTACTTTTGCTATTTCATCTGCATTTAATGCTATCTCATTTGTTTGTGTTGCTATACTTGCATTTTGTTGAGTTTGTTGATCTAGCTGATTTACTGCATCATTTATCTGCTCGATACCATTTAGTTGTTCTTTACTTGACATCTCTACATCTTGAATAAGATTAATTGTTTGAGAAATATTTGTATTTAACTCTTTATAGCCTTCTATCATATTTGAAGCTATCATTTTTCCTTCATTTGCTTTTTGTGTTGCATTCTCTACTATATTTTTTATCTCTTTTGCTGCTTCTGCACTTCGTGAAGCTAAGTTTCTTACTTCTTGTGCAACTACTGCAAACCCTTTTCCAGCTTCTCCTGCTGTTGCTGCTTCTACTGCTGCATTTAAAGATAAAATATTTGTTTGGAATGCTATATTATCTATTACACTTATAGCCTCATTTACTAAATTTACCTGAGTATTTATCTCATCCATTGCAGTTGTTGTTTGATTTGCTAACTCTTCTCCTTCTTTTACGGATTTTGTTACATTATTTGACAAGTTAGACATCTTTGCTATACTTTGTGTATTATTTCTTATGTTACTTGTTATCTCTTCCAATGCTGCTGCTGTCTCTTCTAAACTTGCTGCTGCCTCATTTGAACTTATATTCAATCTATCTACATTTTCTAAAAGTATTCTTGAACTATTCTCTAATGTTAATCCATTTGATTTATTTTCAATAAGCATATTTGTAATAGTATCTCTTAAAGTATTTATCTCTTGAAATAAAACTCTAAAATCATTTCTTACTAAAGATTCATCTAATTTATTTAAATAGTTATATTGTCCATAAAGTAAAAGTGTATCTTTTATTAAGCTAATAGTTTTTTTCAAATCACTAGCTAGATTATTTATAGTTTTTGCTATATAGTTTAATTTAAAATTTGAACTATTTGTGAAACTTATTCTATCACTTACAATTCCACTAGCTAACTTTTCTGAAACTAACATTATCTCTCCAAAGATTTGTAACTCTTCATCACTATTTTTCATTAAAATTTTGCAAAGTGAATCTATTCTAGTTTTAAGCTCTTTTTCAAAACCTGTACAAGAAAACTCTTCTATTTCTAAACTACTTATCTCGTCTTTTAAGTATTTTTCCATATTCTCTAAAATATTTAAAATCTGTCTTCTATTATTTGATTTAAAAAGCATTTTTACCCACTATATTTTGATATGCTAAAATTGCTTTATTAATCTCATCTCTTGTTGGTTTTACCCTAGCAGATATATACCTAAGAGAACCATCACTATTTTTTGAAGAATATACATTCGCTTTTACCCAATAATATCCACCATTTTTAGTTCTATTTTTTACTATTCCTTTCCACATTTTTCCAGATTTTATAGTTTTCCATAAATCTTCAAAAGCCCACTTTGGCATATCTTTATGCCTAATCATATTATGTGGATTTCCAACAAGTTCATTTAATGTATAACCTGAAATCTTACAAAAATCCTCATTGGCAAATTCTATTATTCCTTTTTCATTGGTTTGTGTTACTATAATTGTATCTTTTGATAACTCTATTTCTATTTCCATGTCTATTGTATCCTTAATATTTAATTTTTATAAGGTGATTATCTTATCTTATCTTATCTTTCTATTATAAAACCAATTCTATTTTATTATTTTTATAATTTATATCCATTTTTATAATTTATATCCATTTTTACAATATATATTTAATTATTTTTTATTAAATTGGTTTGAAGAGTTTATAAGTTAAATAGAAAAAGAGAGGGGAAGCTTAAAAGCTCTCCCACTGATCATCACTATTATTCATAACTATTGGTTTTGAAGATTGAGAAGTTGATACTTTTTTACTACTTATTATTGGTTTATCTTCTTTTCCTTGAGTTTTATTTACTATATTTTTAGCTTTTACTTCATTCTTACCTATAAACTCTTTTGCATTTGCATTACTTACTACTAATTTTGAAATACTATCTGTTACTATTGCAATATCATGAGTTTGTGAAGCTATCATAGCGTTTTGTTGTGTTTGTTGGTCTAGCTGATTTACTGCATCATTTATCTGCTCTATCCCCATTAATTGCTCTTTTGATGCATTTTGTATATCTGATATTAAATCCATTGTTTGTGAGATATTTAAATTTAACTCTTTATACCCTTCTATCATACTATTTGCTATCTCTTTCCCTTCGTTTGCCTTTTGTGTAGCATTCTCTACTATATTTTTTATCTCTCTTGCTGCTTCTGCACTTCTACTTGCCAGATTCCTTACTTCTTGAGCAACAACTGCGAACCCTTTTCCTGCCTCTCCTGCTGTTGCTGCTTCTACTGCTGCATTTAAGCTTAATATATTTGTTTGGAATGCTATTTGGTCTATTACTCCTATTGCTTCATTTATTGCTGTTACTTGTGCATTTATCTCATCCATTGATACATTTGTTTGATTCGCTAATCTCTCTCCATTTGTTGCTGATGTTGTAACACTTTTTGAGTATGATGCCATCTTTGCTATACTCTCTGTATTATTTCTTATATTACTTGTTATCTCTTCTAATGCTGCTGCTGTCTCTTCTAAACTTGATGCTGCTTCGTTTGAACTTAAATTTAATTTATCTACATTCTCTAAAAGTATTTTTGAGCTACTATCTAATGTCATCCCATTTGATTTATTCTCTACTAGCATTGATGTTATTGAGTCTCCTAAATGATTTACTCCTCTTGCTAGTTTTAATAGATGCTCTTTTAAACCTTTTTGATCTATCTTATTTAAATAGTTATAGTTACTATATTGTTCTAATATTTTTAATACATTATCTATATTATTCTCTAAATTATCTGCCATCTTATTTAAAACTGATTTTAATTCCATTAGTGCTGGATTATTAACACTCAAATTTAGTCTTTGACACAAATCACCTTGTTCAAATTCACTTAAAACTGTTATTGTCTCATCTATTAATCTTCTATCTTCTTCTATTGCTTTTTGTGTTTTTATTATATTCTCATTTACTACTTTTGACATCTGTGCAAACTCATCTTTCCCACTATCATCTAGAGTTCTTACATTATCTTGCTCTCTATTTAAATATCCGAAAAAGTTTAACAATCCCTCTTTAAACCTATTTAGGCTATTTATTATATCTTTTGAGATTAGTAGTATTATAGAAGCTATAATAGCTAATATCACTAAAATTATAATAGCTGCTTCTATTACATTTGTATAAAATTGCTCATTTATATCATCAATATATATTCCTGTACCAAGTATAAATCCCCACTCTTTAAACTCTTTAATATGAGATATTTTTTCATCAAGTTTTTGTGATTTACTATCTTTATTCCAGAAATAAGTTACAAATCCTGTATTTTCTTTTTTTGTAATATCTAACATTATTTTAAAAAGATTTTCTTTTGAAGTTAGTATTATTTCATCTTCATTATTACCATAGATAAATTTTGTAGCTAAATTATATTTTTCAGAATCTAATACTGTATTATTTAAAGCTGGATTAATTGGATGTTGGACCATCTTTGGATAGGGATTTGTATTATCTATTATAAAAATATACTCTTGATATCCTCCTGAATTATATCTTAGTTTATTTATAGCACTTAAAGCATTTTTCTTTGCAGTATTCTCATCTATAGAACCCGATTTAAAAGCTTTATATTCTGATTCAACTAGACTATATCCTAACTCTATTAAATTACTTAACTTAAGTTTTTTCTCCTTTAACATTATATTTTTTTCACTAATCAAAAATATAATACTTAATAAAATAAACCCTCCTGTTGTTAAGAATAACATTAACAATAACTTACTCTTTATACTAATATTTCTCATATTTCTCCCTTTTGTGTATTAAAGGCAATTATCTTATCTTATCTTATCTTTCTATTATAAAACCAAGTTATTTTAAATTATATATTTATTATTCAGTGAGAATTGAAAGAGGAGAATTTTTTATAGAGGAAATTTATAAGATAAAGTAGGAGAGCTTAAAAGCTTTCCCACTCATCATTATTAGAACTATCTTTAATAGTTTTATCTTTTGTTAAAGGCTTTTTTATTTTAATCTGCGTTTGTGTTTGAACTATTTTTCTTTTTGATTGTTCATTATTTTTAGCTTTTACTTCATCTTTTCCTATAAACTCTTTCTCATTCGCATCTTTTACTATTACTTTTGCTATTTCATCTGCATTTAATGCTATCTCATTTGTTTGTGTTGCTATACTTGCATTTTGTTGAGTTTGTTGATCTAGCTGATTTACTGCATCATTTATCTGCTCGATACCATTTAGTTGTTCTTTACTTGACATCTCTACATCTTGAATAAGATTAATTGTTTGAGAAATATTTGTATTTAACTCTTTATAGCCTTCTATCATATTTGAAGCTATCATTTTTCCTTCATTTGCTTTTTGTGTTGCATTCTCTACTATATTTTTTATCTCTTTTGCTGCTTCTGCACTTCGTGAAGCTAAGTTTCTTACTTCTTGTGCAACTACTGCAAACCCTTTTCCAGCTTCTCCTGCTGTTGCTGCTTCTACTGCTGCATTTAAAGATAAAATATTTGTTTGGAATGCTATATTATCTATTACACTTATAGCCTCATTTACTAAATTTACCTGAGTATTTATCTCTTCCATTGCAATTGTTGTTTGATTTGCTAACTTTTCACCTTGTATAGATGATTTTGTTATTTCACTAGAATATTTAGACATTTTTGCAATATTTTCTGTATTATTTCTTATATTACTTGTTATCTCTTCCAATGCTGCTGCTGTCTCTTCTAAAGAAGATGCTGCTTCATTTGAACTTAAATTTAATTTATCTACATTCTCTAAAAGAAGTTTTGAACTTTGTTCAAGAGTTAAACCATTTGATTTATTCTCTTTTAACATTGAAGTTATAGAATCTCCTAAGCTATTTACACCTTCTGCTAATCTTTGTAAATGCTCTTTTAACCCTTTTTGGTCTATCTTATTTAAATAGTTGTAGTGGCTATATTGTTCTAAAACTTTTAATACATTATCTATATTTGTTTCAAGATTTTCAGCCATATTATTTAATACATTTTTTAGTTGCATTAATGCTGGATTTGATACTTGAGTATTTAATCTTTGACATAAATCCCCTTGTTCAAACTCACTTAATACTGCTATTGTTTCATCTATTAATTTTCTATCTTCTTCTATTCCTTTTTGTGTTTTTAAAATATTCTCATTTACTACTTTTGACATCTCTCCAAACTCATCTTTTGCACTATCATCAAGTGTTTTTACATTAGCTTGTTCTCTATTTAGATATGCAAAGAATGATAATAAACCATCTTTAAATAGATTTAATTTTTTAATTATATCTGTAATTATTAGATATGATAAAATAGAGATAATAAAAAATGCTATTAAAATTGTAGAAACTATTATAGTTACACTAGTAGAATAGACATTATTAGCAACATCCATCTCTTCTTTAGCAACTTCTAATTGAAGATTTATTAAATTTGATATTATTTCAGTTATTGGATCAATTTTTGGATATAACTCATTTATTGATATACTTATAATTGAATCTACATCTTGGTTTTTACAGTTTTGTTCAATTTTATCTATAAGAGTATCACCAACTTTCATAAATTTATTGGCTTTTTTAGCTAAGATATCCTCTTTTTCTGTAAGTTTAGTTGCTAAATATTTATCCCAATTATTTTTTATTAGAGTTTTTGCTGTATTAACATTTGAAAGACATTTATCAAATTTAATATTTCCATTTCTTAGTTGATGAGTTGTATCAACAACATTTATTGCATACTCATCTGAAATAACTTTAAGTAACTCTAAAGGGACTACATTGTTATTATATACTCTTATTAAACCATCATTTACAGATTTTAATTTAACTATACCAAGAACACCTAATATAATAATTATTATTAAAGCAACAAATGAAAGCACCAATAGTTTAGATTTTGTTTTCAAATTTTGTAACATATTGTAATCTCCTAATATTTTTTATTTTGTAACTATAATGCACATTAACTTAATTTTTTTAATATTAAAAAATTAATTTATTAATAGTTTAATTAGAAATTAATGATAAGGTATTTTTTGTTTATTTATTGCTATAGCTAAATAATGATACAATACAGCACAAAATTTTATATAAGTTGAAGAAATGACAAAAGAAGAGTATGAAAAAAATATAGAGAAATTGATATCTTGGGCAAAGGCATATTATGTTTATGATGAACCACTTGCAAGTGATGAAGAGTATGATAAATTAGCTAGACTCTGTTTAGAATTTGAGAAAAATAATGAAAATTTAGTTCACCCAAACTCTCCAAATAAGAGAGTTGGAGGATATGTTTTAGATAGTTTTTCAAAAGCTTCACATCTTAGTCGTATGTGGAGTCAAGAAGATGTTTTTAATACAAAAGAGCTTGAAGATTGGATAAAAAGAGTTTCAAAAGTAGAGAGTGATTTAGAGTTTTTTATTCAACCAAAATTTGATGGGGCTAGTTTAAATCTAATCTATGAAAATGGTATTTTAAAACAGGCTATTACAAGAGGAGATGGAATTATTGGGGAAGATGTTACACATAATGTTCTTACAATTCATTCAATCCCGCTAAAAATTTCTGAAAAATCTCTTATTGAAATAAGAGGAGAAGTTGTAATAAGAAAAGATGACTTTGAAAAAATAAATATAGAACGATTAAAAAATGGAGAAGCTCCTTTTGCAAATCCAAGAAATGCTGCTGCTGGAAGTTTAAGACAATTGGATTCAAAAATAACAGCAAAAAGAAAATTATATTTTACAGCTTGGGGAGTAGGTCAAAACTCTTTGGAATTTTCAAAAACAAGTGAGCTTATGAACTATATTTTTTCATTAGGATTTGAAAGAACTCCAATGCAAAAGCTTTGTAAAGATATTTTAGAAATTGAAGATATTTATAAAGAAATGGTAGAAAAAAGAGATGAATTTTCTATGTTACTTGATGGAATGGTGATAAAAATCAATAGTATAAATACTCAAAATAGTTTAGGATATACTCAAAAATTCCCACGATGGTCTTGTGCTTATAAATTCCCAGCTATTGAAAAAACAACAAAACTAAATGATATTATTCTACAAGTTGGAAGAACTGGTGTTGTGACTCCAGTTGCAGTTGTTCAAGCTGTTGAAATAGATGGAGCAATTGTTGAAAGAGCGACTTTACACAACTTTGATGAGATTCAAAGACTTGATTTAAAAATAAACGATGAGATTATAATAATAAGAAGTGGAGATGTAATTCCAAAAATAACAAAAGTTTTAAAAGATAGAAGAGATGGAAGTGAAAAAGAGATTTTAAAACCAACAAACTGTCCTGATTGTAAAAGTGAACTTTTGATTGAAGATATTATTATAAAGTGTCAAAATCTTGATTGTCCATCAAGAGTTGTAAACTCTATAATCTATTTTGCTAGTAAAAATTGTTTAAATATAGATGGTTTAGGAGATAAAATAGTAGAACTTTTAGTAAAAGAGAAAAAGATTTATGATATTTTAGATTTATACTCTTTAAAATATGAAGATTTACAAGATTTAGAAGGATTTAAAGAAAAAAAGATAAATAATCTTTTAAATGCAATAGAAAACTCAAAAAATAGTGAACTTTATAGAGTTTTAACAGCTTTAGGAATTGAGCATATTGGAGAAGTAGCCTCAAAAGCTATTTGTAATAAATTTGGTTTAAATTTAGTAGATGTAACATTTGAAGATTTAGTAAGTATTGATGGCATTGGTGAGCAAATGGCAAACTCTTTTTTAGAGTTTTTTAGAGTAAATAAAGAGATAGTTTTAAAACTTTTTGATATTTTAAAGCCAAAATTCATAATAAAAGAGGAAGCAAAAGATAATCTATTTAAAAATAAAACGGTTGTAATAACTGGAACTATGAGTAAGAGTAGAGATGAAATGAAAGCATTTTTAGAAAATCTTGGAGCAAAAGTATCTTCAAGTGTATCCAAAAAAACAGATTTTGTAATATATGGAGAAGATGCTGGAAGTAAATATGATAAAGCTCTTGAACTGGGAGTTCAAGTTTTAAATGAGCAAGAGATGTTAGAAAGAGTTGAGTAAGAAAATTTTATAATAAAAGGACCCTTTGAGTATTTAATTTTGGAAGAGAACCATGTAAATAGATAAAATTATCAATGATTTTTCTTTCAAATAGTCTATATTCTAAACTTTTAGCTACTCTAAAGTAGATATTATCTCCATTTTTAATAAAGTTTTGAATCTCTTTTGTATGAGCATATTTTTCTGTATAGGTTTTTAATCTTTTTTTTATATTTTTTGAAGAGCCTATATAGACAATTTTAGTTGTTAAAAATGGATAGGTCTCTATTTTATTAGATGATAACTCATAAACTCCTTCTAAGTTATTTGGTAATAAAGATATATTTTTTTTATTTAATACTCTTTTATTTGAAAAAGAGTCTATACATTCTATATCTTCATTAAATTTTGTTATTCTAATTTTGGGAATTAAATAGCTATTTCTAATACTACAAATAACTCTTCGAGAGAGTTTAATTTGGTATTTTTTATATAATAAATCAGATATATCTTCATCTCCTTTTAAACTATTTGAATTTGTATTTATAATATCTTTTATATATATTGAATAAATAAATCTCTTTTGTGGAACTAAATAGCTTAAGTTATAAATAGATTTATTAAATAAAAAATATGTATTATTTAATACCTTAGATAAAATAGATTTATCCAAATAGCTATTATATTTTTTTATATAGATATTTATAAAATCTTCTCTATCTATAATTTTCATATTAAAAAAATAATTTGTATCTAAAAACTTTTTTTGTAAAAAAATCAAAAGTTTGACTATTTTAAATCTAGTTTCATTTACTATATTTATATTTAAAAGCTTTAAATGATTATTTTTTTCTAGGCTCTCTTTGTAATCAAACTTAATTAATAGTAGCTTATAAAAACAATATTTTGTATTTTCATATTTGAAATGATTATTAGAGAATATAGTTTTAAAATAGTTATTTGATAGATATTTAATACTTACTTTTTTCTCTTTATAAGCTTTCTTAAACCATTGTGTATCTAAAACTTGTTCCTTTATATACTTTACATATTTATAAAAAGTCATAACATATAATTTATTTATAATTAAATAAAAAGAGATATTTTTCATAGTGATAATTCTACCCAATATTAAGATAGTTTCTGATTTAACGAAATAGTAAGAATAGATAATATAATATTTCAATTTTCATAATTGATATTAATGATTTAAATTAATAATATTTTTTTTAGTAGTTTGGTTTTTTAATAGAAAGATAAGATAAGATAAGATAAATTTTATTTTAAGGACTGAACAATGGGGCATAATAGAAATTTAGAGCTTTATGATTTAACTAAAAAATTGTTAGATTATGTTGAAAAAGAATACAACTCAAATAAGTATGAATTTGATGATATAAGTAATAAAATATTTTTAAAAGATATTTTATATAAGTTACACGACATAAGAGTAAGTATTCAAAAACAAATAAATAAGGACAAAACAAATGTTAAAAAATTTTAGTACAAGTGTGAAACTATTTTTATTTACTATTTTATTTATTTTAATAGTATTGGGATCGGGAATAGTTTATAAATATTTTAGTAATGTTGCTAATGAAAGGAATAATATAGCAATTTTAACTGAAGAGCTTATCCAACAAAATTTAAAAGGAAGAATATCTGTTTATCAATTTTTAAGAAATTTAACTCAAGAGAGTAAAGAGAATGTTTTAAATCATTTTAAAGAGTTAGATGAAGGAGTTAATGAAATAAAACTTAAACTAACTTTACAAGAAAATATAGATTTAACAAATGAAGTTTTAAACTTTCTGAAAACTTATATTTTTGAGTTTAACTTACTTGCTGAAGAAAAACTTTCTAATTCTGCAAAAGGTATTTCTATTGAATCCGATGAAATGAAAAGTAAAATTGCAAAAATGGCTAATGTAGGTTTAGAATTAGAAAAAAGATTAAATGAGGTAAATAAAAATGCAGTAGTTTTGAGAGATGAAGCTTTTAAAACATTGGATATGGATCTTATTCTTTTAGCTATTGGAGCTACTATAATATTTATTTTAATTTCAATAATTATTTCAAAAGATATAATAAATAGCGTAAATAGGTTTAAAGAGGGATTGTTAAACTTTTTTGGATACTTAAATAGAGAGCAAGATAATGTAAGAACTCTAGATGATAGTGGGAAAGATGAGTTTGCACAGATGTCAAAAGTAGTAAATGAGAATATAATAAAAACACAAAAAGCAATAGAAGAAGATAGAAGATTAATAGATGAGACAATAACAGTCTTAAGTGAATTTGAACAAGGGGATTTGTGTCAAAGATTAAACTTAAGTGTTAATAATCCAGCACTAATGGAATTAAAATCAGTTTTAAATAAGATGGCAGATAATTTAGAGAATAATATAGATAATGTATTAAAAATATTAGAACAATATAGTAACTATAACTACTTAAATAAAATAGACCAAAAAGGTTTAAAAGAGCATCTATTAAAACTAGCAAGAGGAGTAAATCATTTAGGAGACTCAATAACATCAATGCTAGTAGAGAATAAATCAAATGGGATGACATTAGATAGTAGCTCAAAAATACTTTTAGAGAATGTAGATAAATTAAATTTAAGTTCAAACGAAGCAGCATCAAGTTTAGAAGAGACAGCAGCAGCATTAGAAGAGATAACAAGTAATATAAGAAATAATACAGAGAGTATAGCAAAGATGGCATCATACTCAAAAAGTGTTACAACATCAGCAACAAATGGAGAGAGATTAGCGAATCAAACAAATGTATCAATGGATGAGATAAATGCACAAGTAACAGCAATAAATGAAGCAATAGGAGTAATAGACCAAATAGCATTCCAAACAAATATATTAAGCTTAAATGCAGCAGTAGAAGCAGCAACAGCAGGAGAGGCAGGAAAAGGGTTCGCAGTTGTTGCTCAAGAAGTAAGGAATCTGGCAAGTAGAAGTGCAGAAGCAGCAAGAGAGATAAAAAATATAGTAGAGAATGCTACACAAAAGGCAAACGAAGGGAAAGAGATAGCAAATAGTATGATAGAAGGGTATAAAGAGTTAAATTTAAATATCTCACAAACAATGGATTTAATATCAGATATACAAAATGCATCAAAAGAGCAATTAATGGGGATAGAGCAGATAAATGATGCAGTAAATCAGCTAGACCAACAAACACAACAAAACGCTATGATAGCTTCACAAGCTCATGATATAGCAGTAGTAACAGATGAAGTTGCAAAAGTAATAGTAAAAGATGCAGATGAAAAAGAGTTTATTGGTAAAAATGATGTAAAAGCTAAAAATAGTGAGCAATCAAAACCAAAAGTAGTTCAAACTCAAATAAAAAAGCCTATAACAAAAGATAAAACTATTAAATCTAGTTCTAATAATGATCAGTGGGAAAGCTTTTAAGCTTCCCCTCTCTTTTTTTCTATTTAATAATATGTCCTACAAATTTTGACATATTATTCAAAATTTTTCCACCTCTTCTAAATCCTAAAGCACAAGCTTCATAAGCATAAAAAACTCCAGCTTGATAAAAATTTCCTTTTTCATCTTTTGGAAACTCTACATACTCTTGATATATTGCTTTATGCCCTTCATAATCTCCACTTGTTTGCTCATTGATTGAACCATCAGCATTTACTATTTTTGTATTTGCTCCTTCTCTTCCAAAAGCTCTTTTTTCTACATATTTTTTACCTTTTAGTGGCTCAAATGATGTTTCAAGTAAAAGAGGGTGATTTGGGTATAAATCCCATAAAATTTTCATAAATGCTTTTGATTGAAAAATTAAAGTATATGCAGGATTGAAAATAATAGCTTTTTTCTCTTTTATAATCTCAGTTAAAAGTAGGGCTAAACCACTCTCTTCAATAGCAATATTTTCCCAAGGAATAAGTTTAAACCAAAACTCAAAAAGTTCATCATCTTTAAAAATTCCATCATCACTAAATTGTACATTTTCAATAAATTCAAAATCTGTATTAAATCCAGCTTCAGAAGCAATATGTTGTAGAAGTTTTGTAGTATTTATATCTTCACTTGAGCTTGAAATACTTGAAAATAGTATCTTCCAACCAAGTTTTGAGTAATATTCGTCAAATTTTTCTATATCACTATCAAGTGTAATTACTCTTTTAAAGTTATCTTTTAGTGCTTCATAAAGATTATTAAATTGACTACTTTCATCTAAGCCATTTTTCTTTAACATTGCCCATTGGATAATTGCTGTTTCAAAAACTGAAGTTGGAGTATCTGCATTAAACTCTATTAGTTTTATAGGTTTTCCATCAATTCCACCAGCTAAATCAAATCTTGAATATAAATGCCAATGAACATCATTTTCCCAAGATTCTTTGATAATTTCTACTAAATTAAAAGGGATATTTAGTTCATGAAATAGGTCATTATCAATTACATATTGTCCAGCCTCAGCAAACATATCATAAAGCTCATTTGTTGCTTCATAGTAGTTTTCTGCTTCTTCTTCGCTAATTACTACTAATTCATCACTAATATATGAACTATCATCACTATCTGTATGCCATACAAAGCCAATAGATTCTAAATAATCATTTGTTAAAGGATTTATTTTTTCTAATTTCATAATCATCCTCCTGTTGATGTTGAGTTATTTGTTGAACCAGTAGTTGAAGATTTATTTCCAAAAAAACCACTTTGTTTTCCTGCTCCTGTACTAGAACCTGTACTTCCTGCTGGTTTATTAAATGAGCTTTGAGATTTACTATAAGTTTGTGGAGATTTGTATTGAGCTGCTTTTTGGTTTTGGAAATTTTGATTATTAAATAGTTTATTTCCAAGCCAAGAACCAATCATCGCTCCTGCAATTGAAGATAGTAAAACACCACCAAGTCCCATTCCTCCATCACTCAATTGAGGATTTGTAAGAGGTGAAGTTCCTGCATCTATTTTTGCTTCTTCCTCTTTAACTAATTTATCGATTTCTTCTTGAGATAAAATTCTTTCTGTTCCATCTGGACTTCTTAAAACTATTGTAGTTTTTGCTGCTGGAAACTCATCTGCTATTTTATAGCTTCCATCTTTTGCTTGCTCAACTACTACAAATGCACCTTGTTGTTGAGCTGCATTTGTTATTGTTCCACCAGATTGATTTTGTTGTTGGTTTGTATCATTACACCCAACTAATCCAAGCACTAAAACAGCACCTAAACCACCAACCATTGAGTAGTCTGAAATTTTTTTAATATAATTTCTCTTTTTCAATTTTAATTCCTTTAGGTTAAATAAGTTAGATTATACCTTTAAATATATCAAAATTAAATAATATGATAAATTTTAAATAATCTCTTCTATAAAGTATCTTTTATTTTTCTCTTTTACTTTTAATTGTGTATCAAAAATTTGACTAAGATTTTCACTTGTTAAAATATCCTCTTTTTTTCCAACTTTATAAATTGTATTATTATGGATTAAAGCTACATTTTTTATCTCTTCAAAAATCTCTTCAAGATGATGAGTTACAAGAATAATTGTAGCTTTAAGAGATAGTTTTCTTAATATCTTTATAAAATTTATTTGTGCTTTTATATCAAGACCAACTGTTGGCTCATCCAAAACAAAAGCTTTTGGATCATGAATTAGAGCTCTTGCAACTATACATTTTCTAAGTTGTCCTGTACTCATAGCTGATACTTTTTTATCTTTTAAATCATTTATTTCTAAATAATCTATAACTTCAAGAGCCTTAATTATTTGCTCTTTTGTAAAATCTTGATGGGTAAAAATTCCAATAGAGCTATAAAATCCACTTAAAACTACTTCAAAACCACTCATATAATCAGCCTCTTTTTCAAAGTAGTTATGTAAGTCATTTGTTATAATTCCTAAATTACATCTCAATTCAAATATTGAATATCTACTTTTACCAAAAATCTCTTTTTTAAACTCTTTTGTATGTCTTGGATGGATTTGTGATTGGATTAGCTTCATCAAAGTTGATTTTCCACTTCCATTTGCACCCAAAATTGCAAAATGTTCTTTATCTTTTATTTTTAGATTTATATCTTTTAAGATAATTCTTTCATCATATCCAACATCAATATTTTCAAAATCAATAATATACATATTTTTCCTAATTTGTAGTAATTTTAAGTCCAATAATCCCTAATAGTATTAGTATAATACTAATTAATCTAATCAAATTTATAGACTCATTAAAAAGAAATATTCCTGCAATTACAGTTCCTATTGTTCCAATTCCAACCCAAACAGCGTAAGCAGTACCTAAAGGGAGAGATTTTAAAGATAAGCTTAACAGATAAAAACTAATTGACATAGTTACAATAGTAACAATACTTGGCGTCAGTTTTGTAAAACCTTCACTGTACTTTAAACCAGTAGCCCAAAAAATTTCAAAAATTCCAGCTAAAATTAATATTCCCCAACTCATAAAAAATCCTTTATTTTAAAATTGAGGCCGTCCTCTATGAGTAAAGAGGCTGGGTCGTCCCAGCTTTATTGGAAATATTTTAACAATAAAAAGATAAAAAAGCAAAATTGAATAAAGTATGTTAAAATGGAATAAAAATAGATTAACTAAAAAGATAGTTTAATTATGGAAAAAATAGAATTATTCACAGATTCAAGTGTAAACCCTCAAAATAAGATAGGTTTTGCTACTTTTTTACAAAAAAATGATAAAAAAATATCTTTAGATATTTTAAAAAGTAGTATAAAAATTAAAAAATTTGAGAATACTAGTTCAACTAAATTAGAACTTCAATCTTTTCTTTGGGCTTTAGAGGAGCTAGAAAAAGAGAAAAAAGATATTTCTAATTTTTTAATTGAAGTTTATACAGATTGTCAAAATATAATCTCTTTACAAAATAGAAAAGAGAGATTAGAAAATAATAATTATCATTCAAAAAATGGGAAATTAATAAATAATTATGATTTGTATAAAGAGTTTTTTGATAAAACAGATAAACTAAATATAACTTTTATAAAAGTAAAGGGACATAAAAAAACAGCTCTTAAAAATGAGATAGATAATATTTTCAATCTTGTAGATAAAGCTTCAAGAAGTGCACTAAGAGTTTATTTCAAATTTGATAAAATCAAAGATACAAATGAATATTAAAAGGATTTTTTTTGAATGAAAATATAAAAGCTCATATTATGATATTAGTTGCAACTATATTAATCGCAGGTTCGTTTTTGGCTTCTCAAAAATTATCAAGTATAATTGATCCAATATCTTTAACTTTGTATAGATTTGTATTATCTTTACTTTTTCTATCTCCAGTTATTATTTTTAATAAAACTAGATTACAACAACTATTTAAAATAGTTCCAAAAGCTATGATTGTAAGTCTTGTTTATACTTTATATTTTATTGGTATGCTAAAAGCCTTGGAATATACTACTGTTTTAAATACAGGTGCAATATATACTTTGGTTCCTTTGATGACTGCAATTTTATGTATATTTTTCTTTAAAGAGAAAATTGCTTTAAAACAGATATTTATCTATATTTTAGGGATAATTTCAACTTGTATAGTTGTATTTCAGGCTGATTTTAATCTATTTTTAACTCTAAGCTTAAATAGAGGTGATATTATATTTTTAATAGCTTCTTTATCTATGGCTTTATATCCAATATTTATAAAGCTTTTATATAGTAAAAAAGATGAATTATTAGTTTTGGTTTTTGCTACACTTTTGGGTGGGATTATTTGGATGAGCTTAACTATGCAGATCTTAAATATACCATATAATTGGGATAAAATAGAGCTAAACTATTTCTATTATTTACTTTATTTAGTAATTGGAACAACTATAATAACTCTTTTCTTATATCAAAAAGCAACACATATTTTAGGACCTAAGAAAGTTATGGCATATATATATCTTAGCCCAGCAATAGTTGTGATAATAATGTTTTTATTTGAAGGGCAAACTGTCTCTTTTGGAGTTTTTATAGGAATTTTATTATCAGCAATTGCAACAATTATTATTTTAAGGCAAAAATCTTGATATAAAGATTTTATGTTTTGTATGATTTTTGTTACATTCGAGTTATCTACAATAGGTATAGTTTTCTAATATAAATAGTAGGAGGAATTATTTATGAAAAAGATTGTAACTGTTGTGGCATTGTCTACATTGGCTATTGGTTCACTATTTGCTTCTGAAGTTGTTAAGTTTGATAAAAAACTTATCAAAGAGAGAAATGATATAGGATATAAATATGAAGGTGCTAAAGTAGAGTACAAAGTTCCAGATGAAAGCACTATTCCAAATAACCAATTTGGAGATTTAATTAAATATGGAAAAGAGTTAGTAGTTCATACTTACAAATATATTGGTCCTGAAGTAGCAGATGAAAAGATGAGATATGCTGGGAATAACCTTTCATGTCAAAGTTGTCACTTAGATGCTGCAACAAAAACTTATGCAGCACCATTTGTTGGACTTCATTCTACATTTCCTCAGTATAGACCAAGAGAGAATAGTATTGGAACTTTAGCTGATAGAGTAAATGGTTGTATGGAAAGAAGTATGAATGGAAAAGCACTTCCACTTGATAGTAAAGAGATGAAAGCTATGGAAGCTTATATCTATTGGTTAAGTCAAGGTGTTCCTGTAGGTGCAAAAGTGGAAGGAACAAGTTTATTTGAAGTTAATAGAAAAATGATACAAACAACGAAAGCAGATCCAGTTAAAGGGAAAGTTGTGTATGATACTCAATGTGCTTCTTGTCATGGAGCAAATGGAGAAGGTGTTAAAAATGAAGGTCTTGCTAATGGCTATTTATATCCACCATTATGGGGGAAAGATAGTTATAATAAAGGTGCAGGAATGTATAGAACTTTAAAAGCAATGGATTTTATTAAAGCAAATATGCCTTTAGGTGCGACACACGAAAATCCAATTTTAACAGATGAAGAAGCTTACAATGTTGCTGTTTATATGAACTTAGATGAGCATAATAGACCTGAAAAAGCAAATAGAGATAAAGATTTTCCAGATGAAGCTGTAAAAGCTCCTGATGTTTATATAGAAGGGAAAGATTCAATTGAAAGAAGAACTGGACCATTTGGACAATTTATCAAAACTAACAAATAAAATAGGAGTATCTTTATGATACTCCCTTTTATAAAAACTTACAAAAAGATATTTACTCTATTTATTATTCTAATAACTATTATTTTATATTTTTTATATAAATATAACAATATTTTAGACAAAAAGTATCTTGATATTTTTGTATCAAATCAAGTGCAAATTGTACAAAATGAGTTAGAAAATCAGAAAAATCAAGCTTTATCTTTAGCTTTAATGTTCTCAAAAAATCAAGATATTATCAAAAACTTAGAAGAGAATAACCATATAGAGCTAAAAAAAGAGCTTTTAAAACTTTTAAATATTATAAAAACATATACAAAAAATAGTATTGATATACAAATTCATACAAAAGATTTAGAAGTTTTTACAAGAAGTTGGGAAGATAAAGATTTTGGGTTAAAACTTGAAAGTTTTAGAGAAGGGCTTGTAAAAGTAAAAAATACAAATAAACCTTATGTTTCAAGTGAGTTAGGAAAAAGATTTAATATAAAAGCTATTGCACCAGTTTATAATAGTAAAAACTCTTTTATAGGTTCTATTGAAGTAATAGTTGATTTTAACCCTCTTGTAAGTAGGTTAAAAGTTTTGGGAATTGACTCCATAGTTTTACTTGAGAAAAACTATTTGAATATAGCAACATACCACAAAAATAGTATGGAGTTAGAAAATTATGTGATTTTAGAAAATAGTTTTAGTAAAAATTTATTTGATATTTTATTAAAAAATCCAAACTATCTTAAAAAAGAGAGTTTTTATTATGAAACAAAAGATAGAGTATTTACTCAACTTCCTTTAGGAAGATTTGAAAATGGTAGTGTTGGAATTTTACTTATCTGTTTTGATAAAAATATAAATAATTTTAGATATTTACCAAATTATGACTATTTTGGACAGATAAATATCAAAAGTGAAAAGAGAAATGATAAAGATATTTCAAAAAAAGAGATAATAATTAGATGATAAAGATATTGTTACTGGAAGATGACTATTTATATAAAATTTCTATAAAAGAGTTTTTAGAGGAGTTAGATTTTATAGTTGATGATTTTGATAATGGTGAAGATGCTTTAAATGCAATCTTTGATAAAAAATATGATTTACTTTTACTTGATATTAGAGTTCCTAAAATGGATGGTTTTGAACTTGTAAAATATGTTAGAGAGGCTTCTATTGATACTCCAATTATTATTTTAACTTCACTTACAGATATAAAAAATTTAAGTCGAGGATATGAGTTAGGGTGTAATGATTATATAAGAAAGCCATTTGATATGATAGAGTTAAAACATAGAATAGAGCAACAAATAAAAAATTGTTTTCAAACAAGTGATGATGCAATTGTGCTTGATTTTGGTTTTAAATATAGTATAAAAAAATCTCTTTTGTATAAGGATAATATTATTATAGAACTTAGTTCAAAAGAGCTTGAACTTGTAGCTTTTTTAGTACAAAATCGTGGTTTTTTTGTATCTATTGAGAGTTTACATGAAAATGTTTGGGAAAACAAAGATATTTCATATGCAGATATAAGAATGTGTATTAAGAGAGTTCGAGAAAAGACAAATAAAGATTTTATAAAAACTAAGAGATTTTTAGGATATAAGATTGATAAACAATAAACTTGAGTTAAAGTATGTTGTAATACAAGTTACAATTAGTCTTCTTATAGCTTTTATTCCTATATATTTTTATATAGATGCAACAATAAAAAATCAAAATATAAAAGATAAACTTGATTTACAAAATTATGCAAATCAAGTTGCTTCAATAATAGAAAATTTTGAAAAACAAAATAAGGATATCTTTTATTATCCACGCTCAAATATCTTTTTTTCTAGTATTTTTGATGAAAATAAAAAAGAGATTTTTCACTCAAATACTCCTTTAGAACTTTTTGATGAAGATTTTCAAAGTTTTAATGATAAGTTTTGTTATAAAGAGTATCTATCTTCAAATATTTTGGGTGCTTCTTTTTTGATTGTTTGCAAAAATATTGATTATAGTGAAGTTATTTATAATGCTTTAATTCTTCTTTTAATCGTAAGTTTTTTCATCTTTTTACTCTCATTTTTTGTAATAAAACAAAGCATTGAACCATATAAAAAGTTAAATATCTATTTAGATGAATTTTTAAAAGATGCTATGCATGAACTAAAAACTCCTATTGGAGTTGCAAGAATAAATATTGATATTTTATCAATGAGACTAAAAAATGATAAAAATATTTTAAGAGTAAAATCAGCACTAAAGAATATGACAATTATCTATGAAGATTTAGAGTATTATATGCAACAACATGAGGTAAAAGAGATAAAAGCAGTTATTGATTTTTCACTATTCTTGGAAAAAAGGGTAGAGTTTTTCAATGATTTAGCTATGAGCAGGAATATTCTTTTTCATAAAAATATTGAAAGTAATATAGAGATAAATTTTAATGAAATAGAGCTTTATAGATTAGTTGATAATAACTTGTCAAATGCCATAAAATACTCAAAAAATGACTCAAATATATATGTGAGTTTACAAAAAGAGCAGAATGAGTTTAAACTATCTTTTAAAGATGAAGGAGTTGGAATAAAGGATACAAGCACTATTTTTGAGAGATATTATAGAGGAGATAATATAACTGGTGGTTTTGGAATAGGGCTTAGTATTGTAAAAAATATTTGTAAAAAGAATAAAATTAAAATAGAAGTTGAATCTAAAGAGAATGTTGGTTCAACTTTTAGATATATATTTAGAAATAATTAAAATATATTTATTATTAACTTTTGCTACAATTATTACTTTATAGTGAAATAAGGCAAAAGGAAGAGCGATTTGGTAGAAAATTTTTTAGAAACTTTATCAATTTATCAATATAGACAATATAATAAACAGCCTAAAAGAGAAGTTTTTATATCTACAAATATTTTAATCTTTGTTGTAAAAGGCAATAAAGTTTTACATTTAAAAGATGAAAAAATTGTTGTAAATTCTAGTGATGTACTTTTTTTAAAAAGTGGAAACTATGTTATGAGTGAAATGTTAGATGAATATTTTGAATCTATACTTTTTATGTATGATGATACTATTCTTTTAGATTTTATTAAAAAATATAATTTAGATTTTGATGAAATATCTTCGTTTGATAATAACTATTTTAAGATTAAAAAAACATCTATTTTTGAAATATTTCAATCTTCGATTTTATCTTATTTAGAAGTAGACTCATCAAATAAAGAGTCTATGATAAAGTTAAAATTAGAAGAGCTCTTTTTTAATATATTAGAATCTGATTCAAAAGAGTATTTTAAAATATTTTTATCTTCAATTTGTAATCAATATTTTTTTAAAATTAAGATAGAAAAAGAGTTTATGTATGATAAAAATATTCTATTATTTGCAAAAGAGTTTAATATGACAGATTTAGCTTTTAGAAATAGATTTAAAACTATTTTTGGAATAACACCAAAAAAGTGGCAAAATGAAAAAAGATTTGAAAGAGCAAAGCTATTATTGGAAACAACAAATTATAATGTAACAGAAGTTTGCTATATGAGTGGATTTGAAAATATATCATGGTTTATACAAACTTTTAAAAATAGATATAACTTTACTCCTAAACAGTTAAAAAATAAAAAACAATAAAATATGAACATTTTCTAATAGAATTAATTTTTAAGATTTAATATAATATTACAAATAAAAGGAGTTAAAATGATAAAACAAAATAAAATCCCATTTTCAGGTAAAAAAATATTATTAAGTTTGGTTTGTTGTGCAAGTTTTATGTTTGCAGATAATTTTACTTTAAAAAGTTCTACTTTAAAAGGGCAATTAACAAGTAAAGAGGTTTTTAATGGTTTTGGATGTACTGGAGAAAATATTTCACCACAACTCTCTTGGGAAAATGCTCCAAAAGAGACTAAATCATTTGCAATTACAGTTTATGACCCAGATGCACCAACAGGTTCTGGATGGTGGCATTGGCTTATTTTTGATATTTCAAAAGATAAAACTTCAATTCCAGCTGGATTTGGAAATAGTGAAGCAAAAGATGTTATTCAAAGTATGACAGATTTTGGGAAAACTGGTTTTGGTGGAGCTTGTCCTCCTATTGGAGATAAAGCTCATAGATATATTTTTACAGTTCATGCTCTTGATGTTGAAACTTTAGGTTTAGATAAAAATGCAAATCCTGCACTTGTAGGATATATGTTAAATTCTCATACAATCTCTAAAGCTTCTTTAATTTCGTATTACGGAAGATAGAACTATTAAAATCTACTTTTTAGAAGCTCTATAAAAGTTTTTAAAAGTAGATTTAATTTTGAATTACTCTACATTTATTCCATATTTTTCAAGCATATCAACCCAAATAATACTATTTCCCTCTTTGTCAAAAAGTGCAGGAGTGCTTTGAACATTTAAAGTTTGAGCTAAATCTATATGTTCATCTAGTTGTTTTTCCAGTTTATTTAATTCAGCTTTTGAGTATTTTATATTTTTAATTTTACTTAAATCATCTCCAATATTAAACTCAAACATAGCATCAATTTTTTGATTATTTGTTTTTTGTCCCATTATATATAGAGTTAAATTCTTTGCATTTTCATGAAAATCTAAAGGAAAATAAAATACTCTTATCTTCACTTTATCTTTAATTTGTGCAAAATATGACTCAAATTTTTTACAGTATGTACACTCAGGATCTGTAAAAAGTACATATTCATCTTTTCCATTTCCATAAGTAAATGACTCTTTATTTTTTAAAATAGATAAATCAACAGGAACAGAGATTTGGAAGCCAGTTTTTGAATTTACAACAACACCAGAAATTAGATAGTTTTTATCTTTTGTTAAGAAAACTTCATCTTTATTTCCTTTTACAATAATATCCAACATATACAAACTTCCAATATCAAAAGCTTTGTTGATTTTTATACTATTCTTTTTAAGAAGTTCTAGTTGTTCAAGTTTTAAGGCTTCATTTTTATTGAGCTCTTTTAAAGCTGCAAAACTAGAATTTGTAAATAAAAAAGTAAGAAATAGTAGTTTTAAAATATAAGACATAATTCTCCTTAATTGAATTTTTGGCGTATTGTATCTATTTATTATTTAGAGTATGTAAATTAGTTAAAAGTAAATTTATCTTTTAAAAATTTTATAAAAGTTTCAAAAAGTAGGTTCTTATTTTTTTCTATATGATAGATTAAATAAAACTCTCTTTTTAGTTCCAAATTTTTAAGTTCTATTTGAAATAGCTTTTTTTCATCTAACTCTTTTTTTACAATTACTTTTGATAAACTAGTTACTGTATCTTTATTATTTAAAACAATAGTTTTTATCTCTTCAAAATCTTGCAGTTGCATAAAAATATCTAATTCTTTTGCTATATTGCCAATTTTATTCATAAAAATTTCTCTCGTTCCACTTCCTGTTTCTCTTAGTATCCATCTTTTTTTTATAGTATCAATAAAGGCACTTTTAGGCTGATTTTCATCGCTTGATACGACAATTAACTCATCATCTGCTAATTTCTCCTTTACTAAACTACTATTTTGTGTATCTACTTCAATAAGACCAATATCAAGCTCACCTTTTAATATTTCATCTATAATTTTGCTTGAATTAATAGTTGAAATATCAAGTTTTACATCTTTATATTTTGATAGAAAATCATAATAGATATTTGGCATTATATAGTTTGAAATAGTTTTACTAGCAGCTATTTTTATATTCCCAGCTAGTTTATTCTCTTTAAAAATTGTTGTTGCATCTATAAGTGCTAGATAATAAGGAAGAGTTTTCTCTTTAAAATATTTTCCTCTTTCATTTAATATTAGCTTTTTACCTATTCTATCAAAGAGTTGCTCATTTAGACTATTTTCAAGTGATTTTATAGCAAGTGAGATTGCTGATTGACTTATATTTAGTTCATTAGCAATTTGTGTAACCTGTGAGTTTTCACTTAATTTATAAAAAAAGTGTAGTTCTTTTAGAGTCATATGTTTCCTTATTAAAAATATATATTATTATATTTTAAATAATATATTTTACAAATTAAAGAATTGGAGTTATACTTGTAAAATAAAAGGAGTTATATTATGAAAACTAATAATAAAAGAATAATAAATACTTTTTATGGAGTAATATTTGTATCTTTTTTTGCATTAATTGCAACAATTATATCAGAAGTTGAACTTTTCAAAAAACTAGCAATTAGCCCACTTATTATTGGAATAGTTTTAGGTATTATTTATGCAAATAGTTTGAAAAAAAGATTTGATATTTTTCAATATGGAATAATCTTTTCTACAAAATATATTTTAAGATTAGGAATTATCTTATATGGTTTTAGGCTTACTTTTCAAAATCTTCAAGATGTAGGTTTTAATGGTATTTTAATAGCCTTTTTTATAGTTTTTCTCACTTTTATTTTTGGTTATCTAATTGGAACAAAAGTTTTAAAAATGGATAAAGAGTTAGCTATTTTATGTAGTGCAGGAAGTTCTATTTGTGGAGCTGCTGCTGTTATGGCAACAAGTGGTGTTCTTAGAAATGAAGTATATAAAAGTGCAGTTGCAGTATCTTTTGTTATAATTTTTGGAACAATTGGAATGTTTTTATATCCTTTTTTAGTTACATTAGGACTATTTCCTTTTACAAATTCACAAATTGGTATTTATATAGGAGCAACACTTCATGAAGTAGCTCATGTTGTTGGTGCAAGTAATGCTTTAGGTGAAGTAGTATCAACAAATGCAATTATTGAAAAAATGATTAGAGTTATTTTTTTAGTTCCATTTTTGATTTTATTACCATTTTTCTTGATTAAGACAAATTCTAATATAAAAAAAGATAGAGCAAAAATAGTAGTTCCTTGGTTTGCAATATTTTTTATAGTTGTAGTTGGATTTAATTCTTTTGGATTATTAGAAAAGAATATTGTAGAAAATATTAACTTCTTAGATACTTTTGCTTTAACTATGGCTATGTGTGCTTTGGGAATGGAAACTAGCATAGATAAATTTAAAAATAGTGGAATAAAGCCATTTTATCTATCTTTTATTTTATTTGTTTGGTTAATTATTATTGGGTATTTTTTAGTTTGGTTTTTTGTGTAAAGTAGCTAAAAATAGCTACTTTTTATGAAGTGATTTTTTATATTAAAAAATATGAAAAAAGATATGTTGTCACAAAAGATATGAGTATTCCATATCCCACAATTGCAGAACTAAGTCTTGGAGCTAGTCCTGCCATAGCAGCTATTGCACCTGCTGTTATCATTGGAGCCATAGCAGCTTCAAGTATTGATACATTAGCCACTAATCCTTCCCAAGCAAAAATTTTACAAATAATAAGTGCAACTATTGGAGCAAATATAAGTTTTACAAAAAGTGCTACACTAAATGGTTTTATATCTTCTTTTGGAAGTTTTAGTTGAAGTCCTAGACCAGCAGCTACAAGTGCAACTGGAACTGTTGTAAGAGCAAAAGCTTCTAAAACTTTTGTAATTGTTGGATGAAATTCAACTCCCACTAAAAATAAAGAGATAATTAAACATAAAAACGGAGGGAAAGTTAAAACTTTTATTGTAATTAATTTAAAAGTAACTTTTGTTTTACTTGTATATAAAGATACTATAAAAGTTCCATATATTGCAAAAGCTAAGAAAGTTCCTAATTGGTCATAAACAAGTAAATAAGGCATAAAATCTTCATTTGGAAAGTATGTATCAAGAAGAGGAATTCCCAAGAATGAACTATTTGTTAAAATAGCAACAAGCATTAATGAACCAGTAACTTCTTTAGTAAAATTAAATATTTTTGATAAAAGAAGTATTAATAAAGCACTTGTTGTCATTACAATCCAAGCAATAATACCTGGAATCATAAGTTCAAGTGAAAAGTTAATTTTTGGAGTTTGTAAAAGTACAATTGCTGGATATGATACATAAAGTACAAATTTATTTAGAGCAATAGAATTCTCTCTTTGTAGAATTCCTAAACGATTTAAAATATATCCTAAAAAAAGTGCTGATAAAATTAAGATTATATTTTCCATGTTTTACTCACAAAAATTATTTTTACATTGATTTTTAGAAGTTATTTCCCCAAACTCTTCTACATAATCTATTCCCCATTTATGCATATTTTCTAATACAGCTCTTAACTTTTCTCCACAAGGAGTTAGGCTATATACAACTTTTGGTGGAATTTGTGCAAAAACTTCCCTATGTATAATATTTTTTTCTTCGAGCTCTTTTAATTTTATAGTTAGAGTTTTTTGAGTTATTTCATTTATTATCTCATGTAACTCTTTAAATCTTTTTTCTCCATCAAGTAAGTGCCAGATAATTGCTAATTTCCATCTATCATTAAAAATATCAAGTGTTACAGCAACGCTGCATTTATACTCTTTATCATTTATATAATACATAATTAAATCCTTAAAATTTAAAAAAAGATTATATCATAAAGATAATTAAGCTCTTTTACTTACCTAAAGTAAAGTAAGAGAAATTTAAGTTTTTGATGTATATAATTTTCAGATATTTTACTAAGGAGAAAGAGATGAAAAAGATTTTAATTATAAATGGTCATCAATATTATGATGTAGTAGCAAAAGGTGAATTAACAAAAAATTATATAGATAAAGCAACAGAGTTTTTTCTTAAAAATGGTTTTGAAGTAAAACATACAGAGATCGAAAAAGGTTATAGTATAGAAGATGAGTGTCAAAAGTTTGAGTGGGCTGATGCAGTTTTATTTCAGTATCCAGTTTATTGGATGGGTGTTCCTTGGATTACAAAAAAATATTTTGATGAAACTTTTACTCAAAATAGACACTATGAAAGTGATGGAAGAAGTAGAAGTGATGAGAGTAAAAAATATGGAAGTGGTGGTTTATTAAAAGGTAAAAAATATATGTTAAGTATAACTTACAATTGCCCAATAACAGAGTTTAGTAATACTGAAGGTTTTTTTGATGGGTTATCTTTAGATGAAGCTCATATTGCTACTCATAAAACTTTCCAATTTGTTGGTCTTGAACCACTAAAAACTTACTCTGTTCATGATATATTTAAAGGTAATTTAGATTTAAACAAAGAACTAATAAAATTTGAAGAAGTTTTAAAAAGTAATTTTTTAAGTAAATAATTAAATAAAAGGAGAATATTATGGAAAAAACATTTGCAGAAGCTATGGATTTTAGACATGCTTGTAAAATATTTGATGAGACAAAAAAAGTTAGCAATGAAGATATAAATTATATCTTGGAAGCAGGGAGAAAATCTCCTAGTTCATTTGGACAAGAGCCATGGAAGTTTTTAGTTATTACAAATGATGAGTTAAAAGCAAAATTAAGACCATATTGTTGGGATCAAGTACAAATTACATCTTGTTCACATTTAGTTGTACTTTTGGCTGCAATTAGTAGTGTAAAAGCAGATTCTAGTGAAGTTTTAAGAAAATTTAATAGAAGAGGATTACCACAAGATATGGTTGATGCTTATATTAAGAAATATACAAATCATTTAAATGATACTCTTAGTAGTGATGAAAAAACTTTTGCTTGGACTTCAAAACAGACATATATAGCAATGGCAAATATGATGACAGCAGGTGCAGTTAAAGGAATAGATTCTTGTCCTATTGAAGGTTTTGAAAGAAATAATGTAGAAAAAGTTTTAAATTTAGATACAAAAGAGTATCAAGTGAGTGTTATGATACCTTTTGGATATAGAGTAAAAGAACAAAGTAAACAGTTAAGAGATAGTTTAGAAAGTATTGTTGAGTATATAAAATAATTTACTATTAGAAAATTATTTTATTTTATAAATTAGATAAATACAAAGCTTCTTAAGGTTATAAAAATATAAGAAGAAATGTGATATTATAAAAGGACATGAAATTTATAAAAAGGTAGAAGATGTTAAATCTTGGAGAGATTGAAACTTGGTTAAAAGAACACGGTATAAATAACTATGTAATTTCTGATGATTATCATGTTTCAGTACAAGGTAATGTAAATTTAAACGACAAATTAAAAGGGCAAAGTTTACCTATTACTTTTGATAGAATTGAGGGTTATTTCGATATTAGTAACAACAATTTAACATCTTTAGTTGGTTGCCCAAAAGTTGTTGTAAAAGATTTTAATTGCTCAAAAAACAAATTAACATCTCTTTTTGATTGTCCTATTGAAGTTGGTGAATTTGATTGTTCATATAATTTACTAAAAAACTTATCTTATGGACCAAAAGAGGTAAAAGGTAATTATAATTGCTCTTTTAATGAATTAACTTCTATAAAGGCAAGCCCTAGAACTGTTAAGGGATTTTTTAAATGTAATGATAATAAATTAGCATCTTTAGATGGTGGACCTAAAAACATTGATGAGGATTTTGATTGCTCTCACAATTTTATTGAAAGATTAACAGGTGGTCCAATCACAGTTAAAGGTGATTATATTTGTCATGGGAATAAACTTAGCGATTTAGAAGGAATTGCAGATGAGATTATGGGAGATTTGGTTACAGATGTAAAACTAAATAATCTTCCATCAAAGCTAAATGAAGATGACCAAAGCTTAAGATATAAAGGTAGTGCAGTAATTGCACATATATATAAACCAGTAGTATCTTTGGTAAGTAATGAAGATGTTATTACTTGGTTAAATAGATATGAAATTAAAAACTATACAATCTTGAGTGATGGCTCTGTTGATGTTGCTGGTGATGTAAAACTTTCAGGAAGATTACCAAATTTATATAAATTGCCTTTAAAATTTAATGTTATTGATGGGGATTTTGATATAAGTGAAAATGAGTTAGTCTCTTTAGAAGGAAGTCCTATAAAAGTAAATGGAAGTTTTTTAGCTCATAAAAATGAGTTGAACTCTTTAAGAGGTGGACCAAAAGAGGTAAAAGGAAGTTTTATTATATTACATAATAACATCACATCTTTGCAGAACTCTCCAACAACAGTAAAAGGTGATTATATCTGTTCTCATAATCCGTTAAGATCTCTTGAAGGTCTAAATACTGTTTTTGGATATGTTTTTACAGGAGTTTATGTAGCTAGATTGAAGTGTCAAAAATATAACTATAAAGGTGTTACGACTTATAAATATCCTGGTGATTCAGTAATGAAATATCTTGATGAAGAGTATATCTCTTTAACTGAAGAGGAAAAAGCATTTGAGGCTACAAAGAAAAATTTAGAAAAAGTTATTAAAAAAATGTTAAATACGAACACTTTAACAAAAGAGATGGTAACAGATCAACTTATTAAAAATCTTACAAAATATCAACTAGACCAACTAAAAACAAAAGTTTTATGGATTAAAAATCCACCAAATGAAGAGAATAGTGATGGTGTTAGTGAAGATGAGATTATGAAATTGGCTTTTGAAAAAGAGCTATAATCTCACTCTTAAGATATAAAAACTTTTTTTTAGATATAATCCCTAAAATTCTAAAATTAATCATAAATAAAAATAATTTAAAAATGGAGTTACTATAAAATGGTTCAAACAGTTAATTTAAAAAAAGCATTTGGAGCAAGAGTTCTTTTTGCTGAAATAAATTTAAAACTTGATAGTGGAAAAAGATATGGTTTAATCGGTGCAAATGGAGCTGGTAAAACAACATTTTTGAAAATTCTTTCAGGGCAAGAAGAGGCAACTGAAGGTGAAGTACAAATTCAAAATGGAAAAAAAGTAGGGGTTTTATCACAAAACCAATTTGCTTATGAAAATTTTACAATCTTTGATACAGTTTTAATAGGAAATAAAAGATTATATGATGCAGTAAAAGAGAAAGAAGAACTTTATATGAGTCCAGAGTTTACGGATGAGGTAAATAATAGACTTGCAGAGTTAGAGATTATTTGTTGTGAAGAAGATCCAACTTATGAATATGATGTTAAAGTTACAAAAATACTTGAAGATTTAGGATTTCCTGCCTCAACTCACCAAAATTTAATGAGTACATTAACAGGTGGAGATAAAGTTAAAATTCTTTTAGCTCAAGTTTTATACCCAAAACCAGATATTTTATTTTTAGATGAGCCTACAAATAACCTTGATATTGATACTATTGGTTGGCTTGAAAATCAGCTTCAACACCATGATGGAACAATGGTTGTTATTTCACATGATAGACACTTCTTAAATGCAGTTTGTACAAATATTTTAGATGTAGATTTCAAAAAAATAAGAGAGTTTAGTGGAACTTATGATGACTGGTATATAGCTTCAACTTTAATAGCAAAACAACAACAAACAGATATAAACAAAAAACAAAAAGAGAAAGAAGAGCTTGAAAAGTTTATTGCAAGATTTAGTGCAAATGCTTCAAAAGCAAAACAAGCAACTTCAAGACAAAAACAGTTAGATAAATTAGATATTCAAGCTATCGAAGTATCAAGTAGAAGAGATCCATCTATTATTTTTAGACAAAAAAGAGAGGTTGGAAAAGAGCTTTTAAGTGTTAAAAATCTTTCAAAATCTTATGGAGATAAAGTTGTTTTAAAAGATATCTCATTTACTCTTGAAAAAGGTGATAAAATAGCACTTATTGGACCAAATGGAGTTGGGAAAACAACACTTTGTGAGATTTTAATGGGTAATTTACAAGCTGATAGTGGAGAGGTTTTCTGGGGTGCAACAATTCAAAACTCATATTTTCCGCAAAATACAACAGATATTATAAATGGAGATTTCACTTTATATGATTGGCTTAGAGGATTTGATAGAGAAGCTGATATTGGTGAGATTAGAAACTGTTTAGGAAGAATGCTATTTAATGGTCAAGAGCAAGAGAAAAAAGTAGATTCTTGTAGTGGGGGTGAAAAACACCGAATGATGCTATCTAAAATTATGTTAGAACAAGGAAATTTCTTAGTTTTAGATGAACCTACAAATCACCTTGACCTTGAAGCAATTATCGCTTTAGGAGAGGGGCTTCATCAATATGCAGGTTCTGTTATTTGTGTATCTCACGATAGAGAGTTACTAGATGCTTATGCAAATAGAATAATAGAAATTCAACTTGATGGAACTATAATTGACTTTAAAGGAAGTTATGAAGAGTTTATGGAGTCAAAAGCTTCTTAATTTAGAAAAGCAAGATTTTTTAATCTTGCTTTAGTTTTTTGCTATTTGTAAACCTTTTTTCTCTTCAAGTCCAAGCATAATATTCATACATTGAATAGCTGCTCCAGAAGCACCTTTTCCTAAATTATCAAGTCTTGAGATAACTACCAAATCTGTCTTGTTATCATAAATTGAAATCTCTAAAGAGTTTGTATTATTACATTTCATAGGATTTAAAAAACCACTATCTAAATACTCTTCATTGTTTTCTATAACTTTAATAAATAGTTCATCTTTATAATACTCTTTGTAAAGTTTTAATAACTTATCTTTTGATAGATTTTTCTTTAAATCTTTTTTTACTAAATATGAAATTACTAGCATACCTTGTTTGAAATTACCAACACTTGGTGTAAAAATAGGGGCTTCTTTTAATTTTAAAACATATTTCATCTCTGGAAGATGTTTATGATTTAAGCTTAAAGCATAAGGTCTTTGTCCTCCAATAACTTTAAAATCTCCATTTTCATAATCACTTATCATAGAACTTCCACCACCACTAAAACCAGTTATTGAGTGGCAAATTAGCTTATGTTTTTTGCTTATTATTTTATTTTTAACTAATGGTTTCATTGAAACTATCAATCCACTTGCATGGCATCCTGGAACACAAACTCTTTTTGAATTTTTGATTTTATCTCTTTGGTTAGGAGTTAATTCAGGGATTCCATAAACCCAATCTTTATTAGTTCTATGAGCTGTACTTGCATCTATTACTTTTACATTCTCATTCTCAATTAAACTAACAGACTCTCTTGAAGCTTCATCAGGAAGACATAGAAATACCAAATCTGCACTATTTAAAAGCTCTTTTCTTTTATTTATATCTTTTTTATCTTTTTCATCTATTGTTAAAAGTTCTATTTCATCTCTATTTTCTAACATTTCATGGATTTTTAAACCAGTTGTTCCATGTTGTCCATCTACAAAAACTTTAAATTTCATATCTCTCTCCCTAAAAAATTATTATTTTTTGATTTTAGCAGAAATAATCTTGGCTTAACTTTTTTATTTGCTCCACCACATCCTAAAAATCAATCCAAAACTAGAAGTGTATCCAACTTCACTAAATTTTAGATTTTGGTTTTTGTCGTATATAAAAGTTGTTGGAAAAGCTTTTATATTAAATTTATCAGATAAATTGCCATCCTCATCATTTACAACTTTAAAAGTAAGACTGTTTTTTTCTAAATACTCTTCTATCTCTTTTTTACTTCCTGATTGAGTAGCAATAGTTATAACTTCATAATCTTTAGATAAACTTTGAATATTTTGCTCTTCCAAAGCACATATAGGACACCAAGTTGCCCAAAAGTGAACTATAAGAGGTTTATCGTTTTTTACTTTATAAGTTGAGCCATCTAAAAGTGTAAAAGTTTCAAAATCCAGTTTCTCTTTATTTAAATCAAGCCCTTTAAAATAGCTTACTATATTTAAAACTATTATAAAAAGAATTGTATATTTTATTAGTGTTTTAAATATCTTTTTTATCTTTTCATTCATTCTTTACCTTTAGAAAATTTTATAGATTTTACCATTTTAAAGTAAACTAATATTTTTTGTTAAGATAGTGAAACTAAAAGTTCCACTTCTAAATTAAACAATCTTTTCTAAGTTATTTCTTATTACAACTGGCACAAAGAACATAGAAACAATATAAGAGATAAGTGTACCACCTATTAGTGCCACTCCAAGTCCACCAAATACAGCATCATTTGCTATTAAACTACTTGCAAAAACAAGAACTAAAACTGTTAAAATAATTGGTTTTGACCTTGTTGCTGCTGCTTTTGCGATAGCTTCATTTATTCCTAATTTCTCTTCAATTACTAACTGTTTTGCAAAATCTATAATCAAAGTTGAATTTCTAGAGTTTATTCCAATTAAAGCGATAAATCCAATAAGGCTAGTTGCAGTTAGATAAAAAGTATCTTTTGTAAACATATCCATAATAATATGAGCAAAAATTACCCCAATAATAGAGATAAAGCTAGAAAGAACAATTGCACCACTAATAGCAAAGTTTTTATAATACATTACCATTAATAGAAATATTAAAATCAAAGCTATGATAAATGCTGTTCCCAAATCTATGAAAGTATCAATAGTTACTTGTAACTCTCCATCAAAAATTAAATCAAATCTCTCTTTTGTATTTTTATCTATAAAAGCAAGATTTAGCATATTAGTTTTTATTACTTCATATTTAGTTGAGAATTTTTCTAAAAGTTCATCTCTTGAATTTAAAAGTGGATAGATTTGGCTATCATTTTGTGTCTCAGATATCACATTTATAAGTGGTTTTAGATTTTTTGAAGTAAGTGTAGGCTCTTTTATACTCTCTTTTATTGTTACAAGCTCTGATATACTAACCATTTGTCCCATATTATTTATGATTTTTAGACTATTTAGTTTTGAATTTAATGCCACATTTGAGTTATTATCTAACTCTTTCCTATTATCAAGTCTTAAAAAAATTGGGATTTGATTTTGTGCCTCTTTGTCATTTACAACTCCTATTTCCATACCTTCAAAAGCAAGATATAGTGTAGCTTTTAGATGTTCTAAATCAACTCCACTCATAATTGTTTTATTGCTATTTATATTTAGTGAAAATGTTTTAAAATCTTTGTCTGCTAAAATATCAATATCTACTAAAGTATCTTGATTTTTGAAAACTTTTGCTACTTCTACTGCAAAATCTCTTCTATTTTGAAAGTTATTTCCACCATAAATTTCAGCTACTAAAGAAGCAAGTACAGGAGGACCAGCTGGAAGTTGGATAAATTTGATGATTGTCTCATCTTTTTGGCATTTTTCTTGAACTTTTGCTCTTAAACTATTTACTAAATTGTAGCTTGTAATCTCTCTATTTTTAAATCTTTTTATATTTACCATAAGTTCAGCTTGGCTCTCTTTAGTTTTTAGAGAGCTTTGTTTTACCATTCCTGCAAAATCAATAGGTTGTCCAGTTCCTATAAATGCTGAAATATTTGTAATATTTTCATCTTCTTCAAGCTTTTTTACTACACAATTTACAACTTCTTTAGTCTCAAATTTACTAGAGCCATCTTTTAAATCTATATAAATAGAGAAACTATCTGAATCTTTATCTGGAAGCATTTTTGCTTTTAAAATATTTGTTGGAAAAGTTAAAATAGATAAAATAAATAGAATTAAAGTGATGAAATATACTAAAAATATCTTCTTTTTATCATTTAAAATGCTTAAAACTATATTTTCTAGTCTCATTTTTTACCACCTAAAAACTTATTTACAAAATATGGAGTGAAAGCATAAGCAACAAATAGTGAAACGGCTAAAGAAATAGGTACAAAAACAGGAAGAGGGTGCATAAACTCTCCCATCATTCCACCAACAAAAAACATAGGAATAAATACCATAATTATTGCAATTGTTGCTATGTTTGTAGGATTTCCTATCTCATTTGTAGCATTTATACTTAATATTTTTATATCCAAATTTGGATTTTGTTTTTTGTGTCTATGTATATTTTCTATTACAATAATGGCTGCATCAACTAGCATTCCAAGAGATACAATAAGTGCAAAAAGAGTGATACGATTTACTGTTTCACCCATTAGAAAACCAATAAATAGTGTTAAAGATAAAATCATAGGAACAGTTAAAGTTGCTATCATAGCTTCTTTAAATCCAAGAGTAAAAATAAGCAAAATACAGATTATAACTATTGAAGTAAGTAGGTCTTTTACAAGTGCATTTACAGCATTATTTGCTGTATAGCCATCATCTCTTGTGATTGTAAATCTTACATTTTTCTCTAATAATTCATCTTTTTTACTAGATAAAAACTCAAAAATCTCTTCATTTATAGTTACAGAGTTTGCACCTTTTAATTTTGAAGCCATTAGAGTAATTTGACTACTCTCTTCAAAAACTCCAGACTCATTTTTTGTATAGATATAAGCCTCTTTTTTGTTTTGAATATCATATGATTTCTCAATTTTTGCAATATCTTTTAGATATATTGGAGTTTGAAAGTTGTAAGAGATGATTAGATTTTCTAAATCTTTTATATTTTCAACTCCTTTTTCTATTGAGAATAGGGTAAATTCTCCATTTTTTGTATAGTTTCCTATATTTGGAGTATTAAAATTAAGTGCTTCTATTTGCTTTGCTACAAAGGCTAAAGAGAGATTATAAGAGCTAAGTTTGTTTATATCTACAAGTACATTAAATTGCTCTTTTTTTTCTCCTTTTAGCTCAACTAAGGCTACATTTTTTATTTTATTTATATCTTTTGTTAAAGGATTTACTATATTAAAAAGTTCTGTTTGACTTAAAATATCAATACCATCTTTTTTTGCACTGTAAAAGGCAATTGAAGAGATAGGAATTGCTGTATCTATATCCATAGTTTTTATTATTGGTTGCATAGCTTTTTTGGGCATTAATTCCATATTTCTCATAACTTGGTCATAAAGTTTTAGATTTGATTGTTCTTTATCTTCTCCAATATAAAACTGAACTTGTACAATTCCTACGCTATCTTTTGCAAAAGAGTAGATATGTTCAACCCCTTTTATCTCTCTTATTTTCTTTTCAAGTGGGTCAATGATTACTTTTTGAATTTCACTAGCTTTTGCATCTGGAAGTGCAACTATTACAACTCCACCACTAACTTTTATTTGCGGATTTTCCTCTTTTGGCATAATTAAAAGAGATAAAACTCCTAAGATTAGAATAAAAATTCCCAAAATAAGAGTTAAAGGGTGTTCAATAAAGGCTTTTCCAAATTTCCCTGCAATATTTAAATCTTTATTCATCTTTTTTGTCCAAATTTATAGATATTTTTGCATACATATTTGGATAAATTTGGAAATCTTTTTTATCAAAAGAGATTTTTATGGAAAATGAGTGTGCATTTGAGACAATATTTGGATAAATTGCAACTATTTTTCCTTTTGTTTTAAACTCTTGAGAAGGGATTTCTATATCTACTTCTTGATTTAATTTTATATTCTTTAGGTTTGATTCGGCAATATTTGATTTGATTATCAAATCATCTAAATCTGTTAAGATTAAGTGAGGCATTGCTGGCATTGCCATCTCTCCCTCTTTAATTGATTTTTTAATAACCAAAGCATTGTTTGAGGCTTTTACTTTTAAGTAATTAAAGTTTGCATTTAATTCACTTAATTTTGCTTTTGCAGTTATTAAATTTAATTCTAACTGCTCATATTCAAATTTTGAAACTAAATCTTGATTTAATAAATCTTTGTATCTTTTTAGATTTAATTCAAGATTTTTTATTTGGCTTTTTAAAATATCACTATTGTGAATAATATCTGTTGGGTCTATTTCATATAATAGTTGCCCTTTTTTTACACTATCACCTTCATTTACATAGATTTTTGTAATATATCCCATCATTTTACTTGAGATAACTTTCTCATTTTGTGATTCAACTATTCCATCAAGTTGTAAAGTATTTGCAAAGATATTTAGTGTAAATATTGCTAAAAATAGTAGTTTTTTCATTTTTCAAAATCCTTTTTCAAATTATCTCCTAAAACTAAGTTTAGTTTGGCTAAAGCTAGAGAGTTTTCATAAATTGCTTCTAAAAGCATAGTTTGACTCTGTTCAAAGTTTGTTTCTTGATTAAGTAGAGTTGTCATAGAGATTAATCTATTTTTATATTGAAGTTTTGCTTGAGTTAAGACCTCATTTGCTAGTTCTTTTGCCTCTATTTTCTCTTTTAAAACGGCTTGTTTAGTTTTGTAATCTAAAATTGCTTTTTCAAGTTCTAGTTTTATTCCATCTTTTAGCTTTTCAAAATCAAGTTTTGCTTTTAAAGCTTCAAGTCTTGCTTTCTCAACTAAAGCACTTCTTGTTCCATCAAAAATTGTTAAACTAACTCCTAAAAGTGCCATATAGTAATCTTTATCTTTAGAAGTTGTAAATCTATCATCATTTACTCCATACTCTAAATGAGTAAAAACTTGTGGATAGTAGGTACTTTTTTGTGCATTTATATTTTTTTCATTTGCTTTTATAGAGATATTTTGTAAAGATACTTCATCTCTTTTTTCTAAGGCTTTTTTGTACAATTCATCTTGATTTTCTAAATTAAAATATAGATTTTCAATCTCTTCTACATCACTTATATTATCATTTGAAGTTAAAAACTTTAGGTATGCTATTGCTAAATCAAAATTATTTTGAGCTTGGATTAATTTTGAGTTTACATTTAACATATAAACTTTTGCTTCATTTACATCAATTTTTGTAACAAGACCATTTTTATGAAACTCCATTGCTCCATTGTAAATAAAATCTATACTTTTTTTTGCACTTTGCATAGTTTTTATAAAATCTTTTGCTAAAACTGCACCGTTATAAGCTTTTAATACTTCAAACTCCAGATTTTTTTTATCAAGATTATATAAAAGTTCATTTGCTTTTTCTTGGAGTTTTGAAATATCTTTATAGTTTTCTAGTTTAAAACCAGTAAAAAGTGGTAAATCATAGCTTACAAAACTGTTTATTGATGTTATATCATCTGGATAGTTTAAATCTTTTGGCTCTACATTTAATACATTAGGATTTGTAGGATTAAACTCTCCTGCTCCAAAATCTCTAAATGTTGCTTCTCTACTTGATAATTTTCCCATAAAAACATATCCAGCATGATTTGTTCGACTAATATTTGAGTTTAATGATAGTTTTCCATAGTTCATAAAATCTATATTTTTACTATCCTCTTTTGCTATTTGTATATTTATCTCTTGTTTTTTTAAATCTTTACTATTTTCTAATGATTGTTTTAGAGTATCAGGAAAATTTATAGTTTGAGAAAAACAGAGATTAGAAATTAATAAGCTAAGATAAATTTTCTTCATATAATTTCCTATAAATTAAAATTCCGAGATTATAACTAAAAAAAGAGCTTTTGAAGCTTAGAATTATAAATAAAAATTATAATATAAGATATAGTTTTTTTTAATATAAGAATTGTTTATCTAAATTTTATCTTTATACTGTTCTTTGATTTCTAAAATTTTATCAATATTTTTAAAAAATAGATTAACTAAAATTGGATCGAAATAAGTTCCTTTTTCTTTAATAATATACTCTAAAATATCATCAATATGCCAAGCTTTTTTATAGCATCTATCTTGTGATAAGGCATCAAAAACATCAGCAATTGCAGTAATTCTTCCATATAATGGAATGTCTTCACCTTTTAATCCTTGTGGATAGCCTGTTCCATCATATTTCTCATGGTGAGAATATGCAATTATTGAAGCCATTTTTAAAAGAGGTCTTGATGAAACTTTTAAAATTTTATATCCTCTTGTAGTATGAGTTTTTATAATTTCAAACTCTTCGACTGTTAATTTTGTTGATTTATTTAAAATATTATCAGGAATAGCAATTTTCCCAATATCGTGCATTGGGCTTGCAAGTTCAATCATTGATGCTTCTGTTTCATCTAAACCATAAGCAAGAGCTAAAACTTTTGAGTATTTTGCTACTCTTTTTATATGTTCACCAGTCTCTTTTGATCTAAATTCAGCAATAGAACCCATTGTAAAAATGATATCTTTTTGAACCTCTTCTAGCTCTTTATTTGCAGATATATCTTCTCTTATCGCAAAATAGCCTATGTGTTTTCCATTTTTATCATATTCAGGTCCAATATCAGCAAGAACCCAATAAGAAGTTTCATCTTTTCTTAAATTTTTAATTTCATAAGTTGTTTTTTCTTTTTTTGAAAGTTCATTCCACATTTTTTTGAATATATCTTTTGCCATATCAGGATGTCTTACAATATTATGGGGTTTCCCTATTAGTTCCTTTTTTGAGTAACCACTAATTTTGCAAAAAGCTTCACTAGCATGAGTAATAACTCCTTTTAAATCAGTTTTAGAAAAAATTACATTTTTATCATATATTTCTAATAGTGATTCAAGTTCCAATTTTTGTTCATTTATTAAAGCTGTTTTTCTTAAAACTTCTAAATTTAATTTTTTTGTATAGTTTCTATTTAAAAGATATAAAATGGCTAAAAGATATATAATTGAAAATATTGCAATTTGTACTAAATAATGTTTTTCAAACTCTGTAATCGCTGATTTATCTAAATATTTTTCATCAAAAAATAGGATAAAAAATCCCATTTCTCCACCATGAATATCTTTTATCTCATCAGTTGTAACTAAATAATTATCAAATAAAATATAATTCTTTATATATAAAAATTTCTTAAGTCCATTTTTTTCAACTCTTTTTATTAAATCAGCAGAAGCATTAATATTTGCAACATAGTTATTCCCTATAAATAGATTTGTAAATGGCTTTATAAATCTAGGGGTATAATCTTCATCTACAACCATTAAAGGTTCTATTTTTTGCTCTTTTAAAGTTTTATCAATAGAGTTAAATTTAGAAACCAACTCTATTAGACCTATGTATTCACCATTATTATAAAGGGGAAACATAGTTTTAAAAGTTAAATCAAATCTTCCTACACTAATACCTTTTATTGGTCTTGGATTTTTCATCATCTCAACAATATCTAATCTAGCAGAAGCAGCATGATCTCCTACATCTTCAGTCCAACTTCTGTAAAAACTGTAGCCATTTTTATCTATAATTTGTATCCAAAGATTTTTATAATCTGCTAGATTTTCTATCTGTTTTAAAGTATTTTCATAATTTAATAGAGTTCTATCTTTTTTTATGAGAGCTTCAATTATTTTTTTATCTTCACTTAGTATATAAGTAAGGACATCAGTTCTTCCATATTTTTTCTTAACTTCTTCACGGAATAACTCTTTCATCTGTTCACTTTTTTCTAAGTAAACCTTATTTGAAATATTTTTAATTGTTGGGAGAAAATATAAATAGTATGAGATAAGTAGTAAAATTATAAAAATGAAAGATATATAGAAAATTCTTTTCATCTACTTATCTACTTAAAGGATTGTGCTAAATTCCCTATTATTAATTGCCAACCATCAATAGTAATAAAGAAAATAATCTTTATAGGTAGTGAAATCATAACTGGTGGTAACATCATCATACCTAAACTCATTAAAATAGAAGCAACAATAATATCAATAACTAAAAATGGTAAGAATATTAAAAATCCTATTTCAAAAGCAGTTCTAAGTTCTGAAACAATAAAGGCAGGCATTAAAAGTGTGATTGAAACATCTTCTATATTTTTTGGGTTTTCCTCTTTTTTTATTCTATAAAATAGAGCTAAATCAGATTCTCTTGTATTTTTTATCATAAACTCTTTAAAAGGTTGTATCCCTTTTTCTATTGCTACATCGTATCCTATTTTTTCTTCCATATATGGAGAAATAGCAGTTTCCCAAGATTTTTTAGCATAAGGTTCCATAATAAAAATTGTCATTATAAGTGCTAAAGAGATAATTATTTGTGTTGGTGGAGTTTGTTGAAGCCCCATAGCTTGTCTTAAAAGTGAAAAAACTATAATAAATCTTGTAAAAGATGTAACCATTAAAAGTAAAGTTGGAGCTAACACTAAAAGGGCTAAGAATATCGCAATATTAATAGTTTTTACAAACTGTGCTGGTTCTTCAATTGCTGCAACTGATAAATTTACCATAGGAGCAGTTTCTGCTAAACCAAAACTAAATAGAGCTAATAAAACTAAAAATATTTTCAAAAAAAATCCTAAAATAAAAAGTGTTCGATTTTATCTAAAATCTAATTAATTATCCAAAGTGATATATCCTAAGTCTAAGAGTTTATTATATATTTTACTTAGAACTTCCCCTGTGGCACTTCCCCCACCACCACCATGTTCTTGTAGAATTGTTACTACATATTTAGGATTTTTATATGGACCATAACTTGTAATCCAAGCGTGAGATCTTTGATAATATTCCATTTCACTCTCTTTCATTCTAACTTTTTCAGATTGTGGAATACTTACAACTTGTGCTGTTCCTGTTTTCGTAGCTATTGGGACTTTTGAAGTTAGATATTTTCTAGCTGTTCCTCTTTCTCCATAAGATACATCATACATCCCTTTTCTCATAGTATCTAGATATTTTGAAGGAATATCAAGCTCTTTTGGTTCTTCAAAATGAGCTTTATTGAAGTGAGGTTTTGGAAGCTTTCCTGTTGCAATATAGCTAGTATATCTTGCTATTTGAAGAGGAGTTGTAAGCATATTTCCTTGACCAATAGAGGTAATTACAGTCTCTCCGACATACCAAGGTTGTTTTAATCTATTCTCTTCCCACTCTTTATTTGGATTTATTCCAGAGAATTCATTGTTTAAATCAACTCCTGTTGCTTTTCCAATTCCTAATTTATCTAAAGTTTGGGAAATCTTATTTATTCCTAGTCTTAGACTTCCTTTATAGTAAAAATCATCACAACTTTGTTCCAAAGAGCTTCTAAAACCTATATGTCCATGTCCTGTTGTTTTCCAGCATCTAAAATTTCTATTTCCTATTGGTAATGAACCAGTACAGTTTACAGAGAAATTCTCACTTATACCATTTTCTAAAAATGCTAAAGCAACTCCCATTTTTATAACAGATCCTGGAGGATAAAGACCATTTGTAATCTTATTTGTAAATGGGTGGTTAAAGTCATTTTTCATCTTATCCCACTCCTCTTGAGAAATTCCCCTAGCAAAGATATTGCTGTCATACTCTGGAAAAGAAGCAGCTGCTAAAATTTCTCCATTTGTAGCATCCATAATTATAATAGAACCACTTTTACCTATAAAAATCTCTTGTAGATATTGTTGTAGTTTTATATCAATAGAAATTTTTATATTATTGTTTATAGATGCTTCTTTCTCTTCTAATGTTTCAATCTCTTTATTGTAAGCATTTACTTTTACATCTTTATATCCTAGCTCTCCTTGAAGCTTTTTATTGTAATATTTTTCTATTCCATTCTTTCCAACAATTCCTGTATATTTTGCAATATCATTATTCAAAATATCATTTTTAGAGGCTCTCCCTGTATAACCAATAATATGTGAAGCCGCCTCTTTAAAAGGGTAAAATCTTTTTGTTGAAGAGTCTATTTTTATATCTTCATGAGATGCTAAAATCGTATATTTTGTGAAAAATTCATCATAAGGAATATAATCTACAATAGTTATAAAGTTATGATTATATGCTGAATCTTCTTTTAGGTAAGTTTTAATAAGTTTTTCTTTTTCTAAGTTTGGAAGATGTTTTGTAATTAAATCAATTATCTTTTCCAGCTCCTCTTTTTTCTTTTCTCCTCTTAAATGGGGTTTTATTGAAATAGAGAATCCCATCTCATTTATAGCTATTTTTTCTCCATTTCTATCTTCAATAATTCCTCGAATTGGAGTTTTATTAATTCTATTGATATAGTTGTTTTTTGATAACTCTTCATAATATGTATTTGACTTAACAGATAAAAAATATACTCTTGAAAGTAAAGTTATAAGAATTATTACGATAAAAATATAGATTAAATTTAGTCTTAAATTCAAAGAAATACTCCAAAAAATATAAAATCAAAGATTATATTTAATAATAAAGCTATAAATATTTTTTGGTCAATACCATAAAATAAAAACCACATAATAAAAAGTGCAATATAGAAGAATAGCATATAAACATAACTATTTGCTAAATCATAAGAGCTACTTGAATCAGCTTTGGGAATAATAAATATATATATAAATAGTGACAATAAAGTCAATGAAAACGGTTTTATTCCAGAATTTATCTCTATAAATAAAAAAGCTATAACAACAAAAGTTAAAGAGTAGAGATATCTATTTTTAAGGCAAATATAAAATGCTGTAAATAAAACACCAGCAAACATAATCAATAAAAAATTAATTGATGCAATAATGTTTATAGAAATTATAAGAAGTAGAATAAAAAAAAGAATAATTGGATTTTCAAGTTTGTTTCTAATCATATTTTAAAAAATCTTTATAAATTGAAGTCAAAGATTATAATATATAATCTCTTAAAAGTATCAAATTTATCTTTTTTTTGAAAGATCATAAATAAAAGAGAAAATTTCTGCAACAGCTTTGTACATAGAAGATGGAATCTCTTTATCAATATCTATTTTTGATAAAAGCTCTACTAAATCTTCATCTTTTTGAATTGGAATATTGTTATCTTTTGCTATTTTTATTATATTTGTAGCCGTTGCTCCTACTCCTTTGGCTGTAATCATTGGAGCATTGTCTTTTTCTATATCGTATTGTAGGGCTACTGCTTTTTGCATAAAGTTTTCATCTATTTTTTTATCCATTTTAAGCCTTTATATCTATTCCTGAAGTGATATTTTGATTAAAAGTATTACTTATATAGTTACTTGTTGGATTATCTTCAAGATTCTCTTTCATATCAAGAAGTTTTATATTTACAGGGATTATATTAACACTATTTAAAGCAATTTTTAAATCTTGAATGTTATCTCTAATTGCTACTTTAAAGTGGTCTCTTTGTGCATATATTGTTAAATCCATTTTATTTTTGTCATATAAACCTAGCAATAAATCAACTTTACCAAAATCTTTTAAAGTAAGATTGATTTGGCAATAGAACTTATCTTCTTCTGCTTTTTTTATATTTATAGAACCATCTTCAAGCATTTCCCAAAAAAATGGAACATAAACAAAGTTTGAATTTGAAACTAAAGAGTTTAATTGATAAAAATCTATTTGAGTTAAAATCTTATCTACTTGTTTTAAAATATCTTGTGATTTTATATCAGTTTTTGTTGCTAACTCCTCTTTTAATTGTAATAAAACTGTTTTCATATCATCTTTTGATGTTGTTTTTATCTCATTTTCACTCTCTAAATTTGAAATTATATGTTCGACTTTATTTATAGTTTTTGATAGATGATTTTGAATATTTAAGATATTTGGATTTGATAAACTATTTAAACTCTCTTTTAAACTATTTAATAATGGAGATAAATTTGAAGCAAAATTATTTGAAAATGTGCTTAAATTATTTTGATTTAGGCTTTGAGTTAGTTGTTTATTTTCTAACATATTTTGTATATTCTCATTTTTTATAAAAAGATTTTGCATTTTTAGTAGATTATCAATAACTGGTAGAATATTTTTATTTTGAGAGATAGTTGGATTTTTTGCTATTTCATCTCTTATTTGAACTAAAAGCTCTTTTGTCTCTTTTGTAATTTGCTCTTTTACAGCTATCTCTTCTGGTGTTTGGTTTATATTTGGATTTACTCTATTTGATTGTGTTTCTATATTTAATGAATTTTGTGTAGTTATTTGAGGAGTATCCATACTTTGTTTTATTTGATTTTGTATTTGATTTAAAAATGCTTGAGTGCTTTGTACTTGATTTTGTGAAATAGGAATATTTACTTGAGTTAAATTTTGATTTATATTTATTTGTTGGTTTTGTGCATTAAAAATATTTTGTTGTAAATTCTGAATTTGTACTTGGCTTTGATTTTGAGGTGTTTGTATAGTTTGATTAATGTTTTGATTTATATTCTTTTCTAAATTTTGTATTATATTTTGTTGATTTAATATAGGTTGTTTTGTTTGTATGATTGAACTATTTTCAAATTTTGATTCGACTAAAGAAGCTTGATTTGTAGCTGTTTTTAGCTCTTTTGTAAGATTTGTAAGATTTGTAAGATTTTCTAACTCTTTTGGATTTAAATTTGTACTTAAAGTTTGAAGATTTTGAGTTAGAGTTTTTAAACTATTTGACAAAGGGTTATTTAAAATAGGCTCTTTTACTGTAATTTGTAAAGGAGTACTATTTGGGCTTGTAAAGTTTTGAGTTGCTTGATTTTGAGCTAAATTTTGGTTTGCTTGTACAATATTTGTATTAGTATTTTGATTTACTGTATTTACAATATTTTGTATTTGTTGAGTTTGAGTTGAAACTTGGGTTTGTGAAACTTGTACTTGAGCATTTTGAGTTATTTGTATTTGATTATTAGTTGGTGTTGTAAAGTTTTGAGTTACTTGATTTTGAGTTAAATTTTGGTTTGCTTGTACAATGTTTGTATTAATATTTTGATTTGCTGTATTTACAATATTTTGAGTTTGTTGAGTTTGAGTTGAAACTTGTACTTGAGTATTTTGTGTTGTTTGTGTTTGAAGCAAATTTTGTGTAGCTGTTGGTGTATTTGTTTGTGTAGATACTTGAACTTGTGTCTGAGTTTGATTTTGAGTATTTTGTATTGTAGCATTTTGATTTGTAGTAGAAGTTTTTGGATTGGAAATATCTTGTAAAATTTTTGTTATTTGTTCATTTATTTGCTTTGAAACAGGAGTTTCAATAGTTTTTATTAGGCTTTGAATATCTTTTAAAATATTTTCTATTTTTGTATTTTGAGTATTTGCAAGTTTGTTTTCAAGAAAAACTCCAGAATTTTTTATCTGTTCTTTTAAAGTTGTAGCATCTAAATCTTTTATATTTTTTGATAAATTCTCGATTAATGGTTTGAATTTTGCCAAACTATCGCTACTTTCTACATCTTCTAAAAGATTTGATAAAGTTGCAAGATTTGTAGATACATTTCCTAACTCTTTAAAAATTGTTGAGTTTTTTAAAATATTCTCTATTGAAGTTGAAGATTTTGAACCATCTTTTATATTTTCAAATAGCTCTTTTATAACTTTACTAGCAGTTGTTTGTGCTTTTGGATCTTCTTTTATAATATTTTCAAGAACTTTTGAATCAGCCTCTTTTAGTACATCATTTAAAACTTTATTATTGTTTGCTAATAAAATATTTAAAGCTGCACTCCCTGATATTAACATCTTAACTCTCTTTAAAATCTTTTGGTTTTAAATTATCTTCAAAAATTATAACAAAAGATGCTCCTTTATACTCTTTTTCTTTAAATGAAAAATTTATATTATTTGCTTTTATAGAAGCTTTGTGTCTTTGAGTAATAAATTTATGAGTCATAGCAAGTCCTATTCCTGTTCCAAAATTTTGATGTTTTGTTGTGAAATAAGGTTCAAAAATTCTATCTAAGATATCTTCTTCTATTCCACCACCACTATCTTTAATCTCTACTTTAACTCCTTCATCAATTTTTTTACTACATATTAAAATTAATCTATCTTTTGTGTTTACTACATTTTCTATAATAGCATCTTTTGAATTATTTAAAATATTTATAAAAGATTGGATTAACTCATTTTGAAAACCAGAGATTATTAAATCATCTCTAAAGTCTGTAATAACTCTAATTTTATTCATCTTTATAGCAGAATCAAGTAGAGATAGAGATTTTTTAAGAGTTTTTATTATGCTAAGATTTTCTAAATCACTTGTATTTACTATGAAATTCCTAAAATCATCAATAGTATCAGATAGATAGTTTGATTGCTCCATAATTTTTTGCATATTTTTATCTAAATCTTCACTCTCAATCTTTTTTAGATTATTAAGAACTTTTATTGAACTAGCTATTGATGTGATTATACTTAATGGTTGCCTCCATTGATGAGCAATATTTCCTACCATTTCACCCATTGAGATAAGTCTTGATTGCTCTTGGATTAACTTATCTCTTGAAATATCTTTCATATTTACCATAATATGATTTTCATCAATTCTATAAGGATAGAGCATAACTTCAATATTTTTGTCATTGATGACACAAACTTTTTCAAATGGTTTTGAGGTATTTGTAGCTAAAAATTCTTCAAAGCTTAATTTTGATTCTTCTAAATATTCAGGAGCAGTAAGATTTAAGCAACTTGTATTTAAAAGTTCTTTTTCACTAAGTCCTGTAATTTCACAATAAGTTTTATTTACTTTTATAAAATTTGTCTCTAAATCAATTATTGCTAAACCATCTATTGTGTTATTAAATATAGCTTCAAGTTCATTTTGTTGTTTTTTTATCTGTTTTAAATCTTCTTCTAACTTTTTTTTATAAAATTCTTGTTCACTTATATCTTGTGTTGTTCCAAAAAAAGCTATAGGAGAACTTTTTTCATCAAATTTTACTTCATATTTTTGCTCTAAATATTTTATTTTTCCAGATTTTGTAATAATTTTATGTTTAAAGCTATACTCTTTTTCTATATTTTTTAGGGAGTCAAGATAAAAATTATTTACCGCTTCTCTATCTTTAGAATCTACAATATTCAAAAAGTCTTCATACTTATGTGAAAAAGTATCTTTGTCTATTTCTAAAATATTATAAATTTCACTAGAGTAGGTGATTTTATTGCTTTTTAAATCAAGCTCCCAAAAACCAGTTTTCGATAATTTTTGTAACTGTTCTAACTTCTCTTTATAGTAATTTATATCCATAAAATCTTCCTCTAAAAAATTATTTTAATATTTTATTATAGTAAAATCTCTTTTTTTATATTCTCTTTTAGGCTACAAGTTATTTCATAAGTAATTGTTTTATGGATTTTTGCTAAAGTAGTAACATCATCAAATAAGCAAATATTATTTTCGTTACTATTTAAAGATAGATTATCCATTGAGACTCTTCCTAAAACTTTAAATCCCTTAGGAGTTGTGTAGCTATCTTCTTCATTTAGTCTTAAAAACCCATCTCCATATCCTATATCATAAGTACTTACTACCATATCTTCTGTTGCTGTAAATTTTCCACCATATCCAATACTTTGCCCTTTTTTTAAATATCTAGTTGCCATTTTAGAAGCCCATAATGACATAACAGGTTTTAGCTTTGGAAAATCAAATACTCCATCATTGTCTAAATATCCATAAGTTGCAATTCCAACTCTAGCAAAATCTTCGTTTAAATTTTCAAAATTTGACTCTCTAAAAAGCCCTGCTGAATTGCAAGAGTGAAAAGAGGGGAGAGGTAATAAAAGTTTTTCACATATATTTTTTACACTATTTTTTACAAGAGAAAAATTCTCTTTTTGCCAGAAGAAATCCGTACTTAGAGTATCAGCACCTCTATGATGTGTGAAAACCCCTGTAATATTGGCTTTATGTTTAAGAAGCCCTAAAATAGCCACTTCTATATCTTCTATTGCTATTCCATTTCGGTGCATTCCTGTATCAATTTTGAGATGAACATTTGCATTTTGTGGTACTTTTTCTATATCATCTAAACTATTTATTGCTATGTGAAAAGTATGTGAATAGTTGTGAAAAGTTTGGTCTGCTAGAACTAAAATATATGAAAAATAACTTTCTATTTTTCTTGCATCTTCTATAGTTCTTACAACTGCTTTTTCTATCCCAAATTCATAACATAATTTTGCTATTTCAATTAACCCGTGACCATAAGCATTATCTTTTAAAACAACAGCAATTTTATTTTTATTTGTTGCTTTTTTACTAATAACTTCAAGATTATAAAAAAGATTTTTTTTATTTAATAATATTTTTGCCACACTCTTCCTTTTTAAAATAGTCAATTATATTTTGTGCATCTATTTCATTTAAAACATTTTTTAATTCATCAAAAGATGAACTTTTTATTTTGTCAAACTCTCCAAAATATAAAAGAAGTTTTTTGATTTTTGCTTCACCTATACCTTTGATTTGAAGTAAAGATATCTGTTTATCTTGAACTCTTTTTTGTTTTTTATGAAAACTTATTGCAAATCTATGAGCTTCATCTCTTAATCTTTGTACGAATTGTAGTCTTTTATCACTTGTAGGTAAGTTAAAGTTTTTGAACTCATCTTTTTCATTTTTATAGTGAATTATATCTTTTGCACTACCTTTTGCTCTATGTGCCTTTGCATCAATTTTCTCTTTAGCAATTGCAATAATATCTAAATTTACTCCAACACTTTTTATAATATCAAAAGCAAGTTTTAGCAAAGTTTCACCACCATCAATTACCCACAAATCAGGAGCTGGATTTTTGCTAAAACTTTCAACTCTTCTTATTAACATCTCCCTCATTTGAGAATACTCATATTTTGAGTCAAGATTGTAGTGTCTAAAAGCTTTTTTATCAAAGGAGTTTAAATTTTCATTCCAAACAATCATTGCCCCAACTGTTGCTTGTCCCATTAAATGAGAATTGTCAAAAGCTTCTATTATATTTGGAGTAGTTCTTAGAGAAAATAGTTCTTTAAGTTCTTCATAAATAGAGTTCTCATTTTTAATATTTTCAAGTCTTAAAAGTTCATCACAGTTATTTAAAGCAATTTTTATAATTGTAGATTTTTTATCTATTTTTGGGTTTACTATTTTTATTTTTTTACTAAATCTTTGTTGTAAAAATTCTTCAATACACTCTACTTCACTAAGTTCATCGGCTACAATTATCTCTTTTGGAATAATTGGTAAATCATTTGAATAGTAGTTTATAATAGCCCTTTTATAAGCTTCATCTAAATCAAACTCTAATTCATCATCTATTTTTATAAAATCATAGTTTGAAGAAGCAAGTTTACCATCTCTTATAAACATTCTTACAAGAGCTGCTTTTTTATTTGAAACTTTTATAGCAAAGATATCTAAATCTTCATTTGTTGCTAAATCAATACCAGTTTTTATTTGAGATTTTTCAATAGTTTTTATTCTATCTCGTAAGTTCATTGCCTCTTCAAATCTAAAATTTTCTGAGTAAAATTGCATTTTTTCTTTTAGTTTTGATATTAATTTTATTTTATTATAAATATATGTTAAAGCTTCATCTAAAAGTTTTTTGTACCCATCTTTATCTATTTTACCTTCACAAGGAGCTAAACATTTTTCTATTTGATAAAAAAGACAAGCTTTTTTTCCTTTAATACAGGATTTTTTTTGTACAAGAGGAACTATCTCATAGATACTATCAAGCATATCTTTTGCACCACTTGAATATGGACCAAAATATTTTATATTTTTACCTTTTTCTATTTTTCTAGTAATTTCAAGTCTGGGAAAATCTTCATTTAAATTTATATAGATATAAGGGTATGTTTTGTCATCTCTTAAAAGTACATTATATTTTGGTTTTAGCTGTTTTATTAGAGAGTTTTCCAAAATTAAAGCATCATGTTCATTTGGAACAACTATCCACTCTATAAAAGAGGTTTCACTAATCATCTTGAATATTCTTGGACTTAAATCAGTAGAAGCTTGTAAAGTAGGGCTAAATTTAAAGTAACTTTTTACTCTATTTTTTAGATTTTTTGCTTTTCCTATATATAAAAGATGTCCACTATTGTCAAAGTATTGATAAACACCAGCATTATTTGGGAGTTGTTTGAGTTTCTCTTCTAAATTCATTTTTGAATAGTATCAAAAATCCAATTAAATTGTAGATTTTATAAATATATTATCTATAGTGTTACTCTTTTACTTATGGTGTTACTTTTTTACTACGATTTGGAAGATTTTTATAAATAGTATCATTACTTCTATAAGAGACTTTGAAAAAAAAAGGATAAAATCTTAGACAGATACAATTGAAATGGAGATATAAAGATAATGAGAAATACAAATTTCGGTACAAAATTACTGCTAATTTTGGTCGGTACAGTAATAGTTTCTTTGGGAGCTATGATATATTTTATAACTAGCTATTCGTATGAAAACGCAGATTTACAAGCAAAAAACTATATAAAAGCGACTGTTAAATCTTATGCAAATGAAGAAAAAGCAGTTTTTGATAGTACAATAAAAATTGTACAATCTATGGTAAATAGAGTAGAAATTGCTATAAATACAAAAGAGACTTTGACAAAAGCTGGGATGGTTGAATCTTACAAAGATATTTTGAAACAAAATGACTTTTTATTTACAGCTTGGATAGGATTTGAAGATGATAGTTATATATTTGATAGATATGATGGAAGTGATAAAAATCCATATTATGCACCAAATGGCACTTTTCAACCATTAGTTACAAACAATAAAGGTAGTTTAGAGTTAGAAGCTTTACCAAATTTTGATAAAAATGAAGTTTATATAAAATATGCTTATGATAATAAAAGAGTTGCTATTTCAACTCCTTATGAATATGAGATGTCTAGTGGTAAAAAAGTTTTAATGGTTACTATTTCAGCACCAATTATGGTAAATGGTAAAATAATAGGAGTTACAGGGGTTGATTTTACTCTTGAAGCTATTAACGATAGGATTTCAAAAATAGTTCTATTTGATACAGGGTATTTATCTTTATATGAAACTCACGGAGTTGTTGTATCTCATCCAAGAGGTGAAGCTATTGGAAAACCTTTTTCAAATTTGACAACAAATCCTACAATCTTGGGAATTGTTGAAAAAGGTATAAAAGGTGAGGATTATGATTTTATGACAAAAAGCTTAAGAGATGGTAGAGACTCTTATACTTATTCACACCCTTTTGAGTTTGGAAATACTGGAAAATATTGGATGTTGGCATGTAGCGTACCTGTTGATGAGTTTATGAAAGAGGCAAATAGTGTGAGAAATTTCTCTTTAATCTTTGCTTTAGTTGTAACAGGATTGATAATAGCTATAGTTATGTATAGTATGAAAGTTTTAAGTAAAAATTTAACAGCAATTAGTGGTGGACTTTTAGGCTTTTTTGCATTTTTAAATAAAGAGTCAGATAAAACAACTCCTATAACACTTGATAGTAAAGATGAGTTTGGAACTATGGCAAATGTCATAAATACAAATATTGAAAAAACAAAAAAGCTTTTAGAACAAGATGATATTTTGATACAAGATGTAAAAAGAGTAGTTGAAGAGGTTAAAGGAGGTTCTTTAAATAGTAGAATAGAGAAGATTACAGATAATACTGGGCTTGAAGAGTTAAAAAATAACTTTAATGCAATGCTTGAAGTTACTCAAAAAAATGTTTGTTCTGATATAAACAAAGTTGTAGCAGTTTTAGAGAGTTTTTCTAAGTTAGATTTTAGAGTGAAAATAGAGAATGATAATGGGAAAATTGTAAATGGTATAAATGAACTAGCCACTATTATAAACAATATGTTGGTAGAAAATAAAGCAAATGGATTGACTTTGGAAGATAGTTCAAAACTTCTTTTGGCAAATGTTGATAAATTAAATTTAAGCTCAAATGAGGCAGCAGCTTCACTTGAAGAGACAGCCGCAGCTCTTGAAGAGATTACAAGTAATATTAGAAATAACACAGAAAATATAGCAAAAATGGCAAGTTACTCAAATGAGATTATAAAAGCATCAACTGAGGGCGAGAAATTGGCAAATCAGACAACTTTTGCTATGGATGAGATAAATATAAAAGTAAATCTAGTAAATGAGGCAATTTCTGTAATAGATAATATCTCTTTCCAAACAAATATTCTAAGCCTAAATGCAGCAGTTGAAGCAGCAACAGCTGGTGAAGCTGGAAAAGGTTTTGCAGTTGTTGCTCAAGAGGTACGAAATCTTGCAAGTAGAAGTGCTGAAGCTGCGAGTGAGATTAAAAGAATAGTTCAAGAGGCTACACAAAAGGCAAATGAAGGAAAACTTATAGCTTCAAATATGATAGCTGGTTATAAAAGTTTAAATGAATCTATTACTTCAACTACAAATTTAATAAATGATGTAGAGATGTCTAGTAAAGAGCAGTTAAATGGAATAGAGCAGATAAATGATGCTGTAAATGAGCTTGACCGTCAAACACAACAAAATGCAGCTATTGCTTCACAAACAAATGATATAGCATTAAATGCTGATGAGATAGCAAGACTAATAGTAGAAGATGCAAATAAAAAAGAGTTTATAGGGAAAAATAGTGTAAAAGCTAAGCAAATGCAGACAAATGTATCGCAAAAACATAGCTATGTAAATATTGAAAATAGTAAGAAAGAGAAGAAAAATATTGAGGATATAAGTGCTGAAAAACCAAAACCAAAAAAGCTTGAAAAAATAAGTGAAAAGGTAGAAACTGATGAGTGGGAGAGCTTTTAGAAAGCTCTTTTTCTCTTAAGCCAAATTTTGAGAACTAAACCATAAATAGCAGAAACTTTTGTAGATTATTTTAAAAGTTTCTAGCTTTTTTGTATAGTATTTGAACTTTTTTCTTTTTAAAGCTTCAGTTTTAAAGTAGCTTTTTAAAGCCACTTTTTCCATTTTTTTATCAAGCTTAAACTCAATACAAATAGAAGCCAAATCAAAAAATCTATCATTTGTTCCAGCATATTCCCAGTCTATTATTCTAACACTATTTTGTGAAAACAAAATATTTTTTGGATTTAAATCAAAGTGTGATAAAACAAGCTCTTTTTTATACTTTTTTGATCTTTTAAGAGCTGATTTTAGCTTTTTTAGTATATCTTTACTGTTTTTATTTTTAAGGTTTTTTTTGTAGCTTTTAAAATCTTTTTTGAAGTCATAGCTCTTTGATTTTTGTTTAATAGAGTGTAATGTTTTTATTGTAGAAATAAGATTTTTTAGTTCATTTTTTGATAGTTTTTCCTTATGCACACCATTTAAATATTCATAAATCATAAAATTATCATTTAAAAAAATTGGTTTTGGAGCAATATTTAGTTTATTTGCCATTTCTTGTGTTTTAAACTCAAATTCTCTACTAATATTTACACTTTGATTTGATTTAAAAACTCTTAAAACATAGTTTTGATTTTTTGTTTTGATTAAATAGCTTATATTGTTGAAACCTTGAGATTTTAATATCTCTATTGAAATATTAAGATTCCCAAAAATGTTTAGATTTTTTATCTCCTCTATATTCAAGATAAATTCTCCTTTTTCCAAGAAAAATATGCAAAAATAGCCATAATAGTGTAGATAAAAAATAGAACGGCTGTAAGATAGAACTCTTTTTGATAGTATAAGTATATAGCAAAACTATCTATAAAAACCCAATAAATCCAGTTTTCTAAAACTTTTTTTGTTAGTAAATATGTAGTACTTAGAGAGAAAATGGTTACAAAACTATCAAGATAAGCAAAAGAGGCATTTGTATAATTTTGCATAAAATACCCAACTATGAAAGATAATATAGATAAAAAGATGATGAGTTTAATATGAGATTTTAGAGTTAGAGTTGAAACCTTTAATTCCTTAGAATTTTCAATTTTAAACCCTCTTTTCCAGCTATAATAACCATATATTGCCATAATTAAATAGTATGCATTTAAAAGTGAAGACATAAATAAAGTTGCATCAAAAAATAAAATAGAGTATATTAGGGTACTAAAAAAAGCAGCTATAAAACCAAAGGCATTTTGCTTAATTGCTAAAAGAAGATAAAGAATAGATAAAAAAACTGCAATAATTTCAAAATAGCTCATATATAATAAGCTATCCATGATGTTTATATAAATATCTATAATCTACCCTTTATCTTGATAGAAATAGCCAAAAATGGCTATTTCTCACTATTACTATTTTCTTCTTTTTTTAAATCTGCTGTAATACTTCCCTCTTTTTCACGGCTTAATCTAGAGATAAGTATATAAAATAGTGGGATAAAAATAATTGCTATAAATGTTGCTGTAAGCATTCCACCAATAACACCTGTTCCAATAGAGTGTTTACTAGCAGCTCCAGCTCCTCCACTAATAGCAAGTGGTAAAACACCAATAGTAAATGCTAAAGATGTCATAATAATTGGTCTTAATCGCACTTTTGCAGCTTCTAGTGCTGCATCAACAAGATTAAACCCTTCTTTTCTTTTTTGTAAAGCAAACTCTACAATCAAAATAGCATTTTTAGCAGCAAGTCCAGCAAGAACTAAAAGTCCAATTTGGAAATAGATATTATTATCTAATCCTCTTATATTTGTAGCTAAGATTGCTCCAAATATAGCAAAAGGAACAGCTAAAACAACTGAAATTGGTAATAACCATCTTTCATATAAAGCTGCAAGAATTAGGAATAAGAATACAATACCAAAGATAAATGCTTGTGCTGAACTTCCACCAATTTGTTTCTCTTGATAAGCAGTTCCTACCCATGAAATTGTATAACCACTAGGTAAAACTTCATTTGCAACTTCTTCAATAGCATTTAAAGCATCTCCAGAACTATATCCAGGAGCTGGTTGTCCTGAAACTTTTGCAGCTTGGAAAAGGTTAAATCTCTCTATTAAATCCGCTCCAACTTGTTGTTTTGCCGTAACAAAAGAGTTAAGTGGTAAAAGTTCACCATTTTTAGATCTCACAAATATATTTTGCATATTATTTATATTATTTCTATACTCTTCAATTGCTTGTAAATTTACCTTATAAGTTCTTCCATAAAGTGAGAAATCATTTACATAAAAGCTTCCAAAAGTTGCATTTATAGTGCTATAAATATCATTTACATTTACCCCTTTTGCTTTTGCTTTTTCAATATCTACATCGATTTTAAACTGAGGGATATTTGCAGCTAATGAAGTTCTAACACCAACTAATTCAGGTCTTGTACTTGCTTTTGCAATGATTTGATTTACAGCATTTCCAAGTTCTTCTATTGATCTTCCATTTCTATCTTGAACATACATATCAAATCCACCAGTAACACTCATCCCCATAATTGGAGGTGGAACAACTGCAAAAGAGAAACCTTCACTAGTACCCATTAATTGTTTACTAAATTTCTTTAAAAGTGCTTGTGCATCTTGGTCTGGATTTGGTCTTAAACTCCAATCTTTTAATTTAATAATAGTTGCAACAGTATGAGTTCTTTCTGCTGATGTTGTAAAATCATATCCTGCAAGAGTTATTATATTATTTACATTAGGATCTTTTTCAATTATTGCATTTATCTCTTCACTTAAACTAAGTGTTCTTGAAAGTGAAGAACCTGGAGGGTTAAATCCAAATACAAATATTGTTCCTTGATCTTCATCTGGAATAAGTCCTGTCTTCATAGATTTAAACATATCCCATGAAACAAATAGTAATCCACCAAAAAGTAGAATAGATATTAAAGAGAATCTAATTGTTTTTTTAACTATAAAAGAGTATCCACTTGTAAACTTATCAAACATATTATTGAACCATTTTGCAAAGCCTTTTGGTTCATGTTTTTTATTTTTTAATATTCTTACGCATAAAGATGGTGTTAAAGTAATAGCAACAAATCCTGAAATTATAACTGAAATAACTATTGTTATGGCAAATTGTCTATACATCTCTCCTGATAAACCACCCATAAATGCAACAGGTATAAAAACTGCACCTAAAACTAAAATAATGGCGATTAGAGCACCTGTTACCTCTTTCATAGCAATATATGCTGATTCAAGTGGAGTTTTTCCTTCTTCCATATGTCTTTCAATGTTTTCAATAACAATAATAGCATCATCAACAACAATTCCAATAGCAAGAACAAGACCAAAAAGAGTTAGAAGATTGATACTAAATCCTAAAACATACATTCCTGCAAAAGCTCCAACAATAGATATTGGAACAGCGATTAAAGGAATAATAGTTGCTCTCCAGCTTTGTAAGAAGATGAAAATAATTAAAATAACAAGTAAAAGTGCTTCAACAAATGTTTTTACAACTTCTTCAATAGAAGCAACAATGAAATCTGTACTATCATAAGGGATACTATAAGTCATATCCTGAGGGAAGTTTTTACTTGCATCTTCAAGTGCTTTTTTTATGGCTTTTGCAGTATCTAAAGCATTAGCTCCACTTTGTAAAAATACTCCAATTGGAATAGATGGAGAATTGTTTAATCTTGTTTGAACACCGTAAGAGCTAGCTCCTAATTCAACAGTTGCAACATCTTTTAATTTTAAACTACTTCCATCTTCATTTGCTCTAATAACAATATTTGAGAATTGATTAGGATCACTAAATCTATCAGGAGTTCGAATAGTATATGTATACATCTGTTTATTTTCAAGTGGTTCAGCACCAATTTTTCCAGCTGCATATTGATTGTTCTGTTCTTGAATAGCTGTAATTACATCAGTTGTTGCAAGAGAATATTTTGATAATTTAGCAGGATCAATCCAGATTCTAATAGAGTAATCTTTTGCTCCAAAAATCATTGCATCTCCAACACCTTCAACTCTTTTTAGAGTTTCAACCATATTTAAAAGAGCATAGTTTGAAAGATATAAAGAGTCATAAGTCTTATTTGGAGATTGAAGCATAGCAAAAAGTAAAATACTAGGGCTTTTCTCTCCAACAACTACACCTTGTCTTTTTACTTGCTCAGGCATAGATGCAAGTGCTGCTTGAACTCTATTATTTACATCGATTTTTGCTTGGTCTGGATCTGTTCCAACTTCAAAAAATACATTTATACTTAATCTTCCACTATCTTCTGCTTGAGAGTTCATATAAAGCATATTTTTTGCACCATTTATTTGCTCTTCAAGAGGTGCAGCAACAGTTTTTGCAATAGTATCTGCACTAGCCCCTGGATAAGCAGTACTAACAATAATTTGTGGAGGTAAAACCCTAGGGGATTGTTCAATTGGAAGATTAACCATAGAGATTAACCCAACAAGGAAAATAATTATACTTAAAACACCAGCAAAAACGGGGTTTTTTATAAAGAATGCTGAAATCATAACTATTTCTCTTTATTTACTATTTGAACTTTTGTTTCAGGTCTTAATTTCGCAAGATTACTAATAGCAATTTGCTCATTTATTTTTAAACCACCTTTTATAACAACTCCATTTTCAACTAAATCACCAGCAAGAACAGGTCTCGGTTTTGCTATATTATTTTCATCTATTACCATTACTATACTTGCTTGGGCAGTTTTAATAACAGCATTTTCAGGCACAACAAAAACATCTCCTAAAGATAAATTGTCAATTTCTATTTTTGTGAAATTTCCAGCTATTAAATCTGCATTTTTATTTTCAAATTTTGCTCTAACTAGAAGAGTATCTGTTGAGGCATCAATTATAGGAGAGATAAAATCAATTACTCCACCTTCATATTTTTTACCATTTATTAAAAGATTTATTTTTACAGAGTCACCTTTGATTTGAGAAAGATATTTATTTATATCATCTTTTGGTAAAGAAAATTCTGCATGAATAGGATCTGTATTTGTAATAGTAACAAGAAGTGAATTATTTGCATTACTTCCAACTAAATCTCCAACGTCATGATGTTTTATTCCAATAATTCCATCTATTGGAGCAACAACTTTTGTATAATTTAGGTTTATTTGAGCTTCATCTAAAGCTGCTTTTGCACTATCATATTGAAAAGTATAATCATCATAAGCTTGAGGGCTGATTGCTTTTGAAGCTATAAGAGTTTTTGCTCTTTCATAATCTTTTTTTGCTTTTATAAAATTTGCTTTTTTTACATTTAAAATTGCTTGATAAGTATCTGGTTCTATACTATATAAAAGAGTTCCTTTTTTTACAAAATCCCCTTCTGTAAAATGTTTTTTTGTTAAAGTCCCTGAAACTCTCGCCATAACATCAACTTGTTCATAAGCTTTTAGAATAGTTGGATAAGTTTTATTTGTAGTGTTTGTTTGCTGTGTAACTTTAAAAGTTTCTACAGGCAGTGCAGGTGCTTCATTTGCCATTAGATTGTTTAATCCAAAAAGTAAAGATATTGTAATTATCGATTTTCTTATCATTTTATATACTCCTGTAATTTCTCACCACTATGGTAAATAATATTTGCTTTTTTTATTTCTAAATCATTTAAAGCTGTTTTGTGTTGACTTATTGCATCATATTTTTCTGTTAAACTTTGTAAAAATGCAACATTATCTATAAGTCCATTTTCAAATTTTGATTTTATTATTTCATAAGCACTTTGAGAAGCTTTTATATTTGCTTCACTAGATTTTATTTTCGCTTTTGCTATCTCATAAGATTTAAGTGCTAATTGTAAATCTACATTTGCTCTATTCTTTTCATACTCATATTTTGATTTACTTGCTAAATACTCTTTTTGTTTTGACTCTACCTTATGTTTAGTCTCTCCAAAAGAGAAGATATTCCATTTCATATTTGCACTTGCTACATTTTGATGGTCAATATTATTTTGAGCTAAATTTTTATTTTTATATTCATTATCATAATATGTAAAAGTATTATCTAGTGTAATAGTTGGTAAATAACCGCTTTTTTGAGCATTTGCATTATTTTGTTTTGTTTTTATATCATACTCTAAAGCTTGAATGTCAAATCTTAGATTTTGCTCTTTTTGCTTATCTAAAAGTTCAATTTTTGAACCTTCACTTATACTTACAGAATTCCCAGTTATATACTCAAGATTGTGTAAAATTGTAGTAAGTTGAAGTTCTATCTCTTGTAAATTTACATTTGCATTTTCAACTCTTGAAATAATTTTTTGAAGTTCATCTTCTGTTGTACTTCCTGCATCAAAAAATCTTGAGATTCTCTCTTTTTGTGCATTTAATTCTGCTATTTCTTGAAGTTTAGTATCTTTTTGAGCTAGTAGAGATAAATAGTTATAATAATAGTTTACTACATTTAAAGATAAATCATTTTTAAGTGCTTCTAGGCTTTTTTCACTACTTTTTATACTGTTTGCATAAGAGTCATAAATATCTGATTTTTTTCCTCCATCATAGAGTAAATAGTTTACGCTACCATAAGCATTTACTCTTTGCTGAGCTGCACTTGCACTCTCTTTTTCTGTATAAAAATATCCAGCACCAACATCTAGTTTTGGTAAATATCCACTTTGTACGCTTTTATAATCTTCTTTTACTGCTTCAATATTTTGAACTGAAGCATCTATTAGCTTATTTTCAATAGATAAATTTACTAATTCATCTAAATTTTGGCTATATAAAAAAAGAGGTACAAAAAAAGAAAAATATAATTTTTTCAAGATTACTCCTTTTTAAATAAAGGTGAATTTTATCTTCTTTTATCTTAAGTTTATCTTGCTAGAAAGATAATTTAAAGATTATTTTGCTAAAATTCTACCTATGAATAAGAAATATTTAGATGATTTTTACCAAAGAGTATCACAAAATGAATGTCATGAAGTTTTTACTCTATCATTACCTATGTTATTAATTACAAAGAGCTTGCATAATAGTTCGGAGGCCTTTTTTAAGAGTAATTATGATTTATTACATTCTGATATTGATGTATTGGCAGCTTTATATTTTAATAATATTGAACACTCACTAACTCCAACTGAACTTTATGATGCTACTATTTTTTCTTCTGGTGGTATGACAAAGGTATTAAAAAAACTTCAAGATAGAGATCTTATAAAAAGAGACATTTCAAAAGATGATAAAAGGAAAACTTTAGTTACTTTGACTCAAAATGGAATTCTTCTAATAGAAGATTGTGTGAAAAAGACATCTATTAGACTTGATGATTCTTTTTCAATTCTTAGTTCAAAAGAGCAAAATGATTTGAAAAAAATCTTATCAAAACTTATTTACTCTCTTATATAAATGCTTGATATAAATCATTATAAATAGTTTTTATATCAAATATACTATATTTATTAAAAAAAGGATTTGTATGTTTGGATGGCTATTTGGTAAGAAAAAGAGATTTAAAAGAGAAAAAACTTATGTTTGTAAACATTGCAAACTTAGTTGTGAAACTTGTACAACTATGTTTTGTTACTCTTGTCATTCAAACTCTGGAAACCCATGTCCTCGATGTGGAAAGACAAATCTTATGGAAAAAGAACAAAAAGTTTCCTTATGAAAATTTAAGCTAAACCATAAATTAAGATAAAATTTTATATTATTTCTTTTTTAAAACTTGAAAATCTTTAGGGGGATAATAAAGATGACTTATAAAATAGCAATAGTAGGGACAGGATATGTAGGGCTTTCGAATGGCTTATTATTAGCACAACATAATCAAGTAATAGCACTAGATATAATCCCGCAAAAAGTAGAAATATTAAATAAAAAAGTATCTCCTATTGAAGATAAAGAAATTGAAGAGTATTTGAAAAAAGACAACATAAACTTCAAAGCAACTTTAGACAAAAATGAAGCTTATAAAAATGCAGATTTTATAATCATAGCAACTCCAACAGATTATGATTCTCAAACAAACTACTTTAATACAAAAAGTGTTGAAGCAGTTATAAAAGATATTTTAGAAATAAACTCAAATGCAACTATGATCATAAAATCAACTGTTCCTGTTGGATATACAAAAAACTTAAAAGAGAAATTTAATACAAATAATATAATCTTCTCTCCAGAGTTTTTGCGAGAAGGAAAAGCATTATATGATAACTTATATCCAAGTAGAATAATTGTAGGTGAAAAAAGTAAAAGAGCTGAACTTTTTGCTTCTTTACTATCACAAGGTGCTATAAAAAAAGATATTCCAATTTTATTTACAGATTCAACTGAAGCTGAAGCTATAAAACTATTTTCAAATACTTACCTTGCTATGAGAGTTGCATATTTTAATGAATTAGACTCTTATGCTCAAATTCACAATCTTAATACAAAACAAATAATCGATGGTGTAGGATTAGATCCAAGAATTGGAACACACTATAATAATCCAAGCTTTGGATATGGTGGATACTGTTTGCCAAAAGATACAAAACAACTTTTAGCAAATTATAGTAATGTGCCAAGTAATCTAATAGAAGCTATTGTAAAATCAAACTCTACAAGAAAAGATTTTATAGCAGATTCAATTATAAATAAAAATCCCAAAGTTGTGGGAATTTATAGACTTGTTATGAAAACAGGCTCAGATAACTTTAGAAGTAGTGCAATACAAGGAATAATGAAAAGAATAAAATCAAAAGGTATAGAAGTAGTAATATATGAACCTGTATTAAATGAAGATAATTTTTTTAACTCAAAAGTAATAAAAGATTTAGATGAGTTTAAAACTATTTCAGATGTAATAGTAGCAAATAGACAAAGTGGAAACCTTAAAAATGTAGAAGATAAGGTTTATACTAGAGATATTTTTAGAAGTGATAGTTAAATAAAGGGAAAAATATGAAAATACTAGTAACAGGAACAGCAGGATTTATAGGAAGTCATTTGGCTATAAAACTTCTTGAAAGAGGAGATGAAGTCATAGGACTTGACAATATAAATGACTACTATGATGTAAATGTAAAATATGGAAGACTTCAAAGAGCTGGAATCATAAATGCCTTTGAAGAGGGAAAAAATATAGTTTATGGAGAGTTAATAACTTCAAAAATAGATAAAAATTATAAATTTATAAAACTAAATCTTGAAGATAAAGAAGTTCTGATGAAACTTTTTAAAGAGCAAAAGTTTGATGCAGTTTGTAACCTTGCAGCTCAAGCAGGGGTTAGATATAGCCTTACAAATCCAGATGCTTATATGCAAAGTAATATTATAGGGTTTATGAATATTCTAGAATCTTGTAGACATAATGTAGTAAAAAATCTATCTTATGCAAGTAGTTCATCTGTTTATGGATTAAATGAAGAACTTCCTTTTTCTACAAATCACAATGTAGACCACCCAATAAGCCTTTATGCTGCAAGTAAAAAATCAAATGAACTTATGGCTCACACTTATAGCCATCTTTTTGGAATATCAACTACTGGTCTAAGATTTTTTACAGTTTATGGACCTTGGGGGAGACCTGACATGGCACTATTTTTATTTACAAAAGCAGCTCTTGAAGGAAAAAAAATAGATGTATTTAATAATGGTGAAATGTTAAGAGATTTTACATATATAGATGATATTGTTGAAGGAGTAATTCGAGTTATAGATAATCCTGCAAAAAAAGATGAAAAGTGGAATGGAAAAACAGGACAAATTTCAACTTCTTCAGCACCTTATAAAGTTTATAATATTGGGAATAATAATCCAGTAAAACTTATGGATTTTATAACTGCTATTGAAAATAAACTTGGAAAAATAATAGATAAAAATATGATGCCAATTCAAGCTGGAGATGTACCAGCAACATATGCAGATGTAAGTGATTTGGTACAAGATTTGGATTATAAACCAGCAACACCAATACAAGATGGTATTAATAGATTTGTAGATTGGTATTTAGAATTTTTTGGATACGATAAGAAAGGAAATAAAATAAGATGAGTAAAATTTGTGTAATTGGTCTTGGGTATGTTGGACTTCCTTTGGCTCATGCTTTTAGTAGTAAATATGAAGTAGTAGGGTTTGATATATCAAAATGGAGAATTGATGAATTATCAAGTGGATATGATAGAACATTGGAATTATCAAAAGAGCAAGTGAATGAAGCTATAAAAAATGGTATGAAGTTTACTTTACATATTGATGATATAAGAGATTGTAATATATATATAGTAACAGTTCCAACGCCAATTGATAAGAATAGAAGACCAGATTTAACTCCACTTATAAAAGCTAGTGAAACAGTTGGAAAAGTACTTAAAAAAGATGATATTGTTATATATGAATCTACTGTTTATCCAGGAGCAACAGAAGAAGATTGTGTTCCTATTTTAGAAAAATTTTCAAATTTAAAATTTAATATTGATTTCTTCTGTGGATATAGTCCAGAGCGAATCAATCCAGGAGATAAAGAACATACTGTTACAAAAATACTTAAAGTAACTTCTGGAAGTACTCCTGAAATTGGTAAAAAAGTGAATGAACTATATGCTAGTATTATAACAGTTGGTACTCATCTGGCACCTACAATAAAAGTTGCTGAAGCTGCAAAAGTTATAGAAAACTCTCAAAGGGATATAAATATAGCTTTTGTAAATGAATTAGCAATTATTTTTAATAAACTTGGTATCAATACAAATGATGTTTTAGCTGCAGCTGGAACGAAGTGGAATTTTTTACCATTTAAACCAGGTCTTGTTGGAGGACACTGCATAGGTGTTGATCCATATTATCTTACTCATAAAGCTCAAAGTATAGGATATAACCCAGAAATTATTCTAGCAGGAAGAAAGCTAAATGATAATATGGGTATATATGTAGCAAATCAAGTAATAAAGCTTATGATAAAAAAAGGTCATAAAATGCAAGGTTCAAAAGTATTAGTATTAGGAATTACTTTTAAAGAAAATTGTCCAGATATAAGAAATTCTAGAGTAATTGATGTTATAGAAGAACTACAAGAATTTGGATGTAATATAGATATTTATGATCCATGGGCAGATACAAAAGAAGTAGAACATGAATATAATCTAAAACTAATAAAAGAATTAAATATAGATAAATATAAAGCAATCGTTTTAGCTGTAGCTCATAATGAATTTAAACAATTAAAACTTAAAACAAATGAAAATATAGTATTTGATATAAAATCTATTTTAGATGAAGCTGATGGGAAGTTATAAGTAAATGAAAGGGATAATATTAGCAGGAGGGAGTGCGATAAGACTATATCCAGTAAGAAGAAGTATAAGTAAACAATTACTTCCAATATATGATAAACCAATGATATATTATTCTCTTTCTGTTCTAATGTTAGCTGGAATTAAAGAAATACTTATTATTTCGACACCTGAGGATTTACCAAGATTTGAAGAACTTTTGGGAAATGGAAGTGATTGGGGAATAAAATTAGAATATAAAATCCAACCAAGCCCAGATGGACTAGCACAAGCATTTATTTTAGGTGAAGAGTTTATAGGAGATGATAGTGTTTGTTTGATTTTAGGGGATAATATCTTTTATGGTCAAGGGTTTTCTCCAATGCTTAAAAAAGCAGCTTTAATAAAAGATGGTGCAGTAGTATTTGGATATCAAGTAAAAGACCCACAAAGATTTGGTGTAGCTGTAAGTATAGAAGAAAAACCAAATAATCCAAAATCAAATTTTGCAGTAACTGGACTATATTTTTATGATAATAGTGTTGTAGAAATAGCAAAAAATGTAAAACCAAGCAATCGAGGGGAACTAGAAATAACAACTGTAAATCAAGAATATCTAAAAAGAAATAAACTAAAAGTAGAGCTTTTAGGTCGAGGATTTACATGGCTTGATACAGGAACTCATGATAGTTTGATTGAAGCTGGACAATTTGTACAGACAATAGAGCATAGACAAGGTTATAAAATAGCTTATTTGGAAGAAATAGCATATAAGAATGGTTGGATAAATAAAGAAAAGATTTTAGAAATTGCAAAACCACTTTCTAAAAATGGATATGGACAATATCTTTATGATTTGGTAAAGGAAGATAATGTTCAATAACAATAATAAAACAATACTAGTAACAGGATGTGCTGGATTTATAGGTTCAAATTTTGTACCATATTTTCTAGAAAAATATCAAAATTATAATCTTGTAAACTTAGACCTTTTAACTTATGCAGGAGATTTGGAAAATTTAAAAGAGTGTGAAAATAATCCTAAATATAAATTTATAAAAGGTGATATCTGTAATAGAGAATTAATAGAATTTATCTTTACTGAATATGATATACAAGGTATTATTCATTTTGCAGCTGAATCTCATGTAGATAACTCTATAAAAAATCCAGGTGTGTTTGTTCAAACAAATGTAAATGGAACTTATACTTTGGTTGATGTAGCAAAAAGATATTGGATAGATAAACCATTTGTTTATAAAGAAAAATATCAAAATTGTAGATTTCATCATATATCAACAGATGAAGTGTATGGAACACTATCAGAAGATCCAAATGATTTATTTACAGAAAACACTCCTTATTCTCCAAACTCTCCATATTCAGCTTCAAAGGCATCTAGTGATATGATAATAAGAGCATATCATGAAACTTTTGGACTAAATACAGTTATTACAAACTGCTCAAATAATTATGGACCAAAACAACATGATGAGAAACTAATACCAACTATTATAAGAAATGCATTAAAAGGAAATCCAATACCAATATATGGTGATGGAAAAAATATAAGAGATTGGTTGTATGTATTAGATCATTGTAAAGGAATAGATTTAGTTTACCATAATGGAAAAACTGGAGAAACATATAATATTGGAGGGAGAAATGAGAGAACAAACCTTCAAATAGTGAATAGGATTTGTGAGATTTTAGATAAAGAAATTCCAAAAGATAAAAGCTATAAAGAATTAATTAGATTTGTAGAAGATAGAGCAGGACATGATAGAAGATATGCAATAGATGCAAGTAAATTAGAGAATGAACTTGGATGGAAAGCAGATGAAAACTTTGATACAGGAATAGTTAAAACTATTGAGTGGTATTTAAATAAATATGGAATAAAACAATGATAAATGTAACAAAATCGTATCTACCAAATAAAGATAAATATAAAGCTTATATAGATGAGATATATGAAAATGGATGGCTTACAAATAATGGTCCATTAGTTCAAAGGCTTGAAAAAAGACTTGCTGAATATTTAGGTGTTAAAAATCTAATTTTAGTATCAAATGGGACAGTTGCTTTAGAAATAGCTTATAGAACTTTAGATATAAGAGGTTTTGTTATCACTACTCCTTTTTCATTTGTAGCAACAACAAGTTCACTTGTTACAAATAATATTTTACCTATATTTGGAGATATTAATGAAAAATCTTTTAATCTTGATCCAAAGAATATAGAAAATTTAATTACTCCAAATACATCAGCAATACTTCCTGTACATGTATTTGGAAATGCTTGTGAAGTAGAAAAAATAGAACAAATAGCAAATAAATACAATTTGAAAGTAATTTATGATGCAGCACATGCTTTTGATGTAAAGTATAAAGATAAAAGTGTATTAAACTATGGAGATATTTCAACTCTTAGTTTTCATGCAACAAAACTTTTTCATAGTATTGAAGGAGGAGCGATTATTATAAATGATGATAATTTAGTACAAAAAGCAAGATATTTAATTAATTTTGGTATCAAAAATACTGAAGAAATACTACATTTAGGTACAAATGCAAAGATGAATGAGTTTGAAGCTGCAATGGGACTTTGTGTACTAGATGACATAGAAGAGATAAAAGAAAGAAGAAAAGATATTTTAGAAAATTATAGAAAAGAGTTAAAAGATTTAGTTCAATTTCAAGAGCAAAATAAAAATGCTACAGAAAATTACAGCTATTTTCCAGTAGTTTTTAAAAGTGAAGAGCAACTTTTAAAAGTGCAAAAAGCTTTAAATGAGAAACAGATATTTCCAAGAAGATATTTTTATCCATCTCTTGATACTTTAGAGTATATTGAGCCAAAACAAGAGTGCAAAATATCAAGAGATATAAGTAAAAGAATACTTTGTTTGCCTATTTATGCAGAACTTGAAAAATATATTCAAGATACTATTATCAAAAATATTAAGGAAAATTTATAGATGAAAAATTTAATTATAGTAGGTGCAGGTGGTTTTGCAAAAGAGCTTTTAGGATATATAAATTATGATAGATCAAAAGGTTTACTAACTGATATAAATTTAAAAGGTATTTTGGTTGATTATAAAGAACATTATGAAATTTTAGATGAGTCACTAAAATATCTAGGAAAAATAAGAGAATATGAAATTCAAAAAGATGATATTTTTATTATTGCTATTGGTGAAAATCCAGGGAGAAATATTATTGTTGATTATTTTGAATCACAAAATGCAAAATTTTTTAGCTATATTCATTCTAGTTGTTATGTTAATCCTAGTTCAAAAATAGGTGAGGGTTTGATTATGGCTCCATTTTGTATTATTAATGCAAATATTACTTTAGGAAAACATGCTTTATTAAATTCTTATAGTGCAATAGGTCATGATTGTATAGTTGGTGATAGGGCTATTTTATATCCATATGCTGCTATAAATGGGAATTGTATAATTGGAAATAATCTTATAATGGGAACAAAAGCTACAATTTTTCCAAAAGTAATGATAGGGAATAACTGTACAATAACATCACACAGTTATGTAAAATCAAATAAAAGTGATGATAGATTTATTCACCAAAAAACTCAAGAAATTGATTTAGAAAATAGATAGAGAGGTTGAAATGCAAAAAAATGTTTTAGAGTATTTAGAAAATACAGTAAAAAAATTTCCAAATAAAATAGCTATTATAGATGAAAAAAGTTCTATAAGTTTTGAAGATTTACAGCATCATGCAAAATGTGTAGCTGCAACTTTACAATCAAAAAGTATAAATAGAAATCTACCTGTTGGTGTGTTTTTACCAAAATCAATTGAAGCTGTTAAATCATTTTTAGGTGTACTTTATAATGGTGATTTTTATGTACCACTTGATGTAAAAAACCCATTTTCAAGAATTGAAGCAATTATCAAAAATATAGATATAAAATATATTATTACAGATAGTAAAAGTGTTAAGTTATTAAATGCATTAGATGATAGTATTCAATTGATTATTTTTGATGAAATAGATTTTACTCAAAATATTGAATTGAATTTTATTAATTATAAATCATCAATAGATATGGATCCAGTATATATTTTAAATACTTCTGGTTCAACAGGTGTTCCAAAAGGTGTTACTTTACCTCATAAAGCAATGGTTGATTATATTGATTGGGTTGTAAGAGAATATAAATTTGATGATAATTTAATTTTAGGAAATCAATCACCTCTTCATTTTGATATTTCAGCTTCTGATTTATATGTTACTTTAGCTACTGGTTCAACTTTAGTTTTAATTCCTGAAAGCTTATTTATGTTTCCTCCTAAATTACTTGATTATTTAGAAGAAAAGAAAGTTAATTTTATATATTGGGTACCATCTATTTTAACAACTATTTCTAAATTAGATTTATTGAAAAATAGAAATTTATCAATAAAAACTGTTTTCTATGGTGGGGAATCAATGCCTACAAAACATTTGATGTATTGGAAAAATAATTTAGAGTCTACAATTTATTCTAACTTCTTTGGGCCTACCGAGACCACAGTTATTTGTACGCATTATATTTTAGATAGAGACTTTGCAGATGATGAACCACTTCCTATTGGTTATGCTTGTAAAAATACAGATGTATTGGTACTTGATGATGAAGATAATTTAATAAGTGAAATAAATGAAATAGGAGAACTTTGTGTAAGAGGTAGTTCTTTGGCTCTTGGATATTATAATGACCCTGAAAAAACTGCTTTGGTATTTGTACAAAATCCGCTTAATAAAGCTTATCCTGAAAAAATTTATCGAACAGGTGATATCGTTTATTACAATAAAAAAGGTGAACTTATCTATAAAGGTAGAAAAGATTTTCAAATCAAACATATGGGGTATAGAATAGAACTAGGAGAGATAGAAACAGCTATTTTAGCAATAGATGGGGTTGATAATGCTTGTGTATTATATGATAATGAAAATAACAATATAGTACTTATTTATGAATCAGCGAAAAAACTAGAACAAAAAGCTATTTTACTAACACTACATAATAAATTGCCAAAGTATATGCTTCCAACAAAGTTTATATTGCTTGATGGAATGCCATTAAATATAAATGGAAAAATTGATAGAAATAAATTGAAGGAATTGATTTGATTATTTCATTTGATGAATTAAAAGTAAAATTATTTGAATTTAGAAAAAATCATAAAGAAATTATTAGTAATTATCTCTCTCAAAATATATTAGGCAAAAAAATTATATTAATTGAAAATGCTAATGGCTTACTATTTTTTGTATATGATCAAGAATATGATATCTACAAAAGCTATTTTATGGTAAATGGTTTTTATTCTTTAGAATTATTATTAATTAAAGCAAATTGGAATAAAAATAGTTCTTTAGAGTGGATTTATAAAGATAAAATTGATATTGAACTTAAGAAAACTATTGACAAATATGGATTTATTGAATATACAAGATTGAGTAAAATGAGTTTTATGAATGATGATTATATTATTGATATAGAAAATGAAGAACTGAATATAAAATATTGTAATATTTCAGATGCTAAAAGTTTAAAATTAATATTCTTACATAAATTTAATAAATATTCAGAAAATTTACCATCTAATATTGATATTGAAAAAGCTATAAAAACACAATCTATAATTAAAATTTTGGATAAGAATAGTATTGTATGTTTTTTATGGTTTGATTCAAAAAAAGTTGTAACAGAACTTAGGTATTTATTTGTAGACGAAAACTATAGAGGACAAGGTTTGTCAAAGCTTTTAATGAAACAATATTTATATTTAACTAAACAAATAAAGAAAAAACAATTGTGGGTATTAGAGAACAATGAAATAGCAATAAAATTGTATAAAAGTTTTGGCTATTCATTCGAGGATTTAAAAGATATTATATTTAAAAAAGAGGTAGAAAATGAAAAATAAAATAAAAGAGGTATTAGAAAATATTAGACCAGAGTTTGATTTTGCAAATTCTGATAATTTTTTAGAAGATGGATTACTTGATTCATTTGATTTGATTACTCTGGTTTCAAGTTTAGATGAAGTATTTGAAATATCAATTGAAGGTACAGAAATGACTCCTGAAAATTTTCAAAATATTGATACGATTGAAAAATTAGTTCAAAAATATATTTAGGGATAAACATGATATTGAATTTTAAAGGAAAAAAAATTACTGATATTGTTTCAGTTGTACCTTCCCAAATATCAAGATTTGATGATGAGATAGAAAACTATAGCTTTTCAAGAGCAAAATGTATGAAGCTCAAAGAGATTATGGGATTTGATGAACACAGAATTGCACCTGAAAATATTACCGCTTCAGATTTATGTGAATTTGCTTTTAATCATCTTGTTGAAAATAAAGGATTACAAAGAGAAAGTATCGATGCTATGATTTTTGTAACTCATACACCTGATCATTTTATACCACCAACGAGTTCTATTTTACATGGAAAGTTAGGCTTAAAAGAGGATAGTTTGTGTTTTGATATAAATCATGGATGTGCAGGTTTTATAATAGGGCTTCAACAAGCATTTATGCTACTAGAACAAGATGGTATAAATAAAGTAGCACTATTAAATGGTGATACTTTAAGTAGAAAAATCAATAATAAAGATAGAAATAGCTTTCCTGTAGTTGGCGATGCTGGAGCAGTTACAATTATAGAAAATGATAATAATACAAGTGATATAAAAATATTTACAAAAAATCGTGGGAAAGATGCCATGGTGTTGAAAATTCCAGCAGGTGCTTTTAGAATGCCTTCAAATAAAGATACATCAAAAGATATTGATGTGGGAGATGGTAATTTTAGAAGTTTAGAAAACTTAAATATGGAAGGTGCTTCTGTATTTAGTTTTGTGCAACTAGAAGTACCACTTATGGTAGATGAAATTTTAAAAGTAAATAATCTATCAAAAGATGATGTAGATTATTATATGTTTCATCAGCCAAATAAATTTATGCTTGAAAAACTGGCTGATAAAATAGAAGTTGCTAGAGAAAAAATGCCAAACAATATAGTTGAAATTTATGGAAATTCTAATTCTGTAACAATTCCTGTAAATATCACTCATAATTTAGGTTCTAAATTATTGGAAGATAAAAAGTTAAAGCTGTGTTTGGCAGGTTTTGGTGTTGGACTTACATGGGCTAGTATGATACTAGATATGGGTAGCCTTAATAGTTGTGAAATAATTGAATATGAGGAGTAATAAATGAAAGAATTAAATATTGAGATGGCAGATATTTTAGAAGTAGATAGTATAAGTGATGATGAAATCTTGACTGAAAGTGATATGTGGGACTCTTTAGCTAGATTAACACTTCTATCTTATATAGATAAACAATATGGTGTTAATCTTTTTCAACCTGATATTGCAAATGTTAAGACAGTTGCAGATATTAAAGCAGTTATTAAATCTAAACAAAAATGAAAAAATATGTTTTAATAACAGGAGCCACTTCAGGTATAGGAAAAGAAGTGGCTTTGAGATTGGCAAAAGAATATAATATTATTTTTCATGGAAGAAATCATGAAAATTTAGAAATATTATCAAATGATGTAGAAAATAGCCTATTTTGGTGTTATGATTTATCGTTAGTTGATGGTATTTCCAGTTCTTTAAAAGCTTTAATGGAAAAGAATGAAATAGTAATAGAGAAACTTGTTCATTGTGCTGGGATAGATGACAATTTACCAGTAAAATTGCTTAATTATGATTCTATTGAAAAGCTTATGAAAGTAAATTTTTATAGTGTAGTTGAAATAATAAATATTCTTTTAAAAAGAAGTGTAAATAAAAATGAGTTAAAAAATATTTTATTTATATCTAGTATAAGTGCTATTAGAGGGTATAAAGTAAAAGCTGCTTATTCTGCTTCTAAAGCGGCACTTGATGCTTATATGAAAGTATTAAGTTTGGAAGTTGCACCTAATATTAGAGTAAATTCTATTCTTCCTGGGGCTATTAAAACAAAAATGACTGAAAAGAGCTTTGAAAATGAAGAATTAGTGAAGCATTTTGTAGAAATTTATCCTTTGGGAATTGGAAAAGTTCAACAAATTGTTGATATGGTCGAATTTTATTTAAGTGATAAATCTAGTTGGGTTACTGGTCAGCAAATTGTTGTTGATGGTGGGAGTTTAGTTTGAATAAACTAATAAGCCTCAAAAAAAACATCATAGCAAACTACATAGGACAAGCTTACAAAGCACTTATTGGTATTTTTATGATGCCATTATATTTATCTTATTTTGGAAGTGAGGCATTTGGGCTTATTGGATTTTATATTATGCTTCAATCATGGATGCAACTTCTTGATCTGGGTATGAAGCCAACACTTGCAAGAGAGAGTGCACGATATAGAGCTGAAAGTATTGATACTTTTGAACTTAGAACAGTTTTAAGAACATTTGAAACTATATTTGTATCTACTGGTTTAGTTATGGCTTTAGGTATTATATTTTTAAGTGGTTATATCTCTTCTTCTTGGTTAAAAGTTGAAAATCTTGATTTGAAAACTGTATCTTATGCTGTTTGTTTTATGGGTGTTGTTGTAGGGACTAGATGGGTTTCTAGTCTTTATAGTGGAGTTGTATCAGGACTTGAAAGACAAGTATGGTTGAATAGTTTTGAAATTATTTCAAATACTGTTAGATTTGTTGGAGTTTTAGGGGCATTTTATTTTTTTGAGGCTTCTATCTTGGTATTTTTTATATATCAAATGATAGTTAGTATTTTTGAACTTTTAGTTATTCAGTATTTTACATATACAAATTTTGAGAAAGTACAACAGAATATTCTTTACTCTTTTGAAGTACTAAAAAAAATTTATAAGTTTTCTTTTGCTATAGCTTTTGGAAGTATTATTTGGGTTGTCGTAACACAAATAGATAAGCTAATACTTTCAAAAACTATTCCTCTTGAACAATATGGATATTTTTCTTTAGCTATTGTAATAGCAAATGGTGTATTTGTACTTGGAAATGCAATAAGTGGAGCTATTATGCCAAGACTTGTATATTATTCAGAAAGAAAAGATGAAGAAGGATTTAAAAGGGTATATTTTTTTAGTTTAGAAATCGCACTTATGGTTGTAGTTCCTATATCTGCACTTTTGGTTATATACGCTCAAGAGATACTTTATCTTTGGACACATGATGAAATAGCAGCTCAAAATGCAAGTAAAATTTTGATTTGGTATGTTTTAGGAAATGTTGTAGTTTCATCAGCTGCTTTTGCATACTATTTACAGTATGCAAAAGGTGATTTAAAACTACATGTAAGAGGAAATTTAATATATGCAATAATCTTAATACCCCTTCAAATATATATAGCCTCAAACTATGGACCAATAGAAACTGGTGTTTTATGGTTTATTATAAACTTATGTTTTTTACTATTTTGGATAGGTTTTATTCATAAAAAGTTTTTAAAAGGTGAGCATATAAAATGGCTGTACAATATAATCAAAATGTTTATAGGTGGTTATGGAGTAGTTTTAATTATGAAATACTATATTTTAGATATTCAAATGGTTTATAATATGATGGTATTAATAAAATTATTTTTAGTTGGGATAGTTTCGTTTTTATTTACATTACTTTTTTCAACACAAATTAGACAAAAAATATTTACAAGGTTTTTAAATGCAAATTAATCCAAAACTAGCAAATGCGGTTTCACGAAGTGAAAAGTTTCCTGTAAAAGTTTCAGTATGTATAGTAACCTACAATCATGAAAAATATATTAAAGAATGTTTAGAAAGTATAGTTACTCAAAAGTGCGATTTTGATTTTGAAGTTATAGTTGGAGAGGATTGTTCTACTGATAATACAAGAGCCATAGTGCAAGAATATGCAGATAAATATCCAAATATCGTAAAACCTCTGTTTCATGAGAAAAATGTAGGAGCAAGTGACAACTACTTTTTGGTTCATAATCAGGCAAAAGGTGAATATATTTGCCATATGGATGGTGATGATTATGCATTGCCTGGAAAACTCCAAGCTCAGGCTGATTTTATGGATAAAACACCTGATTGTAATATTTGTTTTCATAGGGTTAAGGTTCTTTATCCAAACGGAGATATGAAGGAGAGCTTTTTAGAACCAAGTAGATTAAAAATTGGTTTTACACAAAATGATTTATTGATGATAGGTACAGTTGCCGTTAATAGTTCAAAAATGTATAGAAAAAGTACTTTACAAATACTAAATAAATATAAAAATTTTAATAATATGATGGATTTCTTTTCAAATATAGTTCAAGTAGAAGATAAAAAAGTAATGTTTGTTGATAATAATATTTATGGAGTATATAGAGCAAATATAGGTGTTATGATGAATCCTAAAATAGTTGATATAAGATTAAGTAACTTAAATCTTTTAAATAAGCTATTTCCAAATAAAAAGAAATATTTAAATACAGTTGTTTTAACATATTTGTTAGCAGATTTTAAAAACTTAAGAAAATCTACATTTAAACATTTTTTATTTTGGTTGAAAACTTTTCATTATAAGAGTATTTTCAATTTTATTAAGTTTTATCCAAGCTTGAAATATTATAGATTGCCATGAATAAAAAAATTATTTTTTCGCAAAATATTCTAGACAATATTTTTTTCTTTTTATTTGTCATATTTAATATTTTTTCTATATTTGGATTTTTTAATTTATTTATAAATCTATTGTTATTGGGGAGCTATTTTATTTTAAACAAAAAAAAATTTATTTTTGATAGGTTTATTAAAATACATTTGTTTTTTTTATTACTAATTATGTTTTATTGCTCGATTTGTATAATTGTTTTTCATCATAATATTTATTATTTATATGTGGTTTTAAGGTTATTGGTTTTCAATTTAACATTATATTATATATTGAATAACTCTAAAAATATTGATAAAAAAATTGGTATATTATTATTTTTACTGATTATGAATTCAATAATAACTCTATTGTCTTTCTATAATATATTTAATATTAATTTTATTATAAATTATTTATCAGGATTAAATGTTATTAATCCTGGAAGTTCTAGTTTTATTAGAAATGGTGGTTTAATGAGTTATATTGAAGCTGGATTTATGAGCTTTTTTTCAATATATATACTATTAAAAAAGCCTTTAGATATTAAATCTGTTTTTTTTATTCTTCTTATTATTATTTCTTGTTTATTTCAGGCAAGAACACCATTAGTTTTTATTTTAGGATTATTAATAATAGAATTTTTAGTTATAAATAAAAAAAATATATTTTATTTATTTATTTCATTGTTAGTTATTTTAGGTATGTTTTTTCAATACTATGAAGAAATAGAAACAAATTTTATATGGATTTCTGATATTTTTACTCTAGCTGATAATAAAAGTATTAATCAATTATCTGATAGTAATAATTTAGAATTTTCAATGTTTTACAATTCAAATTTACTAGAACAACTTTTTGGTACTGGATTAAGAAATTGGAATTCAGACGATTTAAATGTTATTAATACTGATTCAGGTTTTTTAATATTATTAAGGGGAATGGGTGTTATAGGTTTATTACTATTTATAAGTTATATTTTTACTCTTTTTAGATTCTTATTTAATAATTTATATAAAAATTCTAACAGAAAATATTTATTCCAATTATTGATAATTTTTGTAGCTTTTATAATTTATAATTATAAAGGTGTTTCATTTTATGGGTTAGGTGTTAGTACGTTATTTTATTCAATTTTTTATTTAGAATATTTTAATAATAAAAGTAAAAAGGAACTTAGCTAAAATGTGTGGAATCTATGGAATAAATAAAAGACAAACAAAAGAGCAATTATATACTATTTTAAAACTAGCAGATTTTAGAGGTCCTGATTATACAGGAATTTCTATAAGGAATAGTTACTCATTTGGACATAATCGTTTAGCCATTATAGACCTAGATAGTAGGTCAAACCAACCTTTTAAGATTTATAACTATGAGATAGTATTTAATGGTGAAATTTATAACTATCAAGAGATAAAAGATGAGTTGATAAAAGTAGGATACGAGTTTAATACCAACTCAGATACAGAAGTATTACTGGTAGGGTATAAAGTATATGGTGAAAAAATTCTTGATAAACTAAATGGAATGTTTGCTTTTGTTATTTATGATGCAGTTAAAAATATATTTTTTGGAGCAAGGGATAGACTTGGCAAAAAACCATTTTATTACTATAAAAGAGATGATATATTTGAGTTTGCTTCACAGTTGAAACAAATCATATTTCAAAAAGATTTAGAAATAGATAAAAAATCTGAAAAATTATATTTTAGATATGGATATGTACCTGAACCTTATACTATTTTTGAAGATGTCTATAAACTTGAAGCAGGATATAGTTTCACTTATGATTTAAATAGTTTTGAATTTACAAAAAAACAGTATTGGGATATATCTACATCAAATGAGCATTTTATAAACTCTTATGAAACTATAAAAAAAGATTTAAAAGAGTTGATTATAGATTCTATAAAACAAAGACTTCATAGTGATGTACCTATTGGAGTATTTTTAAGTGGTGGAGTTGATAGTAGTTTAGTATCTTCAATAGTAGTAAAAGAGTTAGGTCAAAAACTTGATACTTTTTCTATCAAGTTTTCAGATGCCAAGTTTGATGAATCAAACATAGCAAAAGATATAGCAACTATCCTTGGTACAAAACATCATACATTAGATTGTAAACCAGAAGATATGATAGATTTGATTGAAAATCTAAACGAATATTATGATGAACCATACAATGATTCTTCATCACTAGCTATGATGATACTCTCAAGAGAAACAAGAAAATATGTAACTGTAGCTCTTTCAGGAGATGGTGGAGATGAACTTTTTTGGGGATATAACAACTACTTTAGGATGGCAAAAGTTAGAAAACTATATGAATTTCCAAAGTTTGTAAGAAGTGCTATAAGCTATGTATTAAATAAATCATCAAATTATCGTTTCAAAAAAATAGCAGATGGTTTAAAGATTGATACTTTAGAAGAGTTGTTTTTATATAGCGGTAGACTTTTTGATTTTGAAAAACTTTTCAATCAAAAAAATATTTTGTGTCAAGATGAATATAAAAAATATTTGTATAGTCAAAAAGATTTTTTTGAAAGAATGTCAGATTATGATATAAAAACATATATGAATGGAGATATATTTACTAAAGTTGATAGGGGAACTATGGCATATGGTTTGGAGGCTAGAACTCCTTTGGTGGATTATAAAGTTATAGAATTTTCTCAAAAAATACCATTTGAATACAAATATAAAAATGGAAGTGGTAAAAATATACTAAAAGATATACTTTATGATTATCTTCCTAAAGAGATTTTTGATAGACCAAAAAGTGGTTTTACTATTCCTTTAAGAAATTGGTTTAGAGATGAACTAAGAGAGTATGTATATGAAACACTGAGTGAAAAAAATCTTCAAAAAATAGATGATTTAAACATAAGCTATATAAAAGAGATGATAGAAAATCATATGAATGCAAAAGAAAATAATTACCATCAAATATGGACTTTAATATCTTATATCAAATGGATGGAAAAGTATTATGAAAAGTAAAAATATTTTAATACTTTGTGCAACTATGCAAAAAGGAGGAGCGGAGAGAGTAATATCTCTACTTTTAAAAGAACTTGACAATGAGCAAAATATAAAAGTTCATTTTATGATGATGGAAGACGGGATTAATTATGATTTGCCGAAGTCTATAACTCCTATCATATTATCAAATTCAAAGAAAAATGGAATGCAAAAACTTTTAGAGTTACCATTTATAGCTTTGAAGTTAAAAAGTTATATAAAAGAAAATAGTATTAATACTGTGATGTCATTCTTATATAGACCAAATTACATAAATATTTTGGCTAAGATTTTTGGAAGTAGCCACAAAAGTATTATAAATATCAGAAGTACAACATCAAGATATAAAAATGAAGGCTTATTAGGTAAAGTAAATCTATTTTTGATAAATAATTTATTTGATAAATCAGATTTGATAATATCAAACTCTAAGGGTGTTGATGAAGATTTAAAATCCCTTATGAACATAACTATAAATACAAAAGTGATTTATAATCCAGTTGATATAAAGTATATAAACAATAAAAAAGATATTTGTGAAGATGTAAATTTTGAGTTTAAAGAAAACAAAAAATATATTATCTCTGTTGGTAGATTGATACCACTTAAAAGAAATATTGACTTGATAAAAGCTTTTTATGAGTTACAAAAAAGTGATGATAGTTTAGAACTTATATTTTTAGGTGATGGTATTTTGAAAGATGAGTTGATAAGCGAGTGTAATAATCTAAATATAAAAGAAAAGATTCATTTTTTAGGAAATGTCAAAAATCCATTTTATTATCTAAATAAATCTGATTTATTTGTTTTAAACTCAGAGATTGAAGGCTTTCCAAATGTATTAGTAGAAGCTATGGCTTGTGGATTGCCTGTGATTTCAAGTGATTGTAAAAGTGGACCAAAAGAAATACTTGAAGATGAAAAGTATGGTTTAGTATATCCAGTTGGTAATGTGGATACTTTGATAGAAAAAATGAAATTTTATTTATATGAAAATGTTGATATAGAAGCTATAAAAATAAAAAACTTTCAAAGAATAGAGGATTTTAATATTAAAAAGATAATGAAAAAGTTTATAGATGTAATTGGAGATAGTAATGAGTAAAACAATAGGATTTTTATCACATTTAGACTTAAACTTATATTTGTTTAGAGCACCAATCATAAAAGAATTAGTAAGTAAAGGTCATAAAGTTTATGCTATATGTCCTAGTGGTGATAAGAATGATGCACTTAAAAGTTTGGGTTGTGAAGTAGTAAATTATAAGATAAGCAGAAAAGGCTTAAACCCATTTGCAGAAATTTTAACTATCAAAAAAATATATGAAGTAATCAAGCCATTGGATTTGGATATATTACAAAACTTTACAGCTAAGCCAAATATATATGGCAGTATCGCAGGTAAAAAAGCAAATATTCCTTTAGTTTGTAATGCAGTGACAGGATTAGGGAGTTTTTATATAGATGGTTCTTTTAAGTCAAAAGTAGTCAAAACTATCATGAATATTCTTTATAAATATGCTAACTCTAAAGCCAACAAATGTATCTTTCAAAATAGTGATGATATGAACTATTTTGTAGATAGTGGTTTTGTAGAGGCTAAAAAAGCTGTACTTATCAAAAGCTCTGGTATAGATACAGAGGCTTTTGTATCTCAAGAACCTCTTAAAAATGAAAAGATAAATGTCTTGATGGTAGCAAGAGCCATATGGCATAAGGGAATTAAAGAATATTATGAAGCTGCAAAAATTCTAGAAAATGAAGATATTGAGTTTATTTTTATAGGTGATACAGATAATGGTAATATATCATGTGCTAGTAAAGATTTTTTAAAAAATGGTAATGTAAAATGGCTAGGACATAGAAACGATATTAAAGAGCAAATAGATAAGTGTAATATCTTTGTATTACCAAGTTTTTATGGAGAAGGAGTGCCTAGAACTTTACTAGAGGCTGCATCTATGGGAAAACCAATTGTAACTACTGATAATGTGGGTTGTAGAGAAGTAGTTGACGATGGAGTTAATGGGTTTTTAGTACCTGTTAAAGATAGTCAAGTATTAGCAAAAAAAATAAAGATATTAGTAGAAAATGAAAATATGAGGAAAGAGTTTGGAAAAGCAAGTAGAGAAAAAGCTTTAAACGAATTTGATGTGAAAGTTGTAGTTGAACAATATTTAAGGTTGTACAATGTTTAAATCACCATTTGATAAAACCTTAGCACTATTTTTAATAATTCTTTTTTCACCTATTTATATAATTGTAAGTTTACTTATATGGAATAAAATGGGAAAACCAATACTATTTAGACAACAAAGACCAGGATATAAAGAGAAAATATTTGGTATATATAAATTTAGAACTATGACAAATGACAAAGATGAAAATGGAAACTTACTTCCCGATGAACAAAGACTTGTAGGAGTTGGAAAATTTATAAGAAGTACAAGTTTAGATGAACTTCCACAACTTTTTAATGTATTAAAAGGGGAAATGAGTTTTGTAGGACCAAGACCACTTCTAATAGAGTATTTACCACTATACAATGAAAAGCAAAAAAAAAGACATAATGTCTTACCAGGAATTACAGGTTGGGCACAGGTAAATGGAAGAAATGCTATAAGTTGGGAACAAAAGTTTGATTATGATGTTTGGTATGTAGAAAATCAATCATTTTGGCTTGATATAAAGATACTTTGGTTTACATTTTTGAAAGTTGTAAAAAGAAGTGATATAAGTTCATCTACAAGTTCTACTATGGAAAAATTTAGAGGAAATAATTAGTGAAAAGTATTTATATTTATGGTGCAAGTGGGCATGGTTTGGTCGTAGCTGATATTGCAATATCTTGCGGATATGAAGATATTATATTTATTGATGATGATATTAAAAAAGGTTTAAAAACTTTTTATGATATAAAGGAAAATAACGATATTCCAATAGCTTTTGGTATTGGAAATAATAAAATAAGAGCAAAATTATATGAAAAAGCAAAAAAATATAATTTTACTTTACCAGTTTTAGTACATCCAAGTAGTATAATTTCACCTAGTGTAAAAATTGATGAAGGCACAGTTGTTATGCCAAATGTTGTAGTAAATGCAAAAGTAATGATTGGTAAAGGTGTGATAGTAAATAGCTCTTGTGTAGTTGAACATGAGTGTAAAATAGGAGATTTTGTGCATATCTCTCCAAATGTTGCACTAGCAGGAGATGTAAGAGTTGGTGATTTTACACATATAGGTATTGGTTCAAGTGTTATACAATGTTTAAAAATTGGCAAAAATTGTATTATTGGTGCTGGTTCAGTCATTGTAAATAATATAGTAGATTTTAGAAAAGCTTATGGAAATCCATGTAAAGAAAAAGGAAATATAAATGAATAAAAGAATTTTTTTAAGTGCACCACATATGAGTGGAAATGAATTGAAGTATATAGAAAAAGTATTTGAAAGTAACTATATAGCACCATTAGGTGAATATGTAAATAAATTTGAAGATAGTATTAAAAATTATACAGGTAGTTCAAATGCACTTGCAGTTACAAGTGGAACAGCTGCTATTCATTTAGCTTTAAGAGTTTTAGGAATAAAAGAAGGTGATGATGTAATGGCATCTACTTTTACTTTTATAGGTTCAATAAATGCTATTTTATATCAAGGTGCAAATCCAATTTTTATAGATAGTGAAAAAGAAACTTGGAATTTATGCCCAAAACTATTAAATAAGTATCTTTGTGAATGTGACAAAAAGCCAAAAGCTTTGATAGTAACTCATTTATATGGACAAAGTGCAAATATAGAAAAAATAGCTGATATTTGTAAACTACATGGAATATATTTAATAGAAGATGCAGCTGAAAGTTTAGGTGCTAGTTATAAAGGTAAGCATACTGGAACTTTTGGAGATTTTGGAATTTACTCTTTTAATGGAAACAAGATTTTAACTACAAGTGGTGGAGGAATACTTATTTCAAATAATAAAGATTGGATTGAAAAAGCAAAATTTTATTCTACTCAAGCAAAAGAGCCTTTTATTCATTATGAACATTTAGAGTATGGATATAACTATCGTATGAGTAATGTTTTAGCCGCTATTGGTGTAGCTCAAATGGAAGTTATAGAAGATCGAGTACATAAAAAAAGAGAGATTTTTGAGTGGTACAAAGAGTTTTTAAAAGATATAAAAGAGATAACTTTTATGCCAGAATTAGAAGAGAGTAGAGCAAATAGATGGCTTACAACTTTGATTTTTGAAAAAACTTCTTATGAAAAAATAATGAAAGCTTTAGATGAAGTAAATGTAGAATCAAGACCACTTTGGAAACCAATGCATAAGCAAAAACTTTTTTTAAATACAATGTCAGTTTTAAATGGAGTTAGTGAAGAGCTATTTGAAAAAGGTATTTGTTTAGCAAGTAGTACTACTATGACAAAAGATGATGTAAAGATGATTTGTGATGTTATAAGAAAGAATCTGGATTAAAAAATTATGTTATTTGATAAACGATTTTTAGGGGTAATTGTAAATATAGTAGTATCTACATTTTCACTATATTTAGTTGCATTTTTATTACACAAAGATATTACAGCTAATATTTTATTTATAGTTATAGGAGTTAGGATATTAGCTTCTTTTGTATTTTTTGATGATTATAAACTCTCTTGGTCAAAAGCTTCTACAAAAACAGGGCTTATGAAGATAGTTTTAGCAATGATTTCATTTGCAGTTTATACTCCTATTTTATACTATTTTTATAAAGTTCATTTTAATATTTTATTTATAGATTTGATTTTTTATACCTTTATTACAAATATTTTGGTTTATGTTTATAAATATTTTTATTCAATAAAAGGAAACAAAAAAACAAAAACTTTTGTTATATATGGAGCTGGAAAAGCTGGTCTTCAACTACAAAGAGAGTTTTTAAATAGTGAATATAAATTGATTTGTTTTATAGATGATGATGAGATTTTACACCATAGAAGTATAGATGGGATTTCTATTTTTTCAAAAGATAGATATTTGTCAAATTTTAAAAATAGTAAATATAATCTTATGATTATTGCTATGCCATCAGCTTCTAAAGAGGATATAAATAGAGTTTATAACTCTATGCAAGATAGATTTGAAACAATTAAAATTCTTCCTTCTATGAGTAAGATTTTAAAAAATGAGGATTTTTCAAAACAACTAAAAGATATAGAAGTTGAAGATTTACTAGCACGTCATCCAAAAGATTTGGATAAAAAGCAAATAGAGAATTTTATAAAAGATAAAGTAGTTTTAATTACTGGAGCTGGTGGAAGTATTGGAAGTGAAATAAGTAGAAAATGTGTCTCTTTTGGTGCAAAACAGCTTATTTTACTAGATCATAGTGAATTTAATCTATACTCAATAACTGAAGAGTTAAAAGAGGCTAATATTGTTCCTGTTATGCAAACCGTTAGAAAATTAGAATTTTTAGAAAAAACTTTTGAAAAGTATAAACCACAAATTATAATTCATGCAGCTGCATATAAACATGTTCCTTTGGTAGAACATAATATTCTTGAAGGTATTTCAAATAATATTATAGGAACAAAAAATTGTATTGATATATCTATAAAATATGGTGTTGAGAAATTTGTATTAATCTCTACAGATAAAGCAGTTCGTCCTACAAATGTAATGGGAACAACAAAGCGAATTTGTGAACTTTATGCACAAAATGTTGATGCAAAGGATACAGAGATTGTAGCTGTAAGATTTGGAAATGTTTTAGGAAGTAGTGGAAGTGTTATTCCAAAATTTAAAGCTCAAATTGAAGCTGGGAAAAATATTACAGTTACTCATCCAGAGATTACAAGATATTTTATGTTAATTCCTGAAGCCTGTGAACTTGTTCTTCAAGCTGCAAGTATTGGAAAAGGTGGAGAGATATTTATCCTTGATATGGGTGAACCAATAAAAATAGTTGATTTAGCTAAAAAAATGATAGATCTTAGTGGAAGAAGTGAGGTTAAAATAGAGTTTTGTGGATTAAGACCTGGTGAAAAATTATATGAAGAGTTATTAATAAATGATAGTGATAAAAAAACACAATATGAGTCAATAACAGTGGCAAGTCCAACAATATTTGATATAAATGAATTAAATCAAAAAATTGATGAATTATTAATTTGTGAAGATAAGATAGCAAAATTAAAAGAGATAGTTCCTGAGTTTGACCATAAGTTGAATTAAATGAAAGTTTTAAATTTTGGAAGGAATAATTTATGATAAAAAAGATTATATTACTTATATTTGTACTGTTCTTTCAATCTTGTGCAACTTGGAATGGAATAAAAAAAGATAGCAAAGATAGTTGGGAAGCTACAAAAGAGACAACAAGTGAAGTTGCAAGTGATATAAAAAAGTCAATAGATGAAGTAACAAAACAAAGATAGTTGAAGGGGTTTATATCGTGAAAATAAGAGTATATTACGAAGATACAGATTGTGGAAATATGGTGTATCACTCAAACTATTTAAATTTTTGTGAAAGAGCAAGAAGTGAACTTTTTTTCAAAAAAGGATTACTTCCACACTCAAATAGTGAGTTTTTTGTAGTTAAATCATGTAAGGCAAATTGGATAAAATCTGCTGTTTTTGCAGATATTTTAGAGCTAAAAACTAATCTTATAGAGAAAAAATCGGCTTCAATTATTATGAAACAAGAAATTTTCCGAGATGATGAACTTATTTTTGAAGCAGAGTTTAAGTTAGCTTTTTTAAAAAATGGAAAGCCAGCAAAAATACCAGAAAAAATATTTAAAATATTGGAGAATTAGATGAAAAAAATTTTATTTATACTATTTTTTGTACTAAATTTATATTCAAATGAAAACTTTAACTCAAGTGAGACTTTTATACTACCACAAGAGTCTAGTTTTTTAAAAGAGAAGATAAGATATGAGATTTTAACTTCAAAAGAGTCAATTTTTGTTGCTATGTATAATTTTAGTTACAAAAATATTGCAAAAGATTTGATAAAAGCTTCCAAAAATGGTGTAAAAATAACTGTTTTATTGGATAAAACAAAAGTTGAAGAAGATGATGAAGTTTATAATATGTTAAAAGAGGCAAATATAAAAGTTGTTTTGCTTGAAGATAGGAAAATGCATCTAAAAATGATGCTTTTTGATAGTAAATTAGCACTAATTGGTAGTTTAAACTTTACAAAAAAATCTTTTGAAGAGAATATGGAAATAGTTTATTTTGTCAAAGATTGGAAATTAATAAATAAATTAAAAGATTTTGTAGCAAAATTTGAATAAAATATATACAATATTTTATTAAAGGATTAAATTTGTTACAATTTTTTGTTATGGCATACTGTTTATATTTTTTCTTTACAATTTATACATCTTTTATGCAAATTGGATTTGTAAAAGATAGTATGAAAAAAAGAGCTATTATTTTAAGTACAAAAAAGTATTATGAAGCTGCAAATTATAGTATTGAAAAAGAGAAATTAGCAATTATTAGCTCATTTTTCGATTTTATTATTTTTATTTTTTGGTTGGGATTTGGATTTAAGTTTTTAGATAGTCAAATTACAACAGATTCACAAATTCTAAAAGCTGTTATTTTTATAGACCTTTTTATAATTATAAACTATATTTTTACATTGCCATTTTCACTTTATCAAACTTTTAAGTTAGATAAAAAATATGGTTTTTCAAATATGACACTAGCTTTATATATAAAAGACACTATAAAATCAGCACTTCTTATGTTGATTCTCGGTTCACTTGTAGTTGCAGGAATCTCATATATTATTTTAAATTTTCCTTCTTGGTGGATTTTTGGATTTATCTTTATTTTTGCAGTTATTATTTTAATAAATATGCTTTATCCAGTTATTCGTGATAAGATGTTTGATAAATTTGAGAAGCTAAAAGATAGTGAGCTTGAAGAGAAGATAAATAACCTTTTAAAAGAGGTTGGTTTTAAAAGTAGTGGAGTTTTCAGTGTTGATGCAAGTAAAAGAGATAGTAGATTAAATGCTTATTTTGGAGGGCTTGGAAGCACAAAAAGAGTTGTTTTATTTGATACTTTGGTTGAGAAATTAACACATAATGAACTTCTTGCAGTTTTAGGGCATGAATTAGGGCACTTTAAAAATGGAGATATCCTAAAAAACATAGGAATTATGGGATTAGTGATGTTTGTGTTTTTTGCAATTTTTGGGAATTTAAATGAAGAGCTATTTTTAACTCTTGGATTAAATAGTGAACCATCATCAATTATAGCTATATTTTTAATCTTTTCATCAGCTCTAAGTTTCTTTTTAATGCCTTTGATTTCAATGATTTCAAGACATAATGAGTATGCTGCTGATAGTTTTGGTTCAAATTTATCAAGTAAAGAGGATTTGGTAAATGCCTTATTAAAGTTAGCAAATGAGAACAAATCTTTCCCACATTCACATAAACTTTATATATTTTTCTACTATTCACATCCTCCACTAATAGAGCGATTTAAAGAGCTTGGATATGATGTTGAAAAAGAGAAATTTATATGATAGAGATTGAAAGTACAAATCTTTATCTAATAGTTGCAATAGTTTTTATACTTTTTGCAACTATTTTGTTTTTTATAGTTGAGAAATTTAAGACAAAAATAAAAACTTTAGAGTTGGAAAAAGAGTTTTTAGAGATTTCTATTGTACAAAATAGAGAGAATCAAGCTCTACTAAAAATGGAGATAGAAAATATTACTTCCAAAATCTTTGAAGATAATTCAAAAAAATCAAATCAAAATATAAATCAGATTTTAGAGCCATTTAAAGCTCAATTAAACTTATTTGGAAATAGAGTAAATGAAGTTTTTACAGAAGAGACAAAACAAAGAAGTTCGCTTTTAACAGAGATAAAAAACTTAAAAGAGTCAAATAATCAAATCTCAAATGATGCAAATAATTTAGCAAAAGCACTAAAAGGTCAAAGTAAACTTCAAGGAGATTGGGGAGAAGTTATTTTAGAATCTATTTTAAATCAATCAGGACTTAGAAAAGATTTGGAGTATAAGGTTCAATCTTCATATAAAAATAGTGAAGGACAGACTTTAAGACCTGATGTAATAGTACATTTACCTACAAATAAAGATATTATAATTGATTCAAAACTATCTTTAAACTCTTATGTTGATTATTTTAATAGTCAAGATGAAGAGGAAAAAAATGAGCATATAAATAGACTTATTGTTTCAATTAAAAATCATATAAAAGATTTAAGTTCTAAAAAATATGAGAATTTAGAAGAGCTCAGAACTTTGGACTTTGTTTTGATGTTTATTCCTATTGAAGGTGCTTTTTCTTTGGCTATTTCTAATAATACTCTTTTTGAAACAGCTTTAAAATCAAATATAGTAATAGTTTCTCCAACAACACTCTATTCAAGCTTAAAAGTTATTGAGAATCTTTGGCAAGATAGCAGGCAAAATGAGAATGCAAAAGAGATATCAAAACAAGCAGCAGATTTATATGATAAATTTGTAGGCTTTTTAAATGATTTTGAAGATATTGGAAAAAGTATAGATAAAAGTAAAGACTCTTATGATAAGGCTATAAATAAACTAAGTAGTGGAAGAGGAAATTTGATTTCAAGAAGTCAAAAATTCTTAAACCTAGGTGTAAAACCAACAAAGTTTATTGATAGTAAATTTATAAAAGAGGAAGAGTAAAGATGAAGTGGGAAGATAATAGACGAAGTTCTAATATTGAAGATAGAAGAGATGAAACTCAAAGTTTTGGGAGCCGAACTAATGCAGGGTCTATTTTATCACTTCTTCCTATAATAAAAACTCTTTTAGGAACAACTATAGGAAGAGTTATTTTAGTTATTGGAGTTGTACTTTATTTTGGATTTGGAATAAATCCTCTTGCTTTTTTAGAGGGTGGACATACTACTCAAACTTCTGAACAAAAAGTTATAAACAAACAGCAAGATGATAAACAAGCAGTTTTTGTAAGTGTTGTTTTAGCTCAAACAGAAGATATTTGGAAAGAAGTTTTAAAAAAGAATGGACTAAAATATAGTGATGCTAAGCTTGTACTTTTTCGAGGAGGAGTAAAAAGTTCTTGTGGATTTGCATCTTCTCAAGTTGGACCTTTTTACTGTCCTATTGATAAAAAGGTATATTTAGATTTATCATTCTTTGATGAATTAGCAAAAAAATATAAAGCACCAGGAGAGTTTGCACAAGCTTATGTAGTTGCTCATGAAATAGGGCATCATGTACAAAATTTGCTTGGAATACTGAATAAGATTCAAGCAGAAAAACAGGCTCTTTCAACAAAAGAACAAAATGCTTTACAAGTAAAAGTTGAGTTACAAGCTGATTGTTATGCAGGAATTTGGGCATATTACTCAAAAACTAAGTTTGGCTCAATAGAAGAGGGTGATTTAGAAGCTGGATTAAGAGCTGCTAGTGCTATTGGAGATGATACTTTGCAAAAACAAGCTCAGGGGTATGTAGTTCCAGATTCATTTACTCATGGAAGTTCAAAAGATAGAATGGAAGCTTTAAAAAAAGGTTTTTATAGTGGAGATTTAAAAACTTGTTCAATTAACTAAATAATTTTAAGCTCTCTTCAAAAATTTAGGAAAGCTTAAATTATTTAAAATATAAATTGCAATCATTGCAAAAAACACTCCAATAATAGTTGAAAACTCAATTTTTTCATCTAAAAATATGTATCCTATGATTATTGCACTTGCAGGAACTAAAAATACAAAACTAGATACCTCTTTTGCTCCATACTTTGTTGCTCCAAAAAAATATATCGAGGTTGCAAAAGTTGTGCTTAAAAGTGTAATAATAAACATATTAAACCAAAAAGTAGTATCAAAAGATAATACTTTTGTAAAGATTGAATTATCTATAAAAAAAAGATATAAAATAGAACTTGAGATTAAATAGGTATAAGTTGTAAAAACAAAAGCATTTATTTTTGTTGATTTTGAAGTAATTATTGTAATAATAGCCCAAAGCATCGAAGCTACAATAAAAAAGATATTATATTTACTAAAAATAATATCTATATCAAATTGATAGATATTTATCATATTTAAAACACCAAATGCACCTAAAATTAATGCAAAAGAGTGTTTTAAACTAATAGTTTTTCTACTTAATATTGCAACAAAAATATAAGTTATTATTGGAATCATTGAAGGTACCATTGCTCCACCCAAACTTCCTGTTCCATGTTCAACTCCTAAATACATAAAAACAGAGTATAAAACCAAAAAAAGTGAAGCAAAAAGAATTAAAATAAGAGTTTTAAAATTTAGTTTATAGTTCATTTTTAAAAAAAGAATTATAGGTGCCATAGATAAAAAACAAATTCCCATTCTTAAGAATACCATTTCATAGGCATCTATATAGTTTGTAAGAACTTTTGTACTAATCCAAGAGGCTCCCCAGAAAATCATAGATATAATGATTAGGGGATAAAAAATCTGTTTTGACACTATTTTAAATTGTTTAGTAAAAGAATATCTACTAAATCTCCATTTTTTATATCATGGCTATTTTGCTCTTGCATTAAAAGTGCAGGATTTCCTAGCATATTTGTTAAAATTGCACTAGTTCCAGCTTTTTTACCTACAAAATCTATAGTATATTCACTATTCTCATATATAACATTACAAGCAGTAAAGATAGTTTTATCTTGAGATTTTTTGAAATCTTGAGTAATTCTTGCTTTTACAAATGGAAGTTTTTCATTACTATTTCTAAATTTATATATTAAAGGTAAAACATATAAAATTGCACAAATAGTTGAAGAATATGCAAATCCTGGAAGTGCAATAATGATTTTTTCATCTTTTATAGCAACTAAAATATGCATTCCTGGTTTTAATAAAACTCCATGAAAAAGAACTTTTGCTTTTAATCTATCTTTTATTACATCTTGAACTAAATCATAATCCCCAACACTAACTCCACCAGTTGTTACAATAATATCTGCTTTTTTTAAAGAGTTAAGAAAGAAGTTTGTGATGTTTTCAAAATCATCATCTATTGGACCCATTTGTAAAACATCTGCACCATTTGTTTTAAATAAAGCTTCTAAAGTTAGATGATTTGAACTTCTTATTTGAGAAGCATTTGTTTGAGGAATTCCTAAATCTAATATTTCACTACCTGTACTTGCAACTGCAATAGTTGGATTTATATAAACATCAACTTGAACAATATTTAGTGAAGCTAATACCCCAATTTCACTAAAACCTATTTTTGTTCCTTTTTTAATTAAAACTTCATCTTTTTTGTAGTTTTCACCAATATTTCTTACTGCAAAGCCAAAAGGTACTGGTTTTATGATTTTTATCTTATTTTCTAAAACTTCAACATTTTCAATAGGAATTAAAGTATCACTACCTTTTGGCATCAATGAACCCGTAAAAGTTTTAATACAAGTTTTATTTACAACAGTAGTTTCAACCACAAAACCAGCTGGATTTTTATCAATAATTTCTAAATATTCACTGTTTATATCTTCATATTTAAAAGCATATCCATCCATACCAGAAGTTGGAAATTCTGGACTATTATGATTAGCTATAATATCTTTAGCTAAAATATATCCAACTGAATTTGAAATAAATAATTTTTTTGTAGAAGGAGTTATATTAATATTTTCTAAAATTTCTAAAGATTTTTTATAAGTTATAAACTCTCTCATTATTTTTGACTCAATCTATTTTGTTTTAAAATAATAATTTGTTCATAAAGCATTTTTCCAAAACCATCAGGTAAGTTTTCATTTGAACTTTCAACATCTTCAATAATTTTTTTAATTTGGCTTTCATTTAAATAAATTGCCACAGGTAAAATAGTCTCTTTTATTTTATCTATAAATATTTTCTCTTCTTCTAGTGTCATTTTAACTCTTTAAATAATATTTTAAATTGGATTATATAGTTTTTAACTAAAATAGTTTATTAAAACTTTTTAGATATAATCGCAAAAAAATATAGTTTAGGAATATTAAAATTGGTAGAAATAAGTAAAAAAATAACATCAAATGTAGCAAAAGTAAATGCAGAATTTGGTTTAATAAAAGAGGGTGATAGAGTGATGGTTGGATTTAGTGGAGGAAAAGATTCACTAACACTACTTCATACTCTAAATAGAATGAAAAAAAAAGCTCCATTTAAATTTGATTTTAAAGCTGTAACGATAACTTATGGAATGGGTGAGCAAGTAGAGTTTTTAAGTAATCACTGTAAAGAACATGGAATAGAACATCAAATAATTGATACTCAAATTTTTGATCTTGCAGGTGAAAAAATAAGAAAAAACTCATCTTTTTGTTCATTTTTTTCAAGAATGAGAAGAGGATATTTATATACAACAGCTTTAGAGCAAGGATATAATAAAGTAGCATTAGGACACCATTTAGATGATGCTATGGAGTCATATTTCATGAATTTCTTTTATAATGGAACAATGAGAACAATGCCTCCAAAATATACTGCAAATAATGGTTTAGAGGTTATTCGTCCTTTAATCTTTTGTAGAGAGAGACAACTTCGTGCTTTTGCTACTTCAAATGAGATTAGAGTTATTGGAGATGAAGCATGTCCAGGTCTTAGATTTGATGTAAAAATGCCTCATGCAAGAGCTACAACAAAGGAGCTTTTAGCAAAACTAGAAGAGCAAAATCCTAAAATATTTGTCTCTATGAAAGCTGCTTTTAGTAATATACAACTCCCAACATTTTTTTATAAAGATTTAAAAGATATAAAATTAAATATTGAAGATGAGAATATATGAAAATATTAGTTTCATCTTGTCTTTTAGGAGAAGATACAAGATATGATGGGGCAAACTCTAGTGTTGCTTTAAATCCAAAGTTTAAATTTAGTCAAAAAGAGTTATTTATGGATATTATGTGTGAAAATGAGATATTTTCTATCTGTCCAGAAGTTGCAGGAGGACTTACTATTCCAAGAAATAAAGCTGAAATAATTAGTCATGGAAAGCCTTTTAAAGTTGTTGATATTGAACAAAATGATGTAACAATAAATTTTTTAATGGGTGCTAAAAAAGCTCTTGATATTTGTTTACAAAATGGTATAAAAGTTGCGTTATTTAAATCTAAATCACCATCTTGTGGAAATAAAGAGGTTTATGATGGAACTTTTAGTGAAAAATTGATAGAAGAAAAAGGTTTGAGTGCAAGACTTTTAGAAGAGAATGGAATTAAAGTTTTTAGTGAATTTGAACTTGATGAGCTAAAAAAGTTTATAAAGAAAAATCGATCTTTATAAACTTTTTAAATAAACTCATTTATAAAATTACTCAATCTTAGTGGATCTAAAGCTCCACTATTTCTTTTTTTCTCTAAGCCATTTTTAAAAACAACTAAAGTAGGAATTGATCTTATTTGAAATCTAGCTCCTAAATTTGGTAATGCTTCTGTATTTACTTTTACAAATAGTGCTTTTAATGGATATTTTTGTGCAGTTTGATTAAATATTGGAGCAAACATTTTACAAGGACCACACCAAGGTGCCCAAAAATCTATAATTACAGGAATATCAGAGTTTACTAAAATATGGTCAATATTCTCTTCATTTGCTTCTATTGGTGTGGTATCAAGTAAAGAGTTTTTACAAGAACCACAATTTGCTTTTGAATAACTCTCTTTTTGTGGTATCTTATTTACTTTTAAGCAGTGTGGACAGATAACATTTAAAGATGACATTTTATGCCTTTAAATCCAATAATCTATCCATAACTGCACTTTGAACTTCAACACTTTTTGCATTTGCACTATAAGAGATAATCTCTGGAATTTGTCCTGCTACTTGTTCCATTAAATCACCAGCAACTTCCTTAAGTGAAGGATCAGCTACAAGAGAAGCAATATCTGATATATTTGAAGCATTTTCTTGAAGTTGTAATGCAGAGCTAACCATAGCTCCTAAATTATTATCTATTCTCATTTTCATCTCCTTTTAAGCTTAATATTAGCATTTTATTTAAATTTGCAATTTGTGATATTCCTATGTCTGCACCACTTAAATCACTAGGTGAACCTGAAGCTTTTTCAAGTTCATCTAATTTTACTAAAGCCTCTTTTTCATCTTTTGGAATTGATACATCAAACTTTACATATCCACCAGTTGCATAAAGTTTTCCATCTGGTGCCATCTGATAATTATAATTTATGGGAGTTGTTGTTGTCCCTAAACTAGCATGTGTTTGTTCATGGTTTCTAATTTCACTATCTTTTGATTTAAATTTCTCGATAACTCTAGAGTAATCACTTTCATCATAGTTTTTTTCACTTAAAACTACTTCATCTTTTTTTTCAAAAGCTGATTTTTGAGCCTCTTTTTTATCAATACTTGCTAGTTCACTTTTCTTTTGAGCTAATTGAGAGTAGATTGTAGAGGCGCTTAAATAATTGTTTCCTAATTCCATAGTAATCTCTTATTTCTTTTTTTTATACTAGCACAAATATAGTTATTTTTCTATAAATTAAAGATAAATTTGCTAAAATAATTTTTATGATAATTAACTTTTTAAAATCAACAATTTCTAGATTGTTTTTACTTGTCTTTACTGTTTTTTTAGCATTGATAGTTTCAGCTTTTTTATTTAATTCTCAAGTTGAAAAGCTAAAAAAACAGATAGATTTATTATATTTTGGTGATTTCATACCAGTTGTTAAGCTTCAAGCAATAAAAAGTGATTTTGAAACTATAATTAGTTGTTTAAGTAATGATAAAAATTGTGATATTAGTAAAGAGAAAAAATCTATTTTAGAAGAGTGGAACTATTACTATTTATCTTTTAAAACTCAAAAAGAGAAAGAGGTAGTTGAGTCTATAAATCAGGATTTATTAAAATCATTTGAAGAAAATAGGATAGAAAATTATCAAAAAAATTTAAATAATGCAGATTTTTTAATAAAATATGAGACAAAACAAGCATTTGAACAAAGGAAATCTTTTTTGAAAGATTATGAACAGATGCAAAATTATATCTTTTATAATATATTATTTATTCTATTTTTTGCATTTATTATAATATTATTTATTGTTTATCAAATTATAAAAAAAGATAAACAGCTTGAGATATTAAATAAAAAATATCAAATAGAATCAATTACAGACTCTCTTACAACTTTATACAATAGAAAACATTTTGATACTATTTTTGATAGTATGACTTTTATTTCAAATGAAAACTCTTGGCAAAGTGCTTTAATTATCGTTGATATTGATTATTTTAAGGATTATAATGATACTTATGGACATGATATGGGCGATATTGCATTAAAAAAAGTTTCACTTTGTATTAAGGAGCATTTTAAAAAACAGTATGAATATGTTTTTAGATTAGGTGGTGAAGAGTTTGGAATTATTTTATTTAATATTGATAAAGAAATTTTAGAAAAATATCTAAAAGAGCTAAATGAAGAAGTTGTCAAATTACAAATTGAGCATAAAAATAGTAAAATATGCAACTTGGTTTCAGTCTCTATTGGAGCAGTGCTTTATGAGTCGAAAACTTATATTTCTGCAAATAGATTATATAAAATGGCTGATGAGTCCTTATATTGGGCAAAAAACAGTGGAAGAAACCAATATAAAATATACAAAAAAGAGGAAGAATGAATTTTCTATTCAATAAATATAGTCATTTTAATTTAGCAAATATTGTAACTTTTTTTAACATAACTAGTGGAATTTTTGCAATATATTTTTTAACTCATAATGAGTTTTTTGCTGCAGCTTTATTTGCTTGGCTAGCAGGTGCTTTTGATATTTTTGATGGAAAAATTGCAAGAAAATACAATCTTTCTACTGAGTTTGGAATACAGCTTGACTCTTATGCTGATTTTCTGTCTTTTGTTATTGTTCCTGCTATGTTTATTTATTTTGCTATTTTTAATGGTAAAGAGGAGTTCTTTAATATGGCATTAGTTGCAGGGGCTTTTGTCTATTATATTATTTCAGGACTTAGAAGACTTATTCAATTTAATTTAAATGCTGAAGAGGGTGAAGTAGAAAAATATTTTACAGGAGTTCCTACCCCTTTAGGAGCAATTTTACTTTGGGTTGTTTATTTGGTCTATTTAACTGGCTTTGTTCATGAATATTTTATTTTAGGAATGATGTTAATTATTGGATTTCTACTAAATTCTAAAATAAAAATTAAACATTTATGAAAAAGAGTGAAGTTATATCTATTGATTTAGGCTCAAACTCTTTTAGGGTTTTAAAGTTTGATTGCTTAAATTTTAAAATTCTTGATGAATATCATCAAGTTGTTGGACTTGCTGATGGTTTAGTAAATAGTGGAATAATAAGTTTTGAAGCACAAATTAGAGTAATAGAAGCTTTGAAAACTGCTTCAGAAAAACTAAATTTTGACCCAAAAGATGCAGTTTGTGTTACAACTGCTGCTATGAGAACGGCAAAAAACTCAAAAGAAGTTTTAGAATTTTTTTTAAAAAATAGTGGAGCAGATTTTAAAATAATAGATCCATATGAAGAAGCAAGGCTAACACTTTTAGCAATAAAATATGCTTTAAAAAGAGAAAAATTACCATCAAAAAACTTTATGGTTTTAGATATTGGAGGTGGTTCAACAGAGCTTACAATAAGTTGTGACGATGAGTTTTTTAGTAGAAGTTTTGATTTTGGAATAGTTACTATGACTCAAAAGTCATTAAAAAATGGTAATTTATTTGAAGATTTGAAAAAAAGAGAAGAGGAAGTAAAAGAGTTTTTATCTAGTTTAGATTTTTCTTTAAAAGATTTTCCTTTTGTAGCAACTGCAGGAACTCCAACAACATTAGCTGCTGTTAAAATTGGAATGGACTATTTTAATTATGACAAAGATAAGATAAATGGAATGGTTTTAGAATATGAAGATTTGGAAGCTGGTTTAGATATTTTAAAAACAAAAACAATTGAAGAGACAACAAGATTAGTAGGTCGTGGAAGAGTTGAATTTATGGAAGTTGGAACATATATCTATAAAATGTTTTTTGAAGTTTTAGGAAAATCTAACTCTATAGTTTTTGATGATGGTTTAAGAGAAGGTGTAGCAATAGATTTTGCACTAAAAAAAGAGAGTAAAGCTTCTTAAGAAAGAAGTCTTATACTTTGCTCTTGAATAATATTTGCTTGTGAAGCTATAAGACTTCCTGCATTCATATTAACATTTGCTTTTGAAAAATCTGTAGTTTCTCTACCAAAATCTATACTATTTTTATATAAATTGACATTTTGATCTTTTAAAGAATCACTTACTTTTGATTCTAACTCTTTACCAAATTTATTAAAGCTATCTGATAGTTTAGTTAATTCATCTGAAATATCTGAAACTAATTTTTTTGCATTTGATAGATTATCAGGATTATTTAAATCTGTATTATTTACACTTTCAAATATTTGGTTTGCAAAACTTGATACATTTGGTTTTTCGATAGAAAAGTTTTGATTGCTTGTATTTATTTCGATATTTTGATTTTCATCATAGTAGTTTTGAACTAATAAAGACTCTTTTTTATAGTTTGTTTCGTATGAGATTTTATTAAATGCTCTTAAATCTTCATTTATATTTTGTTTGATATCATTTTTATTATCTAAGTTTTCTATATTATCAAGTTTTGTTTGGATATTATTTAAGTGTTCTTGTTGCTTTTCTATAGCATTTGTTGCTATTTTTGATATTGCAATTCCATCATTTAGTGATTGTATATTTGATGAAAATTCACTTCTTTGTTTATTTAAATTACTAATATTTAAATTTAGTTCATTTGATGTTAAATCACTTACTTTTTGACTAACATTTGATTTGTTTAATTGTAGTTGAGAATTATTATTTAAACCTGTTAGTTGGTTATTGTGTACCTGATTTATATCCATATCCAATCCTTTTAGAAGATTATTTCTTTAATTATACCCTAAAAAAAATATTTTTAAGCAAAGAAAAGAAGAAAAAAATAAAATTAGATTATTTATTCAAAGGTAAATTAATCGAATTTTGAGTAAAATCTAAACTTACTTTTTAAAAATTGGAGAATAGCATGAAAATGACTGGCGCAAAAATGGTAATTGAATCATTACATCAAGAAGGGGTTGAAGTTGTATTTGGATACCCTGGAGGCGCTATTATGAACGTCTATGATGAGATTTACAAGCAAAACTATTTTGAACATATTTTAAACAGACATGAACAAGCTTGTGTAATTGCAGCAGAAGGGTACGCTAGAAGTACTGGAAAAACAGGAGTTGCTATTGTAACTTCAGGACCAGGATTTACAAATGCAGTAACAGGAATAGCAGATGCTTATATGGATTCTATACCAATAGTTATTATTTCTGGACAAGTTCCAACAACAATTATAGGAACAGATGGGTTTCAAGAGATAGATGCTGTTGGAATTTCAAGACCATGTACAAAGCATAATTATTTGGTAAATAGAATTGAAGATTTACCAAAAATAATAAAAGAAGCGTTTCATTTAGCAAGTACTGGAAGACCAGGACCTGTACATATTGATATTCCAAAGGATATTACTGCTCAAATAGGAGATTTTGATTATCCAGCTGAAGTTAATATGCCAACATATAAACCAACAATTAACTATAATAAAAAACAGTTAAAAAGAGCAATGGAAGCTATATCAAATGCTAAAAAACCACTTTTATATATTGGTGGTGGAGCAATATTGTCAAATTGTGGATATGAGATAAGAGATTTAGCTAAAAAATTAAATATTCCTGCTGTTGAGACTTTAATGGCAAGAGGAGTTATGGGAGATGATAATCCACTTTTCTTTGGTATGTTAGGAATGCATGGAGAGTTTGCCGCAAATATGGCTGCTTATGAGACAGATTTATTAATCTCTTTGGGAGCTAGATTTGATGATAGAGTAACAGGAAGATTAGATGAATTTGCCTCAAAAGCAAAGGTTATTCATATAGATATTGACCCAACAAGTATTGCAAAACTTGTAGTTCCTGATTATCCAATAGTTGGAGATTTAAAACTTACTGTAAAAGCTATGATTGAAGAAGCAGATGAACTTGATATAAATGATTTTTCAAATTGGGTAGAGTTACTTAAAGATTATAGAGAAAAAGAGCCTTTAAGATATATTGATTCAAATGAGCTAATTAAACCTCAATGGGTAATTGAAAAGGTTGGAAAAATTTTAGGGGATAATGCATTTATTTCAACAGATGTTGGACAACATCAAATGTGGACAGCCCAATTTTTCCCATTTTCACATCCAAGACAGTTTATAACTAGTGGGGGATTAGGAACTATGGGGTTTGGACTTCCTGCAGCATTAGGAGTTGCTAGAGCATTTAAAGATACAAATAGAGTTGTTGTAAACTTTACAGGAGATGGCTCTATTTTAATGAATATTCAAGAGCTTATGACTTGTAGTGAATATGATTTACCAGTTATAAATATTGTTTTAAATAATAACTATTTAGGAATGGTAAGACAATGGCAAACTATGTTCTATGAAAATAGATTATCAGAAACTGACCTTACAAAGCAACCAGACTTTCCAATGCTTTGCCAAGCTTTTGGTGGTTTAGGGTATAGAGTTAGCACTAAAGAGGAGTTTGAAAAAGCTTTAAAAGATGCAGTTGAACAAAGAAAAGTAGCTATGATAGAGGTTATTGTAGCAAGAGATGAAGAGGTATTGCCAATGGTTCCAAATGGGCACTCTTTAAATGAGATGACTTTATTAAAAGGAGATAGATAATGAGTAATTTTAATAACTATTATAATAGCGAAACAATAAGACAAGTTATCTCAGTGGTTGTTCTAAATGAACACAATGTTTTATCAAGAATAGTGGGGCTTTTTTCAGCTCGAGGTTATAATATAGACTCTTTAACAGTTGCACCAATGGCTGAAAGTCAATATTCAAGAATGACAATAGTAACAACTGGAGATAAAAGAGTAATTGATCAAATTGTAAAACAGTTAAATAAATTAATTCCAGTTTTAAAGGTAAATGAACATAAAAATGTGATTGAAAAAGATACTGTTTTAATGAAGTTTTCAATAGATAATAATTTAGCAGATATTGATGTAATTGCAAGAACATACCATGGAAGTATTCAAAATGTTACAGATGAAGCTATTATTGTATCTGCAACAGATTCAAGTGATAGAATTTTAAATTTTATAAAAGTTATGGAAAAATTCAATCCTCTTGAAGTCGTAAGAAGTGGAATAGTTGCCATAGAAAGATAAGAGTTTACTCTTATCTTTTTTTATTTAAGGAAAGAAAAATGAGATTAAGTGAAATAGTTGAGCATGTTGGTTTAAAATGTAATATTGATATTGAAATTAGTGGATTAAACTCTTTATTAGATGCAACACCAAGTGAACTTACTTTTTTAGAGAATAAAAAATATGTAAATGATTTAAAAGATACAAAAGCTGCTGCTGTTTTAGTAAATTTAGAAAATAGTAAAGAAGTTCCTAGTTCAACTATTGCTATTGTTTGTGAAGAGCCATATTTGTATTTAGCAAAAATATCTAAACTTTTTGCTCCAAATATTATAGAACTTGATGGAGAAAAACCATTAGTTGGTGGTGGAACAAAGGTTATGCCAAATGTTTATATTGGAAAAAACTCAAGAATTGGAAGTGATTGTACTATTATGGCAGGAGCTTTTATAGGGGATAATGTAACTATTGGAAATAATACAATTATCTATCCAAATGTATCAATTTATAGAGATTGTATTATTGGAAATGATTGTATTATTCACGCAGGGACTGTTATAGGAAGTGATGGTTTTGGTTTTGCAAATACAAAAGATGGTAAGTATATAAAAATTTATCAAAATGGAAATGTAATTATAGGTTCAGATGTTGAAATAGGAGCAAATTGTACAATTGATAGAGCCGTTTTTAAATCTACAATAATTGAAGATGGAGTTAGAATTGATAATTTAGTTCATATTGCACATAATTGTAAAATAGGGCGTGGTTCTATTTTAGTAACTCAAGTTGGACTTTCTGGTTCTACAACTTTACACCCTTATGTTATAATGGGTGGACAAAGTGCAACTTCTGGGCATCTTGAAATTGCGGCATTTACAACAATAGCTGCAAGAGGTGGAGTTACAAAAAGTATAACAGAACCTAAAAAATCATGGGCAGGATTTCCTTTGTTTGAGCATAGACAGTGGCTTAAACTTCAAGGTAAAATCTCAAATTTATTAAAATAATTTCATAAAAAGGTCATACTATCGCAAAGAAAATTATTTCATTAATTGTTTTATTTATTTTATTATATTTTCAATTTTCAGTTTTTGCAAACTCAAAAGAGATTGTAGGTGATGTAGGCTTTGCATTTGCAGGGTTTTCTATAAAATATTTTTCATATTTGGCATATATTTATCTATTTATTTTTATACACCCAATTTATGTAATTAACTTTAAAAAAAATATAGATAATAAAGATATTATTTTAAATATTGCTGTTTTACTTTTAATATTTTTTATATCTTTGATTTTTCAAGCTTTAGTTGTTGAGAACCCATATAATAGAGGAGAGATAGGAAATATTTTGGTTGATAGTTTATCTCCTGTTATTGGAAATATTGGACTTTATTTATTTGTTTTATTTGGATTTGTAATATCTGTTTTAATCTTATTTGAACTATCTGATTATGATATAGAAGATTTAAGAAAGTTTAAAAATAGAATTAAGTTAAAAAATAGTCTAATAGCAAATAAAATTTCAAAAGTTACAAAAGAGACAACAGAAGTTTCAAACTACCCTGTAAGACCAAAGCAAATAGCTAAAAAAGAGATTATAGAACCTGCTCAAAAAACAGTTGAGCAAAGAATTAAAGAGCAACAAGAGAGTATTTTAAAAGCAAATATTGAAGATTTAAAGAGAAAAGAGAAGAGTTTAGAAGAGGTAAATATTGAGTTTATACAAGAATCTAAAGTTGAAGAGATTGAAGTTGAAACTAACTCTTTTGCTACTCAAACAAACAGTATAATTGTTGAGGAGTTAGAAGAGAATGCAAAACTTTTAAGTGAATTAGAGTTTGGAAAAACTGAAAAACCAAAAGATTTTATGCTTCCTCCTACAAACTTTTTTCAAGAGCCACCAAAAGAGAATAAAACAAAAGTAAATGAAGCATTTATAGATAGAAAAATTGCTGATTTACTTGATAAGTTATCTATGTTTAAAATAGATGGAGATGTTGTGCGAACTTATACAGGCCCTGTTGTTACAACTTTTGAATTTAAACCAGCTCCAAATGTAAAAGTTTCAAAGATTTTAAGTCTTCAAGATGATTTAGCAATGGCTTTAAAAGCTCAAACTATTAGAATTCAAGCTCCGATTCCAGGAAAAGATGTAGTTGGAATAGAAGTTCCAAATGAAGATACACAAACAATTTATTTAAAAGAGATGTTAGATAGTGAGATTTTTCAAAATTCATTATCTCCACTTACAATGATTTTAGGAAAAGATATTGTTGGAAAACCTTTTGTAACAGATTTGAAGAAATTACCACATTTACTTATTGCTGGGACAACAGGAAGTGGAAAGAGTGTAGGAATAAACTCTATGATTTTGTCACTTTTATATAAGAATTCTCCAGATAATTTGAGACTTGTTATGATTGATCCAAAAATGCTAGAGTTTTCTATGTATAATGATATCCCGCATCTTCTAACGCCAGTTATTACTAAAGCTGTTGATGCTATAAATGCTTTAGCCAATATGGTAGGTGAAATGGAAAGACGATACTCTTTAATGGCAAAAACAAGAACAAAGAATATAGAAAATTACAATGAAAAAGCTAAAATTGAAGGTTATGAAACAATGCCATATATAGTTGTTGTAATTGATGAGTTAGCTGATTTAATGATGACAAGTGGAAAAGATGTTGAATACTCTATTGCAAGACTTGCTCAAATGGCAAGAGCTAGTGGAATTCACTTAATAGTTGCTACTCAAAGACCATCAGTTGATGTTGTAACAGGGCTTATAAAGGCAAATTTACCAAGTAGATTATCTTATAAAGTAGGGCAAAAAATAGATTCAAAAATCATTCTTGATTCTATGGGTGCTGAATCTCTTTTAGGAAGAGGAGATATGTTATTTACTCCTCCTGGAACTCCTGGAATTGTCCGAATACATGCTCCTTGGAGTACTGAAACAGAGATAGAAAGGGTTGTTGAATTTTTAAAAGAACAAAGAGAAGTTGAATATGATATGAATTTTATCAAAGATAAAAATTTGAGTATAGGAACTTCTTCAAAAAATTCTAGCCAAAATGCTGATATAGAGTTAGATGAACTATATGAAGATGCAAAAGAGGTGATATTAACTGACAAAAAAACATCTATTTCTTATCTTCAAAGAAGATTGAAAATTGGTTACAATAGGGCTGCAAGTATTATAGAACAGTTGGAACAAACAGGTGTTTTAAGTGAAGTTGATGCAAGAGGAAATAGAGAAATTTTAATATAATTTTAAGAGGTAAAATAAAATGAAGATTTTAATACCAGTTAATAAAAAGGATAGATTTTTATCTATCATCTCTTCTATTGAGGAGAATAGTGCTTGGGCAGTAGTAAGTTTAGATGGGGCGAAAATAGTAAATGTTGAGTTCTTTGATAGAGTTGAAGAGATTTTTTGCCTTATAAATAAACTTGTTGTTATAAATGATATGGAATATGTTTGGCCTTTTTTAGAAGATGGAATTGAAGTATTAATAGCTTTAAAAGAGAAAAGTATTGATGAGATTATAGAATCAATTTTATTAGATAGATTAAAGAGAATAAATGCCTAAGCAAAATAGACTATTTGGGGATAGTATAATTTTAGGTTTTGCAATATTTTCTATGTATTTTGGAGCTGGAAATGTCATTTTCCCTCCATATTTAGGATTAACAAGTGCTAGTGATTGGAAAATATCATTTTTCTCTTACTTCTTAGCTGATATTGGATTTGCAACAATAGCTATGTTTGCACTACTTAAAGTTGGTGGAAATGTAGATGATTTAACAAATAAATTAGGAAAGCTTTCAGGAGCTTTGCTAATGTCAGCAATTATTTTATGTATAGGTCCTTTAATAGCACTTCCAAGAACAGGAGCAACAACTTATGAAATGTTGGTAGTTCCAACATTTGGGGCTAGTTTTTCAAACTCTATTATTACTTCAATTATATATTATGGTTTAATTATGTTTTTTACTTTTAAACCTACAACTATGATTGAAATTTTAGGAAAGATTTTAACTCCTTTACTATTTTTTGGACTTGTTTTATTGATTGTTCAAGGCTTTTTAACTCCTATTGGAGAGATAGTAGTAAATACTTCAAATAATAATCTATTTTTTGATGGATTAATTTTAGGTTATCAAACTCTTGATGTTTTAGCAGCTTTGGCTTTTGGAATTATTATAATTAAAATTGTGAAAGCAAAAGGGTATGAAGATAGTAAAACTAGATTTAAGGTTATCGGTTTTGCTTCTATTATTGCTGCTATTGGAATAATGATTGTATATTTTGGGCTCTCATATTTAGGTGCTACAGCTTCAAGTTTATATGGAAATGATATTCCAAAAGCAGTTTTATTAAATAATATAATAAATATTTTATTTGGAGATTATGGAAATTTTATTTTAGGAATAGTTGTATTCTTAGCTTGTTTTACAACAGGTTCCGCACTTGTAAGTGTTACAGCTGAATACTTCTCAAAGTTAAGTAATAGAAAAATTTCATATAAAACTTTGGTTATTATTGTAACTATATTTAGTATTTTCGTAACAAATATAGGTTTAGAACAGATTATCTCTTTTGCAGGTCCAATTTTAAGTATAGTTTATCCTGCTGCTATTGTGTTAGTTTTTCTTGTTTTTTTTGATAAATATATAAAAAATAATAATGTCTATAAATTTGCTGCCTTTAGTGCTATGTTTTTTTGTTTATTAGAACTTGTTTCATCTACAACAGGAATAACAATGGATTTTTTAAAAAGATTTCCATTATCAAATGAAGGTTTAGCTTGGATTTTTCCAGCTTTTGCTTTTGGTCTAATTGGCTCTTTTGTAAAAGAAAAAGCAAATACATTATAATATTTAGATATAATCCCAAAATTTTAAAAAATTAAAGGATTATTTTGAAACAAAAATCTATTATTTCTTATTTCTATGGCTTTTTTGCTGTTTGGCTTGTTGCTTCAGTTTTACTATTTTTGTATGGTGGTTTTTTTGCACTTTACCAAGGAACAATTCTTTCAGTTCTAGAACTTAGTTTGTCATTTGATAATGCAATAGTAAATGCTACTATTTTAGCAACAATGGCACTTGTTTGGAGAAGAAGATTTCTTCTTTGGGGTATGATTATTGCTGTTTTTGGTGTAAGATTTGTATTTCCAATATTAATTGTATATTTTTCTACTTCTATGGGATTTATTGATTCTTTTGAACTTGCAATTAAAAATCCAGATGAGTATGAAAGAATTATAGAAAGTTCTCACCATATTATTATGTCTTTTGGTGGAATGTTTTTATTGATGTTATTTTTGAAATTTATTTTTGATGAAAATAAAGATACTCATTGGGTAAAATATATTGAGCATTTTGCTACTAAACTATCAAAAGTAGGGGATATAAAAGCACTTTTTATTATGTTTTTAATTTTAGCAATTACATATATAGCACCAAATGAGGTTGTTATGGGTGATGAGATGGTAATTGTAAATAAGCTTGAGATAATTGTTCCAATGATTATTGGAGTTATATCTTTTTATTTATTGGAACTATTAAAAGGTGCAATTGAACTTAAAAATGAAGAGAAAGAACAAAATTCTGATTTAAAAGTTACAGAGTTAAGTGGAGGATTTATCTCATTTTTATATCTTGAGATGATTGATATGAGTTTTTCTCTAGATGGAGTTTTAGGAGCTTTTGCTATTACTCAGAATATTGTAATAATTATGTTAGGTTTAGGAATTGGTGCTATGGCTGTAAGAAGCCTTACAATATATATGGTTGAAAGAGAAGTGGTTTCAAAATATATCTATCTTGAACATGGGGCTATGTGGTCTATAGGTCTTTTATCTTTATCTATGTTAGTTCAAATTTTTCATCATTTACCACCAATGCTAATTACTACTTTTGCAATAGTTCCTATTGCTTTAGCTTTTATTCACTCTATTTATAAAAATAAAAACTTTATAACTGATCCAGATAATTAAAATAAAATGGGAATTTTCCCATTTTATTAAATAGAGATCATATATCCTTGAGATGAAACATTTTCTATTAAATCTTTTGAAGTTTTATTTCTTAATCTTTTTATAAAAGTTCTAACTCTTTCATCACTAATATCTTTCTCTTCCCATAAAAACTCTTTTATAGTTTCAATCTTTACAAGAGAGTTTTTGTTGTCAATTAGAAGATTTATAAACTCTCTTTCTCTTTTTGTAAGATTTACTATTTCATCATTTTTATATAAGCTAATTGAGTTTTTTATAAATACAAAATTATCTTTTAATTTAAACTCTTTTTCACTATTTATTTTATTTGAAAGCTCTTTTAAATAATCAATAAAACTTTCAATATCAAATGGTTTTATAAAATATTTATTAATACCTATATCTATTGCTTGAAAAAGCATCTCTTTTTGACTATGAGCACTTAAGATAATAATAGGAGTATTATTTTGTTTTCTTATCTCTTTACTCATCTCTAAGCCATTTAAATTTGGCATTAAAATATCACTTATTATAATATCTGGTTTAAATGAGTTAAATTTTTTTAGCGCTTCAAGACCATCTTTAGCAATTACAACTTTAAAAAAAAGCTCTTTTATTGACCTTCTTATTAGATTTGCTAATTTTTGCTCATCTTCAACTATTAAAATTTTTAAATTTTTCATACTATTTTAGGAAACTTTAGAGTGAATTTTAAACCATTTTCTATATTTTCATGCATAATTTGTCCTTCAAAACTATTTTCAATAATTATTTTACAAATAAAAAGACCAAGACCAGTTCCACTACTTTGATGCTTTGTTGTAAAATATGGCTCAAAAATTCTATCAAATAGCTCTTTATTTACACCTTGAGCATTATCAAGATATTCAAGATAGATAAAATTATTTTTTATATAAGTTTTTATATTTATCTCTTTTTGTTCTATGTTTTTTTGTATAAAAGCATCTTTTGAATTATTTATAAGGTTTAAAAGCACTTGTGTAAGTTCATTTTTTATTCCAAAAACCTCTAAATCCTTTAAAATATTAAATTTAATATTGATTTTTTCATTTTCAATAACCCTATTTAAAATTTTTAAAGCCTCATTTATACTTAGGTTTAATAAAAATCTCTCTTTTTGTTTTTGAGGAGTAAAAAAGTTTGTAAAATCTTCAATAGTATTTGACATCCCTGAAATTAAATTTTTAGAGCTATTGTAAAAATTATCAAACTCTTTTTGATTTTTTGACTCAAAGGCTTTTTTTAGATTAAAAAGTGTTAGATTTAACTCTGTTAAAGGTTGCCTCCATTGATGTGCAATATTTGCTAACATTTGTCCTAAACTTGCCATTCTTGATTGTAAAAATATGATTTTTTGTTTCTCTTTTAACTCTTTTTGAAGCATTACTTCGTTTGTAATATCATATCTAATTGCAATAAATTCAAAAATATTGCCAAACTCATCTAAAATTGGTATTATTGTTGTATTTAAATATACGGTTTTGCCACTTTTTGAGAGATTTTTAACAGTCGCTTTATGTACTTGTTTATTTAAGATAGTATCCCAAAGAGCTTTGAAATTCTCTTTTGGGGTATCAGGATGTCTTATTATATTGTGGTTCTTACCTAAAAGCTCCTCTTTACTATATTCAAAAAGTCTTACAAACTCATCATTTACAAAAGTAATGATGCCATTTATATCTGTTTTTGATACTATATTTGAATTTTCTATTGCTTTTTGGTAGTTATTCATTTCATTTTCTATTCAAAATCTCACAAACCTCTTTAGCATGATAAGAGATTATGATATTTGCTCCAGCTCTTTTAAATGCTATCATAGTTTCCATCATAACTCTTTCATAATCAATTAGTCCAGCAAGTCCAGCATGTTTTAGCATAGCATACTCTCCACTTACATTATAAACACAAAGTGGAAGTTTTGTTTCATTTCTAATATCTCTTACAATATCCAAAAATGCCAAAGCTGGTTTTACCATTAAAATATCAGCTCCCTCTTTTTCATCCTCAAGTGATTCAGAAATAGCTTCAAGTCTATTTGCTACATTCATTTGATAAGTTCTTCTATCTCCAAAAGAAGGAGTTGATTCAGCTACATCACGAAATGGTCCATAATATCCACTTGCAAATTTTGTAGAGTATGCCATAATTGGTAAATCTTTAAAACCATTTTCATCTAAAGCTGTTCTTAATGTTGTAATAATTCCGTCCATCATTCCACTTGGAGCTATCATATTGGCACCTGCTCTTGCATGAACTAAAGCTTGTTGTGCAGATATTTCAAGTGTTTTATCATTGTGAACACTCCCAGTTTTTGGATCAAGTATTCCACAATGACCATGATCTGTATATTCACAAAAACATAAATCTGTAACTATAAACATATTTGGAAATTTGTTTTTTATAGCTTTTATTGTTCTTGCAATTATGCTTTCATCGCATAAACATTCACTTCCAACAGAGTCTTTTATATCTGGAATTGCAAAAAGTATGATTGAGTTTAATCCTATTTTTTGCAAATATTCGCACTCTTTTAAAATTTCATCAATACTCATTTGAAAAACACCAGGCATACTAGCAATCTCTATTTTTATTCCTGTTCCCTCTTTTACAAATAGGGGATATATAAAGTCATCTTTACGCAAATTTGTCTCTTGAACTAAGTTTCTTAAAGTCTCATTTAATCTTAATCTTCTAAATCGTTTAAACATAATATTTACCTCTTTTGGATATAATCTTACGATTTTAACAGTTTAAGGTTTAAATACAAATGAATATAATTGAATCAAATATAGCAAACCTTCCTACAAAACACGGAAATTTTAAGATAAAAGCATATAAGCAAAAAAATCAAGAGCATTTAGTTTTAATGAGTGAGAATTTTAACTCTTTAGATATTATAAACCTTAGAATTCACTCTGAATGCCTTACAGGAGATGTTTTTGGAAGTATAAAGTGTGATTGCCAAAAACAGCTTGAACTTGCAATTGAGTATATAGCAAAAAATGGTGGACTTATTATCTATCATAGACAAGAAGGACGGAATATAGGGCTTTTAAATAAGGTAAATGCTTATAGTTTACAAGATATTGGTAAAAATACAATTGAAGCAAATTTAGCTTTGGGTTTTAAAGAAGATGAGAGAGAATATAGCATAGTTGAGTATATTTTAAAGGATTTAGGAGTTAAAAAGATAAATATTCTTACGAATAATCCTGTAAAAATAGAGTTTTTAGAAACTTTAGATGTAGAGATTGTTGAGCGAATTCCTACAATAGTTGAGCCAAATTGCTATAATAAGAACTATTTAAATACAAAAAAAGAGCAAATGGGGCATATGCTTTGACTTTAAAGAATATATTAGAAAATCATAATTTAAAATTAGAAGATAGTTTTTATAAAGATATTGAAGTTTTTGTAGAACTTCTACAAAAATGGGGAAAAATTCATAATCTAAGTGGAAGATTAAGCCGTGATGATATTTATGAAAATATTTTGGATTCACTTTTTCCTCTTACTTTTATAGAAAATTTCTCTAGTTTTGCTGATATTGGAACAGGTGCTGGATATCCAGGTCTTATCTTAGCACTTGCTAAAAAAGATGTAAAAGCATATTTAATTGAACCTAGAATAAAAAGAGTAGCATTTTTAAATATGGTAAAAGCTACTTTAGGTTTAAAAAATCTTATAATTTTGCAAAAAAGAGTTGAAGAAGTTGAAGATTTAAAGGTTCAGTTAATTACAAGTAGAGCTGTTACAAATACTAAACTTCTTATAGAATTAACAAAAAATATAAAACAAGAGAACTCTTCATATTTGTTTTATAAAGGAAGTATGCTCGAAAATGAGTTAGAAGAGGCAAAATTAAATAACTACAAAATAGTTTCAAAAAATGAGAGAAACTATTTATATATTAAAGGATAAAGATGTTATTAAAAGTTATAGCTGTTATTTTAGTAGGATTTATTATATATTTACTATTTTTTAAAAATAGAAGAGTTGATGGTGTAAAGAAAAATGATAAACTGATATCTGATGAGATGGTTGAATGTCCTACTTGTAGTACTTTTGTTTCTCAAAAAGAGGCTATTGTTAGTAATGGAAAGTTTTATTGCTCTAAAGATTGTTTAAATAATAAAAAGGCTTAAAATGAAGATTATTGGAGATAAAATAGTACCTTTTGAAGAGTTTTTTAAAGTTTTGAATATTGAAGAGATAAAAAATACAAAGCCAAATTCTTTACTTTTCTTTGAATTTAATGAAGAACTTTTAAAGTATTGTTTTGAGCAAAATTTGAATTTTTTTGTAGAAATTTTTTCTATAAAAGAGGGATTATATGCAAATAATTTAAATGCAAAATATATAGTTTGTAAAAAAAGTTTAGCAAAAAAGATGCAAAAAATAGCAGATAATTATATGTTTGATTCAAAAATTTTAGCAGTTATAAAATCTAGTGAAGAGTTAGAGGAAATAGCTTTAAATGAGATTGATGGGGCTATATATAAAGAGCTAATTTAAAGGAAAAAATTGAAAGAGATATTAGATACTATTGTTGTTATTTTATTTGTATTTATGGTTGCTATGTTTATTATAAATTTTAATAGACAACAGATAAAAAAACATACTGATAAACTTGAAGAGATAGAGAAAATAAAAAACCAAAACAAGGAAAGAAACGATGCTTAAACCACTTTTAATAGAAATAGGAGTTGAAGAGTTACCAGCTATTCCATTTTTACAAGAGCTTCCAAATATTGAGAAAAAATGGAGTGATATATTAGAAAAAAATAGATTACTTTGCAACTTTGAACTATTTTATACTCCAAGAAGATTGGTTTTATGGCATAGAGAGTTTGCTATTAAACAAGAAGATAGTGAAATTGAGAATATTGGAGCACCTAAAAATATTGCATTTAAAGATGGTGTAGCAACTGGTGCTGCACAAAGTTTTGCTACAAAATGTGGGATTAGTGTAGATGAAATAGGATTTAAAGATTTTGGAAAAGGTGAAGTTTTATATTATAAACAGCAAATTTCTGGAATTGAAGCAAAAAAACTTTTAAATACTATGGTAAATGAGTTTGTAAACTCTTTAAATTTTGGAAAATCTATGAGATGGGGAAGTAGAAGTGATAGTTTTATAAGACCTATTAGATTTTTTTCTATGATGATAGATAGTGAAATTATAGAAGGTGAACTTTTTGGAGTTAAATCAGCTAATATCTCTTATGGTCATAGAATGGATTCTTATGAGCCATTTAGTTTTTCAAATGTTGGAGAATATTTTTGTAAACTTGATAAATATGGAGTTGTTTTATATCAAGATGAGAGAAGAAAAAAGATTTTAGAACAGTTGAAAAATATTGAAACTAAACATAATGTTCAAATAGAGCTGGATTTAGAACTTTTAGATGAAGTTGTTGCTATTACGGAGTATCCAACTGCACTTTTAGGAAAGTTTGATGAAGAGTTTTTAGAACTTCCACCTGAAGTTATAGTTACATCTATGAAAGCGAATCAAAGATATTTTGCAGTTTATAAAAATGAAAAACTTGTAAATAATTTTGTTGTTGTTTCAAATGCTCTTACAAATGATTTTGGATATATAATATCTGGAAATGAAAAAGTTTTAAGACCAAGATTAGCCGATGCAATGTTTTTTTACAGAAACGATATAAAAAATGGCTTATCAAATAAAGGACTTAAAAAATTAGTTTTTGTTGAAGGCTTAGGAACAGTTTATCATAAATGTGAAAGAGAAGCAAAAATAGCTCTATACTTAGCACAAAAATTGAATTTAAAAGAGAGTGAACTTTTACAAAAAGCTGTAATGCTTTCAAAAGCTGATTTAATGAGTGAAATGGTTTATGAATTTACAGAGCTTCAAGGACTTATGGGATATTACTATGCAAAAATTGCTGGTGAAAATGAGTTAGTTTGTTTAGCACTAAAAGAACAATATCTGCCAAGTGGTGAGAATTCAGAATTACCAAGTAATATTTTTAGTTCAATTGTAGCTATGTCAAATAAAATAGATAATCTTATGGCACTATTTAGTGTAGGAAAAATTCCAACAGGTTCAAAAGACCCTTTTGCTTTAAGAAGAGCTGCTTTAGGGGTTGTAAAAATAGCAATAGAACATAAATTAGATATTGATTTTAATTCAATTATTGAAGATTTAAAAGAGAATTATAAAAACCTTGATACAAAAGTTTTATTAGAATTTTTCAACGAAAGATTGTTTAAAATATTTAGTGTAAATCCAACTGTTTTAAAAGCGGTTTTAAATAGTGGAGAGACAAATATTTATAAGATTTATCAAAAAGTTGAAGCTTTAAATCCTATTGTTGAAAGTGATAATTTTAAAGATTATAGTGCTACATTTAAAAGAGTTGCAAATATTGTAAAAGATATAGATTTAAGCTCTAACTTGAGTGTAAATGAGACACTCTTTGAGCAAAATGAAGAGAAAAATTTATTTATAAATTTTGAAAATATAAAAAAATCAAATTTCTTAACTTTTGATGAAGAATTAGAAGCTTTATTCTCTTTAAAACCAGAACTTGATAGCTTTTTTGATAAAGTTTTTGTAAATCATGAAGATGAAAAAATAAAAATAAATAGAAAAAATCTAATAGCTCAAATTTATTTAGAATTTAGAAATATCGCCGATATTAAAGAGATTACTATTTAATTAATAAATTAGTAAAGGATATTTAATAATTTTTTTAAAGATTCTTTACTATATCAATATAAAATTTAGTTTTAAACTAATTCTAAAATAAAAAATAATCTTAACTAAATTTTTTTAAAACTCTTAATTGAACTTTTATAAAAGTAAAATATCTCTTAAATTTATATAATATATAAAGATAATTCTAATAAGAAGAGTTAAATATCGTAAAATTATAAGTAAAACTAATTGTAATTAAAAGATCTAATAAATAATTATAAACTTTATAAATTTATATATAAAAAATCTTTTTAGAGACTTTTTTATAATATAATACATTATTGTCATTAATATGTTAAGGAGATTATTATGAAATTAACGATTAGAGAAGTAAATGGTTCAAGTAAAGTAATTGAACTAAATAAAGATTTAAGTTTTAGTGCTAAAAAAGGGCAACAATTCATTTTTTCAAATGGATTTTCTAGTTATTCTATGAATTTTAAAGATAATCAAAAATCTGTTGAATTTACTTTTAAAATTGATGGTAAGACTGTAAATATTAGTTTAAATGGAATAGTTCCACTTTTAAATTTAAATAAAGATGGAATAATAAATCCAACATTAGTTTTAATTAATAAAAATTTAAATGAACAAAATATTGATAGTATTGTAAATAATAAAGTATTTAGTGGAAGTGAAATTATTGATAACTTAGAAGCTTTAATTTCAAATAAACCTAATAGTCTAGCATTAATTAATGATTTTTCTTCATTAGTTGAGACTTTAGAATCAGCGGCATCAGGAGGAGAAGGAGTAGAAAGAACAAGTGGAGTAAGAGTTGGTTTATCTGATACATTCAATGATTCTTTATTTGGACTTCAAGAGACAGATAGATGGATAAATTTAGAGAGAGCAATTTTTTCACTTCCAATAGATTCAAATCAAGCTATAGCTACAACTATTATAATAGATGTAGAAACATTATATACAATTAAACTAGATGGTTTAAAAGTTATTGATGTTATAGAAGGTGATAAAGCGAAATATAAATTAGGATTATATGATGAAAATGGTAATCCAATTGCTGCACCAGAAGATATAACAGTAACATTTAAATATACATATAAAACAGCCAATCAAGAAGATATTATTGAAGTTAAGAGTGTAACTATTGCTAAAGGTCAAACAGGTGTTGAATTTGAAGTAGAAATAGTAGATGATGTATATAATGAAGAACGAGAAAGTTTTGAAATTTCTATAGACTCGATAAGTACTCAATCTACAGAAGAAATTAAATTTATTAAAGAAAATATTGAAACTACTATTATAGATGAAGTAGAAGCATATGTTCCAAAAGAACCAACAGATCCAAGTAAACCAGTAGATCCAAGTAACCCAGTAGAACCACAAGATCCAAATACAAATACAAGAGATAATGTAAATGTAGATATTATAGGAGTAAAAACAGCTGTTATAGAGGGAGAAAGTAAGGTGAAGACTTTTTAAATCCAAGTGAGACACAAGAAATAGTAGTTAAATATGCAGATGGAACAGAAGTAACAGTAGCTCCAAATGCAGATGGGACATATAGTGTAAATGTACCAGCAGGACAAACAACGTTTGTAGTTGGAGTAAAAACATATGATGATTTAACTATAGAGGATACAGAGAACTTTGGATTAAGTGTAAAAGTTGGAGATAAAACGTCAAGTGTAATAGGAACAATATTAGATAATGATGTAGCAGAAGCAGAGATAACACCAAAAGAACCAGAGGAACCAATAGTACCAGTGCCAGTAGATCCGATAGATCCAAGTAAACCACTAGATCCAAAAGATCCAATAGCAGGAACAAAAGGAGCAGTAGCAGTTGAAGGTGAAGATTTAGTATTTAGTGTAAAAGTAACAGATAGCGTAACTCCACAAGAGTATGATTTTAAAGTAGAGGGATTAACAGCTACAGAGGGAGAGGACTTTACAACAAATAATGTAGAGTTTACAAATGGAGTAACATATGATTCAGCTACAGGGAAAATAACAGTACCAGCTCATGTAACAGAGTTTGATGTAGTAATAAAAACAGTAGATGATAAAATCATAGAAGATACAGAGACATTAAAAGTAACAGTAGGTGATTCAAGTGCATATGGATATATATTAGATAATGATGAAGAAGATATTACAATAACACCAGATCCAGATCCAAAAGATCCAAATGATCCAAAAGATTTAGATTCAAAAGGATCAAGAGTAGAAGAGGGAGAAGTAGCAGAGTTTAAAGTAAAAGTAACAGAGTCAAGTAAAGATCAGACTGCAACAATTACAATAACAAGTGGAACAGCTGACAAAGGTGAAGACTTTTTAAATCCAAGTGAGACACAAGAAATAGTAGTTAAATATGCAGATGGAACAGAAGTAACAGTAGCTCCAAATGCAGATGGGACATATAGTGTAAATGTACCAGCAGGACAAACAACGTTTGTAGTTGGAGTAAAAACATATGATGATTTAACTATAGAGGATACAGAGAACTTTGGATTAAGTGTAAAAGTTGGAGATAAAACGTCAAGTGTAATAGGAACAATATTAGATAATGATGTAGCAGAAGCAGAGATAACACCAAAAGAACCAGAGGAACCAATAGTACCAGTGCCAGTAGATCCGATAGATCCAAGTAAACCACTAGATCCAAAAGATCCAATAGCAGGAACAAAAGGAGCAGTAGCAGTTGAAGGTGAAGATTTAGTATTTAGTGTAAAAGTAACAGATAGCGTAACTCCACAAGAGTATGATTTTAAAGTAGAGGGATTAACAGCTACAGAGGGAGAGGACTTTACAACAAATAATGTAGAGTTTACAAATGGAGTAACATATGATTCAGCTACAGGGAAAATAACAGTACCAGCTCATGTAACAGAGTTTGATGTAGTAATAAAAACAGTAGATGATAAAATCATAGAAGATACAGAGACATTAAAAGTAACAGTAGGTGATTCAAGTGCATATGGATATATATTAGATAATGATGAAGAAGATATTACAATAACACCAGATCCAGATCCAAAAGATCCAAATGATCCAAAAGATTTAGATTCAAAAGGATCAAGAGTAGAAGAGGGAGAAGTAGCAGAGTTTAAAGTAAAAGTAACAGAGTCAAGTAAAGATCAGACTGCAACAATTACAATAACAAGTGGAACAGCTGACAAAGGTGAAGACTTTTTAAATCCAAGTGAGACACAAGAAATAGTAGTTAAATATGCAGATGGAACAGAAGTAACAGTAGCTCCAAATGCAGATGGGACATATAGTGTAAATGTACCAGCAGGACAAACAACGTTTGTAGTTGGAGTAAAAACATATGATGATTTAACTATAGAGGATACAGAGAACTTTGGATTAAGTGTAAAAGTTGGAGATAAAACGTCAAGTGTAATAGGAACAATATTAGATAATGATGTAGCAGAAGCAGAGATAACACCAAAAGAACCAGAGGAACCAATAGTACCAGTGCCAGTAGATCCGATAGATCCAAGTAAACCACTAGATCCAAAAGATCCAATAGCAGGAACAAAAGGAGCAGTAGCAGTTGAAGGTGAAGATTTAGTATTTAGTGTAAAAGTAACAGATAGCGTAACTCCACAAGAGTATGATTTTAAAGTAGAGGGATTAACAGCTACAGAGGGAGAGGACTTTACAACAAATAATGTAGAGTTTACAAATGGAGTAACATATGATTCAGCTACAGGGAAAATAACAGTACCAGCTCATGTAACAGAGTTTGATGTAGTAATAAAAACAGTAGATGATAAAATCATAGAAGATACAGAGACATTAAAAGTAACAGTAGGTGATTCAAGTGCATATGGATATATATTAGATAATGATGAAGAAGATATTACAATAACACCAGATCCAGATCCAAAAGATCCAAATGATCCAAAAGATTTAGATTCAAAAGGATCAAGAGTAGAAGAGGGAGAAGTAGCAGAGTTTAAAGTAAAAGTAACAGAGTCAAGTAAAGATCAGACTGCAACAATTACAATAACAAGTGGAACAGCTGACAAAGGTGAAGACTTTTTAAATCCAAGTGAGACACAAGAAATAGTAGTTAAATATGCAGATGGAACAGAAGTAACAGTAGCTCCAAATGCAGATGGGACATATAGTGTAAATGTACCAGCAGGACAAACAACGTTTGTAGTTGGAGTAAAAACATATGATGATTTAACTATAGAGGATACAGAGAACTTTGGATTAAGTGTAAAAGTTGGAGATAAAACGTCAAGTGTAATAGGAACAATATTAGATAATGATGTAGCAGAAGCAGAGATAACACCAAAAGAACCAGAGGAACCAATAGTACCAGTGCCAGTAGATCCGATAGATCCAAGTAAACCACTAGATCCAAAAGATCCAATAGCAGGAACAAAAGGAGCAGTAGCAGTTGAAGGTGAAGATTTAGTATTTAGTGTAAAAGTAACAGATAGCGTAACTCCACAAGAGTATGATTTTAAAGTAGAGGGATTAACAGCTACAGAGGGAGAGGACTTTACAACAAATAATGTAGAGTTTACAAATGGAGTAACATATGATTCAGCTACAGGGAAAATAACAGTACCAGCTCATGTAACAGAGTTTGATGTAGTAATAAAAACAGTAGATGATAAAATCATAGAAGATACAGAGACATTAAAAGTAACAGTAGGTGATTCAAGTGCATATGGATATATATTAGATAATGATGTAAATATACCACCTGTTATTAAAAATATTCAAGATATCTATGTTTATGAAAAAGGTTTAGATAATGGAACAAGCAAAGGAGATGGAAGTAATATCACTAAAGGAGCATTTACTTTAGAATCTTTCTATGGCTTATCAAATATTACAGTAGGAAATACAGTTATAAAAATATCTGATTTAATAGCTGGAAATAGTATTCCACCTATTGCAGTTCCGAATGGAACATTAAAAATCACTGGATATGATAATGGTAAAGTTAGTTATGAATATACTTTAACTCAAGCACATAGCCATGATAAATCAAAAGGTGAGGATGTATTAGCACTTAAAGATATAGTAATTAAAGCAACAGATATTAATGGAGATACAACAACTGGAAAAATAAATTTAGGCATTTATGATGATAATCCAAGAACTTCAATAGATGATTCAAATGCTGGAGGACAAATTTTAGTTGTAACAGTTGGTCAAGTTGATGTTGGTAATATGAAAGCAGAGTTTACTACATGGAAAGGTGGTAATAGTTATACTGGAGCTACAAATACAGATACAATACCAGGTAAAGATACTTTAACATGGGGAGATGCTTCTAATAAATCTGGGTATGACTTTAAAGGAAATACAACATATAAAAATATGTCAGAAAATGTTATTAATACACAGTTAAATTTAGGTACATTTACACATACAAATCAACCTATTACAGCTGGTTCAGAAATTACTCAAGCAACACTTAGAGTTGAATTAGATGTAGTTATTGATGGAGAAACAGTACATATAGTACATGATATTGTACTTGATCATAATGAGACATCAAATAGTGGTACAGCAGAACAAAATAGAGATATAGTTACTATAAAAGAGCAATCATTCTCTCAAAAAATAAATGTTGGAGGAAAAGAGTATCTATTTGTAATAGATGGTTTTTTAGATAAGAGTGGAAATATTGTAAAACAGGTTTATACTTGGGAAGCTGGTCAACAACCAGCAGGGCAAACAAACTATAACTCATTTGATCTTTTTGCATCTATTGTTTCAACAGATCCTTTACCAAAAATAGAAGGTAATGCATATGGTGATGATGCAGGTTCAAATGCAATTTTTGGAGCAGATGGGAAAGCTACTAATAATGCTATTGTTTGGCAAAATGGTGTAGTTCAAACTGATGGTAGTACTAAAATAGTTGGAACATATGGTACTTTGATTGTAGATAAAAATGGTCACTATGTATTTGAGTTAAATAGAGCTACTTATGATAATTTTAAAGAAAATGATGATAAAACAGCTACTTTTAAATATACTATAACTGATGCAGATGGAGATAGTAGAGATAGTTATGTTAACATCAAATTAAATGGTGCTATATATGAAAATGATGATAATATAGGAAGGACTATTGAAGGTACAGCAGATAATGATATCATTTATGGAAAAGAAGGAAATGACTATATCTATGGTGGAGCTGGAGATGATACTATATATGGTAATGGTGGAAGAGATGTAATCTATGGTGGAGCAGGAAACGATACAATTTATACAGATTTAAGTACAAAAAATGGTGTTACTTATGGAGATGTGTTTATTGATGGTGGAACAGGATATGATAAATTAGTTCTTAGTGGTAATGATGATATTGATTTATCAGTTATTAGAGGAAAAGTTTCTATTAAAAATATAGAAGAGATAGATTTAACAGCTGGTAATCATTCATTAAAAAATTTAAAACTAGAAGATGTTGTAGATATGACTGATGGTAAAAATGAGTTATATATTAAAGGTAATATAGGAGATAAAGTTCAATTAAATTTAAATGAATGGGATGTTAAAGCTACTAATAATGGATACAAAGAGTATACAGGAAAAGGTTCAAACTCTACAGTTAAATTAATAATTGATGACCAAATAGATGTTACTAATATCTAAAAATATATAGGTGGGTTTTTCCCACTTATATATTAAAGAGCCTGTAAAATAAACTCGTATAATAAAATGTTGGAAATATGATACCATATTTTCATAGAGTTCAAATAAGATAATATATCAAAAGAATAAACGATGCAATTAATAAATAATTATTAATTAGCTTGATACACAGTTAGATAGTTATATTTTAAATTTGAGTGGCAACAAGAACAGTTTAAAACTAGTTCGTATTTAACGAGGTTAAATTAGTATAACAATTATCAGGTAGGATAACTCTTTATAATTTACAATAAAGGTTTCCTAGATGTATTCTATCGGATTAGACATAAGTAAATCAACTGTTGATATTTTTATTCCTATAAATCAATCAAATATCAAAATAAAGAATAGTATGCAAGCAATAAAAAGTTTTTACTCAAAACTACAAAGGCTTTATAAAAAGGATATAGATAAATTAGTTTTTGTTTTTGAACCTACAGGAACTTATTCAAATTTATTAAAAAAGTTTTGTAGTGAGAGGAATATTAAATGTTTTATTATTAATCCTAAAAAAAGTATTAACTTTGCAAAAGCAATAGGACAGAGAAATAAATCCGATATACAAGATTCGGTAATGCTTTCAAAGATGCTTGTAACTGCTTTAGCTGATGAAATTAAAGTACCTATAATAAATATTGTTGTTGAAGAGCTACATGAACTTATATCTTATTATAAATTTTTACTAAAACAAAGAACACAATATAAAAATCATTTAGAAGCAATAAGTACAAGAAATCATAGTAGTGTAGTTACTAAAAATATTATAAAAGAAATTAAATTGCTTAACATTAAAATTGATAATATAATTAAAGAAATGAAAGAACTCATAAAAAGTGATAAAGATTTATGGGAAGCATTCAACAACATATTAACAATAAAAGGTGTTGGAGATATTTTAGCAATTGTTTTACTTCATCATTTTATAAAATATCCATATACAAATCAAAAAGAGATTATTTCACTAGCAGGATTAGACCCTATTAGTAAAAGCTCAGGAACATCAATACAAAGTAAAGCCAAAATATCAAAAGCTGGTTCAAAACTATGTAGAAGCACATTATTTATGGCAGTTATGGTAGCAGTAAGATTTAATGATGAGCTAAAGATTTATTATGAAAGATTAAAACAAAGAGGTAAGCATACTACAGTAACTCAAATAGCTGTAATGAGGAAAATAATTATTATTGCACATTCATTATATAAGAATAATGAAAAATATGATGAAAAGAAATGTATAAAGTTTGTTGCCTAATTGATGTTTTTTAAGCATTTTTTAATGTGGCAACTGTGTAAGTTCACCAATTAGCCTTTAATTACTTTGTGTATTTTTCCATAACTTCACTGAAGAATATGCAAAGTTGAGGATAAATTTCACTCCAATTTCTCATACTAGTTCTTTCCCATTTTGACTGAACCTCCTGTGTTGAAAGATATAACATTTTAAAAGCAGAATCTATTGTTGGAAATGAACCTTTAGTTTTGGTTTTTCTTTTAATATTTGAGTTTAATGATTCTATTGGATTTGTGGTATAGATCAAAGTTTTTATTGACTGTGGATATTTGAAAAAAGTTGTTAATTCATTCCAGTTATTTAACCAAGATTGAGCTATATGAGGATATTTTTGTCCCCAAATATCATTAAATTCCGTTAGTGCTAATTGTGCATCTTCCTCGGTTTTAGCAGTATAAATTGTCTTTAATTCACGAGCCACTACTTTTCTATCTTTCCAAGAAACATATCGAAGAGAAGAACGAATTTGATGAACGATACATCTTTGTATTTCAGCTTTAGGATAAACAGCTTCTATAGCTTGATTAAATCCATTTAAGCCATCAATAGCGAAGATAAGAACATCCTCAACACCTCTATTTTTTAATTCATTTAAAAGTATTAACCAATATTTACTTGTTTCATTCTCTCCTAGATAAATTCCTAGTATCTCTTTTTTACCATCAATTGTAATTCCAAGCATTATATATGCTGCAATATTTTTAACTATTCTATCTACTCTTATTTTTAATACAGTTGCATCCATAAAGATTATTGGATATATTGCTTATAGTGGATGATTTTGCCACTCCTTAGCTTTATCCATAATAGCTTTAGTTATATTTGAAATTGTCTGTTCTGATAGTTGATAACCATACAAATCATCAAGGTGAGAACTTATATCAGCTACACTCATTCCTTTTGCATAAAGTGAAAGTATTAACTCTTCACTACCTTTTAATATTCTCTCTCTTTTAGGTACTAATTTTGGTTCCTTAGCTTGCTGTAGCGACCAAAGGGAGATAAAATGTTCCATCTCTATCTCTTGGAATTGATACATCTACTTGACCATATTTTGTTTTTAATGATTTTTTATTATGTCCATTACGATAATTTGGATTATCAGACTCTTGATGTTTATCATAACCCAAGTGAGAAGTAAGCTCTTCTTCACTTGCTGTTTGTAGTGATTCTCTAAGAAGAGACTTAAATTCTTCTAAAATACCATCTAATGATATTTCTTTCCCTTCTCTGATTTGTCTTCTTAATTCTTCTTTATTTAATATATTCATTTGTAAATCCTTAAATAAAATCTACTAGATAAATTGTATCTAATAGATTTACTTTTTTGAATTTACACAGTTAGTTTTACACTACCATATTAAACTAATTGAGACCGTTAAATATTTCGTGTCAAAGTAATTCTGATAGGAGAAATCCTATCGCACCCAAACTTAAATTTTAAGTTCACTATCCAATCTACCTTCCTTGTGCTTGCACTCTCTGTGAGAAAAAATATTGCTAATTGTGAAAGTGTTAAGTTCCAGTTCCACATTGGCATATTCCACTTTTTTGTAGCATTTTTCATTCCCATATAAAGCAATTTTAATAAGCTGTTCTCATTTGGAAATGCACCTTTAGTCTTAGTAAGTTTCCTAAATTGTCTATGTACTGATTCAATAATATTTGTTGTATAAATTACTTTTCTAATCTCTGGTGGGTATTTGAAATAAACAGATAAATTCTCCCATTTATTATTCCAAGATTGAAGCACTATTGGATAAAGTTTTCCCCATTTCTCATCAAGTAAAAGAAGTGCTTCTTCTGCTATTTCTTTTGAAACAGCTTGATAAACTGGCTTTCTCAAAGAGAGTGCAAGCACAAGAAATCTTTCATGAACTCTTTATGATTCTTGGAAGCAACATAACGAATAGAATTTCTTATTTGATGAATAATACAAAGTTGCACTTCTGTTTTAGGAAAAATAGTTTTTATTGCTTCTGGAAATCCTTTTAATCCATCAACAGATGCAATTAAAATATCTTGTAAGCCTCTATTGTTTAAATCTGTAAGAACTGAAAGCCAGAAGTTAGCTCCTTCAGACTCTGAAAGGTAAAGTCCTAATATATCTTTTTTGCCCTCCATATTTACACCTAAAACTGTGTAAACAGCTTTTGAAACATATTTCCCACCATCTTTGATTTTCTCGAAGAGAGTGCAAGCACAAGATAATGTATTGCATCTAACCAAACAAATGGATATATAGAATCTAATGGTCTACTTTGCCAAGCTTTTACTCTATCTATAATTTTATCAGTAATAGTACTTATTGTTGCAGTTGAAATAGATACTTGATATATCTATTCAATATGTGAAGATATATCTGTATAACTCATTCCAAGTCCATACATTGAAAGTATTTTTTCTTCTATTTCATTTGAGATTGTAGTCTGATGTTTTTTTACTATTTGAGGTTCGAATGTTCCATTCCTATCTCTTGGTGTTTCAAGTTCAAAAGAACCATTAGATAGACCTTTAATAGTTTTTTTATTTACACCATTTTTTCTATTTCTTGTTCCAGAAAGGATATCATTAGCAATATGTGATTCTACTTCTGCTTCTAAAGTAGCTTCTGTTAGTTGTTTGATAAGTGGAGCTAAAAGTCCATCTTTACCTGTAAGATTTTTACCATTTTTAAATTGTTCTAAAACTTCATTAAAGTCAAAGTTTATTCTCTCTTCCATTGTCGTGTAACCCCGCAGGAACGAGTTATAAGGGACTGGTTAGAAAATAGTTTTTTAGTATTTTTAATTACTTAGCAATTTTATTTTAATAATATCATCTTTATTATATATCTTATTTTAGGTTAAAAAAATTTTATAAAATTGAAAATAGAGGATTTGTAAAAATTGTTGAGTGGTACCTGTAGTCGGAGTCGAACCGACACTCCCAAGGGGAACCAGATTTTGAATCTAGCATGTCTACCAATTTCATCATACAGGCAAAAAAAGACTAAACTATAAATAGCTTAGTCTTTTTTATATTATTTAGCAACAGCGTCTTTTAAAGCTTTTCCAACTTTAAATTTAGCTACTGTTGTAGCTGGAACTTCAACTGTTTTTGTTGTTCCTGGAACTTTTGCTGTTCTTGCAGCTCTTCCAGCAGTAGTAAATGTACCAAAACCAATAAAACTTACAGAATCTTTTTTAACTAAAGCCTCAGTAATAGTATCTAATACTGCATCAACAGCACCCTTTGCATCTTTTTTAGATAATCCTGCTTTAGTTGCAACTGCATCTATAAATTCAGCCTTATTCATCTATAACTCCTTTTTTTAAATAAATTGTGAAAACTTTATAGTAAAAAAACTTTAATAAAGCTGAAATATTGGGGCTTACAGATATAAAATTATATAAAAATTATTAATTTATTCATTTGAAAGTACTTTTTATGCTTAAAAGCCTACAAGAGTTTTCTAAAATAGCTATTTTTTTTACAAGTTCATGAATATCTCTATCATAGATATAAGTTCCAACACCTTTTATAATCATCATATTATTGGGAGAGTTTTTTAGATATTTCGTAATTTCTAAAGCATTTCTTTTATACCATGTAGAAAAATCACCAGGATTATAAATAGAAATTTCTCCAAACATTGTTTTTCCAAAATAGTCTTCGAATATTATATTATCATTTACAAGGCTATAAGCAGTTGTATAAATAGGCATACCAAATGCTATATATTTTGCTTCATGAATATTTGTATATATTGTAGAGTGAACATGAGCTTCCATACTTGCTATATTCCATCTAAAGTCTTGTTTATTTATGTTTAAAGTACAAAAAGAGTTCTCATTTATATTATCAAAAACAGCATCTTTAGTATTTATCATAAAATTAAATTGATCCAATTTTGCTGAAAGTGAGCCATGATAAATACCAAAAAAGTTTTTACTAAACATAGAAAAAGATAAATCAGAGAGTAGTTGTATTGTATTTTGGTCAATCATTTTAAGCCTTAAATAAATTTTTGCTATTATATATCAATTTTGATAAAAGGACTAATTTGCAAGAAATCCCACATATACCAGTTTTATATAATGAAGTTTTAGAAACTTTTAAAGATATAGATGATGGTTTTATAATAGATTGTACAACAGGATATGCTGGGCATAGTAGTGGTTTATTAAAACAAAATACAAATATAAAACTAATATGTAATGACCAAGATGATGAAGCTTTGGAATTTTCTAAGAATAGATTAAAAGAGTTTGAAAGTAGAGTTGTATTTAACAAAGGAAATTTTGAAAATGTAATTCCAAAATTTGAAACATATAATATAAAAGGAATTTTAGCTGATATTGGGGTTTCATCTTTACAACTTGATAAACTTGAAAGAGGATTTAGTTTCAACTCTATGACTTTAGATATGAGAATGGATCAAAATCAATCCTTAGATGCAGCAACCGTTGTAAATAGTTATTCTCAAACTGATTTAGAGAGAATTTTAAAAGAGTATGGAGAGGTAAGAGAGTATAAAAAAATAGCTTCTTTGATAGTTTCAAATCGCCCTTTTTATAGCTCAAAAGAGTTAGCAGAGTTTTTGTATAAAAAGATGCCAAAAGGTAAAATTCATCCAGCAACTTTAGTTTTTCAAGCAATTAGAATTGAAGTAAATAATGAGTTGGGTGTACTTGAAAGGCTTTTTGATTCAATACAAAAAGCAAAATTTAAAGATTGTATAGTTGGAATTATCTCTTTTCATTCTCTTGAAGATAGAATTGTAAAAAACTACTTTAAAAAATGGAGTCAAAATTGTATTTGTCCAGAAGGTGTTTTTAGATGTGAATGTGGTAATAACCATGCTTTAGGTAAAATTATTACAAAAAAGCCTATAATACCAAGCCAAAATGAGATAAAACAAAATCCAAGAAGCAGAAGTTCAAAATTAAGGATATTTAAATTTGAGTAAATTAAATTCAACTAATTCACTTTTTATCGTATTTTTTCTATTTATTTTAGCTGGAATTCTTTTTTTACCAAAAATATATTTTGCAAATAATATTTATTATACAAGTAAAGATATAAATAAACTTTATGCTCACTATATTTCACTTCAAGAAGAGAATAAGTTTTTATCTCAACAGCTTGAAGATATGAAATTTAAGAATCAAATTATTGATTCTTTATTATTTAATCCTCTTGTTCAAATTGAACAAAAAATAGATAAAGAGGGCTTAGAAGAGTAAATCTTTTAAGCTTTTTAATTTAAGATTGTTATTCCTAGAACTTTATTTAGAATATTACTATCTTTTGTAAAACCTTCTAGTTCAATTCCAGGTTCTAAAGTTGTAAGAGAGGCTTTTCCTATAATATGCCTAAATTCTTGATTATTTTTATCTTTTAATCTTATGCTCCAAACATTATGTGCAACAAGAGGTTCTTTATCTTTTTGCCCAATGTATAACATAATATGTCCTTTTAAATAAACCAAAGTAGAAAAAGGAACACCATTTTTTCTTATGAACTCTTTTTTCTCATCAAGACTTAAGTTTGACATATCAAAATATTTTCCATTTGTAGTTTGGGCTTTTGAATTTCTATGAAGATATTTCCCAAATACTGAAAAATAGTCTTGAGTAAAGCTTGAACAATCTCTATTATTTAATAAACCACCCCAACCATAAGGCTCATCTAATAAAGTTTCTAAAATCTTTATTCGATTTTCACTACTATTTTTAAGTGGCATTTTTGTAACTTCATCAGGATTTAAATCTATATATAAAATCTTTGCATTTTGATATTCGTCATTTTTAGCAATTATAAATTTATTATCTTTTTTTGGAAAAATAGAACCTAATTTTACATATTCTCTAAATATTGGGTCATAAATAGGAAATTTCTCTTTTGTACTTATAAAGTAATTTGAAGTTTTAAATTCCTTTATAAAATTTTCATCAACAAAAGCTATATTGTTTATATCAACCCAACCACCTACAAAATGAGATTCAACATAAGCCCAAGCTCTATCAAGTGAGAGATGAGAAACTATTAATGGAGTATTAATTTTAAGTAGTGAATTTTGGTTATAATCAAATGGAAATCCTTCTCCTGGAAGTTTTGGATTATAAAAAAATGGCGAATTTGTAGGCATTACTCTTACATTTGTATTTTTTAGAGTTATCGCTTTTTTTACATTTAAATTATACTCATCGAAATTTGTATTATTTATAAGTTTATCAAACCACTCTTTAGTTGCAAGTTGATGATTCTCTAAGTAAATTTTTTTATTTTTATAAGAAATCCCCCACATAGCTTCATTTTTTGGATATGAAAGTTTTGAGGAATTCCATGGATTGAAGTATTTTGTTAAGAATTCAATAGTAGCTTTTTCCTGATTTATAAAATTATCATCAGCACTACTAGAAAGAGTAGATAAATCATTTTTTATTATAGGAAATTCAGATTTTGGTTTTACATCTTTTGTACTACAAGCTGCTAAAAATAGCGATATAAAAAGAGTAAAACTAAGAAGTTTGATATTTCTTAACATACTATTTTTCATTTGTAAATATCTTTAAAGCTCTATTTAAATCTTCTTGAGTATCTATTCCAAAGGATTTTGATTCTACTTTTACCATAGCAATTTTATATCCATTGTCAATAGCTCTTAGTTGCTCTAATTTTTCTATATTTTCTAGTTTTGAAGAGTCTAAGCTACAAAATGTATTTAAAGATTTTTTTGTAAATCCATAAATTCCCAAATGCCCAAAATAGCTAGAATTCTCACTATGATCTCTATGATATGGAATTTTTGATCTTGAAAAGTATATAGCTTCATTAAGGTTATTTAATACAACTTTTACTAAATTTGGATCATCTGCATTTTGGCTAGAAACCTCTTTATAGCAAGAAGTTATTAATGTATTTGGACAATCTTTTACTTCCATAACTTTATTTATTACAGCTTTTACAACATCAATTTCAATAAAAGGTTCATCAGCTTGAACATTTACTATAATTTCATCATCACTTAAATTTAGATTATTTACAGCTTCATTTATTCTATCTGTTCCACTATTATGCTCTATTGAAGTCATTACTGCTTCAAAACCATGAGTTTTTGCTAAAGTCATAACTTCTTGGCTATCTGTTGCAATTATAACTTTGTCTAGTGAGCTAACTTGTTTTGCAGTTCTTATAACCATAGGAAGTCCCATAATATCTACTAAAATTTTATTTGCAAATCGGCTAGAATTTAGTCTTGCTGGAATTATTATCATTATTTTATCCTTTATTTAAAAGAGTTTATTATATTATAAAATCTTTAAACCCATATTGAAAGAAGATTATGAAAAAAACTATTACTATTATTGATACATTTGGATTTTTATTTAGAAGCTACTATGCCTTACCACCACTTCGTTCAAACGATGGCTTTCCAACAGGGCTTTTAACAGGATTTATGAATTTTATTGCAGGAATTGGAAAAGATTTTAAAACAGATTATATAGTTTTTGCTCTTGATGCAAAAGGTGATACCTTTAGAAATGAGCTCTATAGCAACTATAAAGCTCAAAGACCAGATGTTCCAGAAGATTTATTAATTCAACTTCCTATTGCTGTTTCTTGGGTTGAAGAGATGGGATTTAAAATAGCTATTAAAACTGGATATGAAGCTGATGATATGGTTGCTAGTATAGCAAAAGATGCAGTTTCAAAAGGATTGGAAGTAAGAATTGTATCTCATGATAAAGATTTGTATCAATTAATAAGTGATGAAAATGGTGTATATTTATTTGACCCAACAAAAAAACAGATAATAGATGAATCAAAATGTATAGAAAAATATGGAGTACTTCCAAGTGAATTTATTGACTATCAAGCTTTGGTTGGAGATACAGCTGATAATATACCAGGAGTTAAAGGAGTTGGTGCAAAAACAGCTGAGGGTTTAATAAAAGAGTTTAAAAATATTGAAAATATCTATGATAATTTAGAAAAAATAAGTAAACCTAGAATTCAGAACTTACTACTTGAAGCTAAAGAGAATGCTTTTTTATCAAAAAAATTGGTAACTTTAAAAGATGATTGTCACTATATAGATAACCTTGAAGAGTTTTTACTTCCTATTGAAAATCCAATTTTAAGAATTGCAACTAGCTTAGAAAAATATGATATGAATAAAGTTCTTGATAGAGTAAATAAGAATGGCTTAAATTATAAAACTAAAATTCCAGAAAAACAAGAAGAGAAAAATTTAGAGTATATTTTATTAAATGATGAATCAAGTTTAAGTTTAGTTATAAATAAAATTCCAAGAGATGCTATTGTTGCTTTTGATACAGAGACTTCTGGTTTAGATACTTTAAAGGCTAAAATTGTAGGTTTCTCTTTCTGTTATGAAGAGAATAGAGCATACTATGTACCAATAGCACATAACTATTTAGGAGTTGAAAAACAGATCTCTTTTGAAGTTGCAAAAAAAACAATAGAGATTTTAAATAGATATAAATTGGTTTTACAAAATTTTAAATATGATTGGCAGATTATAAAAAATAATTTTGATATAGAGTTAAAACTTTATGCTGATACTATGATTTTATCTTGGATTTTAGATACAGATAGTAAAGTAGGAATTGATTATCAAATAAAAAAATATTTTAATATAGATATGATATCTTTTGGTGAAGTTGTGAAAAAAGGTGAAGATTTTTCTAGTGTTGAATTAGAAAAAGCTACACAATATGCTGCTGAAGATGCTTTAATGACTCTCAAATTATTTAATAAACAGCTCGAACTTTTTAAAGAAAAAAGAGAAGAAGATCTTTTAAATATTGCATTTGAGTTAGAGTTTAATTTTATTTATGTCTTAGCTTCTATCGAACAAAGAGGTATAAAAGTTGATGTTGAATTACTGAAAAAATATAAAGAGATAAGTTCAAACTTTTTAAACTCTTTAACTATTCAAATTTATGAACTTTGTGGAGAGAGTTTTAATATAAATTCTCCAAAACAGTTGGGAGTTATTTTATTTGAGAAATTAGGATTACAAGCTTCTAAAAAGACAAAAACTGGTTATAGTACAGATGAATCTGTTTTGGAAAGTTTAAAAGATGAGCATATTGTAATTCAGCTTCTTTTAAAATATAGAGAAGCTTTTAAACTTCATTCTACATATATTGAACCACTTTTAGAATTAGGTTTAAAAGATAAAGATAATAGAATTTTTACATCATTTTTACAAACAGGAACAACAACGGGAAGACTTAGTTCAAAATCTCCAAATCTTCAAAATATTCCAACATTTGGAGCAAATGGAGTTGAAATCAGAAAAGCTTTTATTCCAAAAACTGGCTATAAACTTGTAGGTGTGGATTATTCTCAAATTGAGTTAAGACTTTTAGCTCACTTTTCTCAAGATGAGGCTTTAGTTGAGGCTTTTAAAAATGATTTAGATATACATCTTCAAACAGCAATTAAAATTTTTGGAGAAGATGAAGCAAAAAGTAAAAGATCTATTGCTAAATCTATAAATTTTGGACTTTTATATGGAATGGGTGCAAAAAAATTAGCTGAAACTTTAGGGATTAGCCAAAAAGAGGCAAAATTTTATATAGATTCTTATTTTAATGCTTTTAAAAGTGTAAAAAGCTATTTAAAATCTATTGAAGATAAAGTAGTTGAATCTGGTTTTGTGACAACTTTATTAAATAGAAAAAGGTTTTTTGATTTTCAAGGAGTAAGTCCTCTTTTAAAAGCTGCATATTTAAGAGAAGCTGTGAATACACAGTTCCAAGGAAGTGCTGCTGATTTAATAAAACTTGCAATGATAAAAATTGAACATAAATATAAAGATGATGAAAATGTAAAAATGCTTTTACAAATTCATGATGAACTTATTTTTGAAATAAAAGAGGAGTTTGTTGAAGAAATAACAAAAAATATAAAAAATATAATGGAGAGTATTTTTGTATTGAATGTGCCTTTAAAGGTATCTTTAGCAGTTGGAAACTCTTGGCAAGATTTAAAATAATAAATAAAAATTATTAAAATGTTTAATTTCTTCTTTACAAAAGAAAAAAAATTCGTTATTATTATATTTGAATTTAAAATTATTAAAAAGAGAAAGATATGTTAAAAGCAATAAAAAACATAAGAAAACTTAACAATACAAAGCTTCTTGTAATAAGTAGTGATGATGGTTATGAAAAAGAGATAAATGGTGATTTCAAGGATTTCAAACAAGCTAAGACATTAAAAGATGGTTTAGAGTTAGCTGTTTCAAGTCAATTTGATATTGTTGTAATTGATACAGATTTAAAAGATGTAACTTTTTATGAAACATGTTCAGAGATATCTTCTATTGCACCAAATTTACCAAAGATTATTATTTCTGGAACTGCGAAAGAGGAAGATATTGTTACATCTATAAATGTTGGTGCTTATACTGTTTTATCAAAGCCTTTAAGAGCAGTTGATTTAAAATTAGCAATAATTATGTGTTTAAATCAGACAAAAAGAGGTGATAAGATAGAGTTTGATCAAGGTATCTATTTTGATGAATATAGAGATCAATTTTTTAGAGCAGGTGGAGTTTTAATTGATTTTACAAGATTAGAAAAATCATTTTTAAAACTTTTAATTGCTAAAAAGAATGAAGTTATTGACTATGATACTATTAAAGAAGTTGTTTGGAAAGGTAAGGATATGTCAATTTATACTATGAGAAATATTGTAAATAAAATTAGACAAAAAACTTACTATGAAATTATTAAAAACCAATCTAATAGAGGATATACAATAGATATTGTAAAAGGTAATTAATAAAAATATGGAAGAGCTAATAGTCTCTAGAGATGAATTAATAAAACTTTTTGAAGAAGAAGTGATTGTTGATACAGGAAAAGGTTGGACTATTGAAGGTGTTAGAGTTGAGATTATAGCTTTGCATGATATTGAACCAAAATTTTTAAAGGATATTAGCAGAGCTGAATTTTATAAGCTTAAGTTAAAAGATAGTAAATATAAAAATTATATTTAAATTAAAAAAGGTAGATGATTTTAATCATCTACCTTTTTTTTAGCTCTTTTTTAATTTGTATATGAAAATAAAAATACAAAGTGTTAAAATTCCTAAAGATTGTAAAATCCCCATTGTTAGCCAATTTCCAACTAAAAAACCTAATTGAATGTCTGGTTCTCTAAAAAATTCTGCAATAATTCTTGCAATTGCATATAAAATTCCATACATTAAAGCTAATTGTCCATCAAATTTTTTTCTATTTCTAAAGTATGCTAAAATTAAAAATACAAAAAGACCTTCTAAAATTGCTTCATATAGTTGAGAAGGGTGTCTTAAAACTCCATCAATATAAATTCCCCAAGAGACATCTGTTACTCTTCCAACGAGCTCTTGATTAAAGAAGTTTCCAATTCGTCCAAAAATATATGCTGCACTAATACCTAAAACAGCAATATCAGTTATAAACCAGAAATTGATATTTTTTCTTTTACAAAATAGTAAACTTGCAATAATAAATCCAAGAAAAGCACCATGATAGCTCATTCCAGATATTCCAACATAAGTACCATTAACATAAGGATTAAAAATTTGCCAAGGATTTGTTAGATAGTAGATAGTATTTGTATCATAAAATAGTACATAACCAAGTCTTGCACCTAAAATAACACCTATTTCAGCCCACCAAATATATGAGTCAAAAATATCATCTTTTATATCTATTTTGTCATATTTGATAAACCATTTTGCTACAAAAATAGCACTTAAAAGAGCCAATGCATACATAATTCCATACCAATGAACTGATATATCACCAATATTAAAAGCTATGGGATTAAAGTGAGAATATATATTTTGCCAAAATTCCATATTAATCTTCCAATGCTTCAGCGATTAGCTCTATTGGGTTTTTAAATATTACATCAACATTTGCATGATATAAACTATCTGTTATTTGCATTCTACATGCACTACACTCTGCACTTACGATTTGTGCTTTTGTATCTCTAATCATAGCAGCTTTTGGTGCTCCTGCTGCTCTTGCAAAGCTAAATTTTTCTGTTTGCATAGTAACTCCACCAAATCCACAACATCTATTTGAATCACTCATCTCTTTTAAAACATAGTTTTGTTTTAAAAGTTCTCTTGGTTCTTTCCAAACTCCTTGCATTTTTTTAGCATGGCATGGGTCATGGTAAGTTACCATTTGGTCAAATTTTTTACCACTTTTTGCTAATAACTCTTTTAGTTCAGTATTGTTTTCTAGCCATTTTGTAGCTAGAAATATTTTCTTTGATAGTTTTACAGCTCTCTCTTTCCATTCAGGTTGATCGTGTAAAAAGTGTTCCCAATCTTTATTTATCATTGCACTACAAGTTGCTTCTGGAATTATAACTGCATCAACATCATCTATCCAACTTTCAAAATATTCAATATTTTTTTTAGTTAAATAATCAACAGTATCAAATGCCCCTGTAAAATATGCAGGAGCTCCACAACAAAGTTGTTTTTTAGGGATAAAAATATCAAGAGAGAGTTTTTTTAAGATTTTTACTAAACTATCTCCAGTATTTGTATATGTATAGTTACTCATACAACCAATAAAAATGGCAACTTTTCCTTTTTTTTCTTCATTTTTTGCTTTAATATGCTCTGGATATTTATTTAAAAAGCTTTTACTATCAGCATAGGGTAGGGCTCTATTTTTCTTTACAATTGGAAGTGAAAATCGTGGAGTTGCTGATTTTTTAGCTTCATCTATTTTTATAGCACAAGTTTGGAACATATAGCCAAGTTTTGACATAAAATCCATAATTCTTCTATGTCTTAATAGGAAGAAAAATAGTTTTTTATACCAAGCAATTCCATATTTTTCAGCAATATCAGCTCTTACTTGTTCTATTATCATATCTGTTGGTAAATCATTTGGACAAACTTCAACACAGTTTGTACATAAAAAACAGGATTCAAATATCTCTTTAGCAGTTTTATCAAGCTCTAATTCATCTCTTTTATAAGCACCTAAAAGGTCTATAAAACCTCTTGGGCTTGTTGCTTCATCTTGATTTATATTAAAAATTGTACAAACTGGTTTACATTTTCCACACTTTACACAATCATCACTGATTGCTGTATAATCAAATTTTTTCATTTTTAAAAAATACCTTTTGGTTTAAACTCTATAAAATATTAAGTTTATAATATACAAAAAAATTAGTTAAAGTTCCATAAATAGGTTATTTACTAGTTTAATTGAGATTTAGCTTTTATCTTATTTTGTAAATTTAAATTTGTTCTATTTATTGCATAATCTACTAAAGTTTTATGCTCAATATCCATTTGAAAATCTTTTATTGCTAGATATAGTTTATTTGCTATTTCTAACTCATCTCTTGCTTCAAAAATTAAACCTAAATTATAAGCTACTTCGTAACTTTTACCATTTAGTTCAATATCTAAATCTTCTAAAATCTTGAAAGCTACATCAAATTGATTTTTTTCTAAATATGAAACAGCTATTTTAAAACTATCTTTTTGAGCTTTTGAATAGATTTTGTTATCACTTAATGAATCAATAATTTCAACATTAAAATAGATATAATTTGGAGAGATATCATTTACAAAATCTCTTGCTATTTCGTGAGCTATTTGAGAATTTACTTTTAAAGTATCGTTTCTTGTACTTAAATGGCTAGGGAAAAATGGTGAATAAGAGAAATATCTATCATAACATACATTATCATTTGAAGATTTATCATAGGTTTTTGAAAAAATAACATTATTTGTATCTGGATTTACAAGATTTAGTGTTGTTGTTACATTATAATATTTTGTTTCACAAGGAATATATCTAATATCATATTGTAAGCAATATTTTGTTTTTGTTTGTTCATCATATCTAAAATATCTACATCTTGAAAAATCTATCTCCTCGTGATAGTATCTATTATAAGTAGCATTTGAATTTAAAACTTCCCCATTTATAATAGCATCAACACCTATTGGATTATTTTGAATAGTAAAAACATTTTTATTATCTATAATTTTATTTGATAGAGCATTTGCAATGCTAGTTGTTTGGTTTAAGTCATCATTTTTTATATTTGATATTGCTACTAAGTTTATTTTTTGAGAAGCTATTTTTGATGGTTCTAAAGCTTTTATCGTGATTTTAGGAGTACAAGCAGATAGAAAAAAGATTGTAAATAAAAGTGAAATGACTAATAATAATTGCTTTGTAAAATTTTTCATAAAAATCCTTTTAAAAATATTATATAAAATTTGTGTAAAAATAATTCTAAATTAAAAAAGAAATAGATATTAAGCTCTTAAAATAAGTATATAATAATGTCTATGATTATTTATATTTTAAAATCAAGGCAATTACAAGTTATATTTTTGTTAATTTTTTTATTCCTTCTTAATATCTCTATTGAATATAGTAGATTTTTAGACTTTAAAGCAGAAGATGTTTTTGAAACAGAAGTTGAAGTTTTAAATATCTATAAAAAACAAAGTGGAGATATTTTTAAATTGAAAGCTTCAAATTTTGAGTTTTTTATAAATATGCCAAAAAATGTTGAAGATGAAATAAAGAGATATGATTTACTAAATATTCTAATTCTTTCAAAAAATATAAGTTTTTTACAATATTTAAAAGGTTTTTACACAAGAACTATCTATTTTGATAAGTTAGATAAATCTGAAACTATAAAAGATAGAATTATAAAAAATGTAGAGAAAAATCATAAAGATGAAAAAATAGTTGAACTATTTAATGCTCTTTTTTTAGCAGTTCCAACCTCAAAAGAGTTAATAATGGTCTTTACAAACTATGCAATAACTCATGTTGTAGCACTTTCAGGGTTTCATTTAGTTGTTTTATCTTTTGTAATTTATTGGCTTTTATATTTTCCTTATAGTTTTTTTCAAAATATATATTTTCCATATAGGAACAGAAGGTTTGATATTTTACTAATAACCTTAGCTATTTTGTTTTATTATTTGATTTTAACTGATATTGTTCCCTCGTTATTAAGGGCTTTTGTAATGTATTGCTTGGGAATTTATCTTCTTAGAAGTAACATAAAAATTCTTTCATATATGACTCTATTTTATACATTTTTAATTGTTATTGCTATGTATCCAAAATATATCTTTTCTATTGGTTTTTGGTTCTCTATATTTGCTGTTTTTTATATATATTTGTTTATTCAATATTTTAAAAACTATAATAAATGGGTTCTATTTATTTTTTTTAATATTTGGATGTTTTTAATATTTAATCCAATAGTTCACTACTATTTTCCACAAACTTCATTTGAGCAGTTTTATTCAATACCAATTACGATATTTTTTAATATTTTCTATCCTTTTGAAATTTTGGCACATATTTTTGAAGTTTCACACTATTTTGATGAATATATAAAAATATTTTTAGAGCATAAATTTCATGTTTATGAAGTTTTTACACCACTATATTTTTATATTTTATATATTTTGGTCTCATTTTTTTCAATCTTTAGTAAAAAAGCTTTTTGGCTTTTAAATATTTTGATGATAGGGTTTAATATTTATATGTATTTATGGTTTTAAAACTTTATCTAAAGTAAACTTCATATCTTCATCTAAATCTTTCATATTTTCTCTCATCCAATTTAGATAGTTTGCATCTTTTTTTGCAACTTCTTCTATATCTTCACCTTTATATTTCCCAAATTTAAATGTTTTTACAAAAACAGGAGTTTGTGTTAATTCAACTAGTTTTTGCATAGGATTAATATTGGGAAAAAGTTCTCTAGTTTTTGATACCAATTTTGTTAAAAATAGTTTCATAACTAAAACATCACCTATTGCATCGTGAGCTTTTATAGAGATATTTAGTTTTTCTGCTTCACTTTGTTCTATTTTGTAAAGTTCAAGAGCATATCTTAGATATTGAAGTCTATGATATGGTAAATCATCAAATAGATGTCTTGCACATCTTAAAGTATCAATTAGCTGAAAATTATTTATAAATCCCTCTTTTTGAATCATCTCTAAATCAAAATTTATGTTATGAGCTATTAAAAAATTTTCACTACTATTTAGTTCATTTAATCTTTGATAAAACTCTGTTTGGGTAGCTTTTGGTTTAGCTTCAATCATATTTGGAGTGATATTATGAACTTCCATCGCTTCTAGTTTTATAGGAATTTCGCAACTACAAAGCTCATCATAAACTTCAAGTTCTCCTTTTTGATTTAAAATCATTGCACCAAATTGAATAACTCTATCTTCTTGAGCAGCTCCTGTTGTTTCTGTATCAAATAAAATATAATGTACCAAAAAATCCTCCTTAAATTATAAGCATAGCATCGCCATAAGAGTAAAATCTATAATCATTTTTTATAGCAATCTCATATAGTTCTAAAGTTTTTTCTAAGCCTATAAAAGAGGCAACAAGCATTATCAAAGTTGATTTTGGGAGGTGAAAATTTGTTAAAAGATGGTTTACTATTAAAGGTTTATTTGCTGGATTTAAAAATAGATCACACTCTCCACAAATCATATTCTTTCTAGCATAAAATTCTAAAGTTCTAGTAACTGTTGTACCAACTGCTAAAATATTTTTTGCATTATCAATTTTTTGTTTACACTCTTTACTTATCTCAAAATATTCACTGTGCATTGGATGAGATAAGATATCTTCAACATCAACAGGCTTAAAAGTTCCAGCTCCAACATGTAAAGTTAGATAGTTTAATCCATATTTTTTTTCTATTTTCTCTAAAAGCTCTTTTGTAAAGTGTAGAGAAGCTGTTGGTGCTGCAACAGCTCCATCTTTTTTTGCAAAAAGTGTTTGATAGTTTGTTTCGTCCTCTTTTGTATCTTCTCTATTTATATATGGTGGAAGTGGAATATGACCAATTTTATTTAAAACTTCAACTAAAGAGCTAAAATCTAGCTTTTTTTTATCTTTAAAAAACTCTACAACTCTACTTCCATCTTCATTTAATTCTAAAATTTCAGCAGTTAGATTTTCATCAAAAAGTAAAATTGTACCAACTTTAACTTTTCCTCTTATCATTACTAAAAATCTATCCATAAAAAGAGGTTTATTTAAGAGAAGCTCTATTTTTGCTCCACTTTGTTTTTCTCCAAAAATTCTAGCTTTTATTACTTTTGTATCATTTAAAAATATTGTTAAATCTTCTGGTAAAAAATTTAAAATATCTTTAAAAATAGCATGAGTTATACTATTTTCCTTTCTATTATAAACTAAAAGTTTAGCACTATGGGCAGGAATAGCTGGAGATGTAGCTATTTGCTCTGGTGGAAGAAAAAAATCATAACTAGATGTTTTTAAAAAATCTTTCAATTATTCTTCTTCCTCTTCTTTTTGTGCAGGATTAAAGACTTTTGCTATATAGATTGAAACTCCATATAAAAATAGTAGAGGAAGAGCCATTAAAATTTGACTTATAACATCTGGTGGAGTTAAAATTGCTGCAACAATAAATATTAAAACAACTGCATATCTAAAGAAACCTTTTAAAGTTTCATCTGTTACAAGTCCAATTTTTGCAAGAAAAAATGTAATAACAGGTAACTCAAATGCAATCCCAAAACCAATCATTAGTTTTGTAAAAAATTCTACATATTTTCCAATGCTAGGTAATACACTAACGACACTATTTCCAAATGCAATTAAGAAATCAAATCCAATAGGCACAACGATATAATAAGCAAATGAAGCACCAATTAAAAACATTAAAGTTGCAAAAAATACGAAAGGAATAACTAATTTTTTTTCATGTTCATATAATCCTGGAGCTAAAAATAACCATAATTGCCAGAAAATAACTGGTAAAGAGAATATAAATCCTGCAAAAAATGCTACTTTCATAGCTGTAAAAAATGTTTCTTGAATTTCAACTGCAATCATTGAAGTTCCAGCAGGAAGAGCATGTTTAACTGGAACCATCATCCATTCTAAAATTGGCTCATAAAAATTAAAACATATAAAAAACATAGCAATAATGCTAATAGATGAAATAACTAATCTTTTTCTTAAATCTGCAATATGTGGTTTTAAATCTTCAAACATTATTTAACTTCCTCACTGTTTTTTAAAGAGAATTTTTCCTCTTTTTTTTCTAAAGCTTTCTCTTCATTTACTTTTGCAAATTTTTCTTTAATTTTTTCTACCTCATTATCTTGTTTTAAATCATCTTTTAAAATATCATCTAGTCCTAAATCAAATTTAGTATCAACACTTAAAGATGCTTTTGTATCTTCTATTTGAGCTTTAAATTTATTTGCTTCATCTTTTAACTCTTTGATATTTAACTCATTATCAAGAGTTGTCTTTGCATCATTTAAACCCTTCTTTACACTATTAAAAAGTCTTGCTATTTTAACCATTGCATCTGGTAATTTTTCAGGTCCAAGTGCAATAATAGCAACAATTGCAATAAGTAAAATTTCAGTTATTCCCATTCCAAACATTTTTTGCTCCATAATTTTTATAGGGTAAAAATTTTATCTAAAGTTCGCTAAAATCAAAGAAATTTAAAAATAAGGTTGAATAATGGAGTTTTTTGTTTTAACTATTGTAATTATTATTTTATATTTTATTGCTAAAAACTATAAAACAGAAGATTTTAAAAATATCAATTTAAAAAGAAAAGAGTTTTTTAGAGGTGATATTTTAAATCATGAAGCAGGTCTTTTAGTTGCACTTTTAGCAAAAGTTGCAAAAGCAGATGGAAAAGTAGGTGAGCTTGAAGCTGAACTTATAAAACATACTTTAAATGATATCTCAAGCCATTTTGAAAATAGTGATGAAGTAAGAGGAAGATTAAAAGAACTCTATAATAAAGAGAAAGATAATTTTTCAAATCTTATAACTCTTTGTGATAGATTATATATTTTGACAAAAAATAGTTATGAAACTAGGGTTAAATATTTAGAATATTTACTAAATCTTGCTTTTATAGATGGGGAATTTAGTAAATCAGAGAGAGAAATAACAGAAGATATAGCACAAGCTTTAAAAATAGAACAGACTGATTATTTAAAAATAATATTAAAATTAGAGGCTTTCTTTAAAAATGCAAAAGAGCAAGAAAAAGTGAGTCTTGATAAAGCTTATGAGATTTTAAACTCAAATTCAAATGATGATGATAATACAATAAAGAAAAAATATAGAGATTTAGTAAAGCAAAATCATCCAGATATTATCTCTGGTAGAGGAGAATCTCAAAATAAAATTGATGAAGCAACAAAAAAACTTCAAGAGATAAATGAGGCTTATGAGATTATTAAAAAAAGTAGAGGAATATAATGTCGAGAAGTTTTCCACACTCATATATAGTTTGTGAATGTAAACAAGTTAGCTTAGGAGAGATTATTTTTGCAATAAAAGAAAAAGGTGCAAAAAATTTGGAAGATTTAGCAAAGATAACAGATGCAGGAACATCTTGTGGTTGTTGTAGAAGTAAAGAAGATGATATAGGTGAACAAAAAATGAATCTATATTTAAGTGAAATTTTAAAAAAGTTTGAAAAAGAGTAAAATGGTTGATATAAAAAAAGAGCTAATAGAAGAGATTAAAGAGTTACTAAAAATATCTCAAAATGAAGTAGTTGATATAAATCCAAACTATCTAAACTATTTTGATGAAGATGAACTAAAAGATATTGTTTTTAGATTAATTGATAAGAAAGTTGAACAAAAAGAGACAAACTCTACTTATTTAGATGAGATTTATAATAAAACAAAGAAAGATGATATATAATCTTAAACTAGGATTTAAAAATGAATAATTGGCAAAATATTAAGCAAAAATTAATTAATTTTTTAGAAGAAGAAGTATCAAAAACAGGGCATAAAAGTGTTGTTTTAGGTCTTTCTGGTGGTCTTGATTCGGCTATTGTTGCAGTTTTATGTAAAGAGGTTTTTAAAGAAAATCTTTTATGTGTTTTATTACCATCGCAATTTTCTTCTAAATCTTCTGTTGATGATGCTTTAAAACTTTGTGAAAAATTTGATATAAAATATGAGATAGTATCTATTGAACCTATGCTAAAAGCTTATATATCAAATATGCAAAATGATAGTTTAAGAATCGGTAATTTTAGTGCAAGACTTAGAATGAATGTTTTATATGATATTAGTGCAAGAGAAAAAAGCCTTGTGATTGGAACATCAAATAAAAGTGAACTACTTTTAGGATATGGAACAATTTTTGGAGATTTAGCTTGTGCAATAAATCCAATAGGAAATATCTATAAAAGTGATTTATTTGAGTTTGCAAAATTTTTAGGTGTTGCAGAAGCAATTATAAATAAAGCTCCTAGTGCTGATTTGTATGAAGGTCAAAGTGATGAAGCTGATTTAGGTTTTAATTATGCACAAATTGATGAATTTTTAAGGGCTTTTGTAGATAAAAAATCTTCAAGAGATGAGTTGTTAAATCTAGGATTTGATGAAGATATGATTGAAAAAATCATAAAAAGAGTAAAAATAAATAGTTTTAAAAGAGAACTTCCAAAAATAGCACAAATATAATAAAAGGGTAATAATGAGTAAAAATATAGCAATATATAAAGCAACTTTAGATAATGAAGAACTAAATCAAATAAGATCAGTTCTTGAAGCTAAGAATGATTTATCTAAGGTTTTAGAGTTTGAAGAACTTATAAATAAGTATATTGGCTGTAAATACTCTATTGCAACATCAACTTCTACCTCAGCTTTACATTTAGCACTTAGCTCTATGAAACTTAAAAGAGGGGATAAGATTTTGATGTCTGTAAACTCTTTTGTAAATTTACCTGAAACAGTAAGACATTTTGATGCTGAACCAATTTTTGTAGATATTAGTTTGGAAGATATGAATTTAGATATTACAAAATTTGAAGAGGCAATAATTGCAAATAAATCAAAAAAATTAAGAGCAGCAATTATTACTTTTATTGGAGGACTTGCACCTGATTTAGATAAGATTTATGAAATAGCAAAAAAACATAATATTTTAATAATTGAAGATTGTAGAGCAGCTTTAGGAACTACATATAAAGGGCAAAAAGTAGGAAATTTAAAAGCAGACATGACAATATTCTCTACAAATCCATCTCCATCAAAGTATGCAATAAGTCGTTCAGGAGTTCTTGTAACAAATAACGAAGATTTAGCAAAAAGAGCAAAACTTTTAAGAACTCATGCAATTACAACAGCTTATGATAATTATGGAAATCTTGATTATGTTTATGATGTAGATGATATTGGACATAAATTTGATTTATCAGAACTTGATGCTGCTTATGCAATAGCTCAACTTAAAAAAACAGATGGTTTTATAAAAAGAAGAAAAGAGATAGCAAAAATTTATGAAGAGAATTTAAGTGGGGTTAAACATATCACAGTTTTACCTTTTAAAGAGGGACATATTTATACTCAATATATCATAAAAATATCAAGAAATAGAGATGCTTTTGCAAGAGCTTTAAAAGAAAGAGGGGTTGCAACAGCACTAAACTATATTCCTCTTCATCTTTTATCATACTATAAAAGTAAATATTCTATAAAGATTACAGCATTTCCAAATGCTTTAAATAACTATCAACAAATACTATCTCTACCTATTTATGCAGGTCTTTTAAATGAAGATGTAAATTATATATGTGAGCAAGTAATTAAAGTTGCAAAAGAGTGGATATAATTTGAAGCAAAAGCTTATTCTTTGGGTAGAAGATTACCTTTTTTATCCAAACTTTTTTCAAAAAATTATCTCTTTTTTACTTCTTCCCTTAACTTTTATCTATGTTTTTGTAGTTTTACTTAAAAGAGCTTTTGTAAAGCAGATTGATTTTGAAATACCTATCATATCTATTGGGAATTTAACTATTGGAGGAAGTGGTAAAACTCCAATAACTATTAAGTTAGCAAAAGAATATGAAAATGCTTGTGTTATATTAAGAGGGTATGGAAGATCTTCAAAAGGTTTAGTTATTGTTAGTTTAAATGGAGAGATAAAAGTAGATGTAAATGAAAGTGGTGATGAAGCAATGCTTTTAGCACTCTTTTTAAAAAAAGCTACGATTATTGTAAGTGAAAATAGAGATAATGCGATAATTAAAGCAAAAGAGTTAGCTTGTAAAATAGTTTTTTTAGATGATGGTTTTTCAAAATATCATATAAAAAAATTTGAAATTCTTCTTAGAAATAAAAAAGAGCCTACAAATATCTTTTGTCTTCCAAGTGGTGGATATAGAGAACCTAAAAGTTTTTATAGTAAGGCAGATTTAGAGTTAAAGGAAGATAGAGATTTTAAAAGAGTTGTAACTATAAAAAAAGATGAGAAAGAAGCAATATTACCAGAAAAGACTCTTCTTTTAACAGCAATTTCAAAACCAAAAAGACTTCTTGAATTTTTGCCAAAAAATGTAAATTTATTGGCTTTTGAAGATCATCATAATTTTACTCAAAATGAAATAGATAATATTTTAGAAAGATATAAAGATTTTTCTATTGTTACAACACAAAAAGATTTTGTAAAACTTAAAAAGTTTAATTTAAAAAATCTATATATTATGGATTTGGATATAGAGTTTAGTAAAAGTGTAGATTTCTCTTTTATGAATAGTTATATTTCAAATTTTCAAATGAAATCTTAATTTTATCTAGTAAAGTTAATCTTATAAATAAAAAATTTAAATAAAAACCTCAGAAATTAAAAAAATCTAAAATAAATCATAAAAAAATAGAAAAGACATTTTTAGGACATTTTTTTTTGATAGACTTTCTCGTTATATATTAATAATAGTTATTATAATTGGAGAAAGGAGAATTATGAGAGTTGAATTGGCAATAGGAGTTGCAATTTTAGTTGGGGGTGTACATTTAAGTGCAGATGAAATAGTAAAACTTGATGAAATTTCAGTAAATGAAAAACAACTTAGTGGAAGTTCTGAAGAGGGGTATGTTACAAAAGAGATAAGTGGAGTGGGACTTTGGGATAAAAGAAGTTTACAAGACACTCCATATCAAATGAGTGTAATATCACAAGAATTAATAGAAAATACAGCAAGTGGAATAGATCAAATTTTTAAAATGAATCCAGTTGTTCAAGTAACAAGAACTTCAACTACTTCAGGTAGCTGGAATACCCCAGAAATAAATATAAGAGGTTTTGGTGCTTCAGGGAATCATATTTTAGATGGTATTCCTTTTTCTTGGGTGGAAGGTATCACAACAGAGGAACTTGAAAGATTAGAGATATTAAATGGATTATCAGGATTCTTGTATGGTGTAGGATATGTTGGTGGAGCAGTAAACTATGTAACAAAAAGACCAACTCAAGAGAGACTTACAAATCTTACTATTGGAAGTACTGGTAATCAAGCTTTTTATGGGCATGTAGATTTAGGTGGAAAGATAGATGAAAAAGGAAAATTCTCTTATAGATTAAATGCTGTAAAACAAGATGGAGAAACTTCTATTCATGATCAAAATATAGATAGAGAATTAATTACGGGTGCATTAGATTGGAGAGTTAATGATAATTTAATTTTTACAATTGATGCTTCTCATAAAAAAAATAAAATAGATAAATTAACTGCTTCTGTTTTTAGTAATCAATCAGCAAGTATCTTAGACCCAAAACAAGGTTATGCTCCTGATTGGACATATTCTGATTCTTCTCAAGATAGATTAGGATTTAAGTCTTTATGGCAAATTAATGATAATGTAAAACTTAGAACAGGATATATTCATCTTGACCATGAAAATGATATGAATATGCCTTATGTATATGATAATTATGATGGAACATACAGTTTAAATTATTATAAAACATGGCCTCATACATCAAAAAGTGAAGGTGCTTATGTTTATACAGATATTGATTTTGAGACTTTTGGAATTGGTCATACTTTAACTATAGGTGGTTCTGGAAATAGAACTAAAAGTAAAAGTATAGATGGAGCTTGGGAATGGGTTAAAGTAGGAGATTTTACTTTAAATCAATTAAATAATGCACCCAAACCAATATATATAGGAAGTTCAAATAATAAAAGGTATGTATCTGGACGCAATGAGAAAACAAATCTTATGATAGGTGATGATATTAGATTTAATGAGCAATGGAGTTCTTTAGTTGGATTCAACTATGCAAAAGTTGAAGAAAAAAATTATAATTTAAATGGAGATAGAACAGGTGGTTATGATGCAGATAAAATAACTCCAAGTATATCTTTAATATATAAACCATTTGAAGATTTAACAACTTATGCAACATATATAGAGTCTTTAGAAAATGGTTTAAAAGTTGAGTGTGCAAATTGTAGTAATAATGGTGAAGTTCTTGATCCTTATGTAAGTAAACAGTATGAAGTTGGAGCAAAATATTCAGTTTCTGAAAATCTACTTTTAAGTTCAGCTCTATTTAGAATAGAAAAAGCACTTAGATATGATAAAAACCTTTTAAATGGAATGAAAGAAGTAACTCAAGATGGTTTAGAAATTCATCAGGGATTAGAATTAACAGCGACTGGAAAATTAACTGATAATTTTACAGTTATAGGTGGTGGAACAATTATGGATTTAAAAATAGATAAAGCTAAAGAAAATGTAGGAAAAAAACCAACTGATACAGCTTCTAAAATGGCAAAACTATATGCAGAGTATGATATTCCAATGTTAAAAGGTTTAACTATAACAGGTGGTGCATACTATACAGGTAAATCATATAGAGATGGTGAAAATACAGATGTTATTCCCTCTTATACAGTTTATGATGGTGGATTTAGATATAAAACAAAACTTGATAAATTTCCTACAACTTTTATAGTGAATGTTACAAATTTAACTAATAAGACATATTGGATTGGAAATTCAGCTTTTGGAGAGCCTAGAAATCTTGCATTTTCTATGAAAATGGAGTTTTAGAAAATTTATAGAAAGAGAGTTTTAACTCTCTTTTTATTTTTAAATTGTTTTAGAAAATCTTCTTTTATCTTCAGGTATTTTATTTAAATAAGCATCAAATGGCATACAAATATTTCTTATAAGCATAGTTCCAGTTTGAGAAACTTCTATCTTATCATTTGATATAGAGATTAATTCTGCTTCTTCAAACTCTTTTAAAGCTTCTAGTGCATCATTAAAATAGTTTTTAAATTCTATTTTAAACTCTTCTTCTACTTTTCTTATATTTAGTGAAAAATTACTCATAAGCTCCATAATTACATATTGTCTAAGTATATCATCATCACTTAATTTATACCCTTTAAATACTGGTAAATCGTTATTATCTATTGCCTTTTCCCATTCCTCTAAATCTTTATAATTTTGGGCATAGTAATCAACACCATTTCCTATAGATGTAACACCAATTCCTATTAAATCAGCTCCACCTTTTGTTGTATATCCTTGGAAATTTCTATGAAGTTCACCTTTTTCTATAGCCTTAAAAAGTTCATCTTCAGGTTTTGCAAAGTGGTCCATCCCAACCATTTTGTAGCCATTTGATGTAAAAAAGTCTATTGTAAACTTTAACATTTCTAGTTTTTCATGTGGAGTTGGAAATGTTGATTCATCAAACTTTCTCATAGTTTTCATAAGCCATGGAACATGAGCATAGTTAAATACTGCAAATCTATCTGGGCTTAAAGTTATCATTTTTTCTAAAGTTGTTTTAAAACTATCTTTTGTTTGATGTGGTAAACCATATATTAAATCGGTATTTATAGATTTTATTCCAGCATTTCTTGCTATATTTATAACATTTTGAGTTAATTCAAATGGTTGAACTCTATGAATTGTTTTTTGTACATTTTCATCTAAATCTTGTACCCCAAAACTTAGACGATTTACTCCACCAGCTTTAAGCACATCCATATGCTCTTTTGTAAAGTATCTAGGATCTACTTCACAAGAGATTTCAGCATCATTACTAAAGTTTGGAAAAGTCTCTTTGATTTTAAAGATTAACTCTTCTAATTGACTAGGTGAAAAAAATGTAGGAGTTCCTCCCCCAAAGTGCATTTGACTAACAACTCTTGAAGTGTCTAAATGCTTTTTTAAAATATCTAACTCTTTTTTTATATAGTTAATATATCGTACTTTTTTATCCTCTTTTGATGTAAAAATAGTATTACAACCACAAAAATAACAGGCACTTCTACAAAATGGAAGATGGAAATATAAAGATAAATTTCTATTACTATCTTGATTTTTAAAGTAGTTTTTTAAATCTTCTTGAGTAAAACTTTCACTAAACTCAGGAGCAGTTGGATATGAAGTATATCTTGGTCCTGGTTTTGAGTATTTTACAAATTTGGCAAAATCTATCATTATTTATCTCTTCTTTGATCTAACCAAACCATAATCCCTTTTTGTGCATGAAGTCTATTTTCAGCTTCATCAAATACACGGCTTTGAGCTCCTTCAAGTACAGCTTCACTTACTTCATAATCTCTATAAGCTGGTAAACAGTGTAAGAATATTGCTTTTTTATCTGCTAAACTCATTAAAGCTTCATCTACAATAAATCCTCTGAACTCTTTTATTCTCATATTTTTTTCAGCCTCTTGTCCCATTGATATCCAAGTATCAGTTGTAACAACTGTTGCATTTTTTACTGCCTCTTTTGGGTCAAATCCAACTGTTATTTTTGCTCCACTTTTTTTAGCTTCTTCTAAAGCTTTTTCTAAAATATCTTTATTTACTTGATAAGCTTTTGGAGTTGCAATTCTAAGTTCAAATCCTAATTTAGAAGCTAGATTTAACCAAGAGTGAGCCATATTATTTCCATCTCCAATATATGTAACAACTAAATCTTTATCTAATCCTTCTTCCATAATTGTTAGATAATCAGCCATTAATTGAACAGGGTGAAATTTATCTGTAAGACCATTTATAACAGGAACTTTTGAGTATTTTGCGAACTCTTCAAGTTTCTCTTGTTCATAAGTTCTAATCATTACCATATCAACCATTCTTGATATTACTCTAGCAGTATCTTTCATAGGTTCACCTCGACCTAGCTGAATATCATTTGATGATAAAAATAGTCCAACACCACCAAGCTCATAAATACCTGCTTCAAAAGATACTCTAGTTCTTGTTGAACTTTTTTCAAAAATCATTCCAAGTATTTTTTTAGGCATATAATCTTGGTGTTTTCTTGCTTTTGCATCATTTTTTATTTTTTTTGCAAGAGTTAAAATATCCAAAATCTCCTCTTTTGAGAAGTCCATTAAACTTAAGAAGTGTCTCATAATATTTCCTTTTTATGGATTAAAAGTGAACATTTTAGTTAATTTATCTTTATAAACACTTAAGTTTTAGCTTAAAGATTTTTTAAAAATTTTATAAAATGACACTTTAGTGACAATTCTCGTTATTTGCAATTAAGAGCATATTTCCTAAAATTTTGAGGTTTTAAAAAAGGACGAGAAATGCAAATAGATATTTTAAAAAGAGATGGAAAAAAAGAGAAATTTGAGGCTTTTAAAATAGAAGATGCTATTAAAAAGGCTTTTAAAAGTGTAAATGTTAAATATGATAAATCAATATTCTTTTCAGTTTTGTTTGAAATAAAATCTTCTTCATCACTCTCTTTGAGAAAAAATTTAAAGGCTGTTGAAGATATTCAAGATGTAATAGAAAAAGAGTTATTTAAAAGTGGATATTTTGATGTTATGAAAAGTTTTATGCTTTATAGACATCTTCATAAAATTCAAAGAGAGCAAATTTTAGGGTTAAATGATGATACAACTTATGTAAATTCAACTCAAACTATACAAGAGTATATTGATGGTGAGGATTGGAGAATAAAAGCAAACTCAAATACAGGCTACTCTCATGCAGGACTTATAAATAATAGTGCAGGGAAATTAATAGCAAACTATTGGTTAGATAAAATATATACAAAAGAGCAAGGATATGCTCATAGAAATGCAAATATCCATATTCATGATTTAGATTGTTTGAGTGCTTATTGTGCTGGTTGGAGTTTAAGAGTTCTTTTAGATGAAGGGTTTAATGAAGTAAGGGGAAGAGTAGAGAGTAAAGCTCCAAACCATTTTAGAGAAGCTTTAGGGCAAATGGCAAATTTTTTGGGAATTCTTCAAAGTGAATGGGCAGGAGCTCAAGCTTTTAGCTCTTTTGATACATATTTATCGCCTTATGTTTTTAAAGATAAATTGGAGTTTAGTGAGATAAAAAAAGCTATAAGAAGTTTTATTTATAACTTAAATGTTCCTGCAAGGTGGGGACAAAGTCCATTTACAAATATTACTATTGATTGGACAGTTCCAAGTGATTTAAAAGATCAAATTCCTACAAGAAATCAAAAACATCTTTTTTCTAATTTAAATGATGAAATACTTTTAGAAGAGGCTAAAAATAGGGGCGTAAACTCTTTTGAAGAGCTTACTTATAAACATTTTCAAAAAGAGATGAATGCTATAAATAAGGCATATTATGAGATTATGACAGAAGGTGATAAAACAGGGCAACCATTTACTTTTCCAATTCCAACAGTAAATATTACTGAAGATTTTGACTGGGATGGAGAAAATACAGATATTTTATTTGAAAACAGTGCAAAAATAGGAAGTAGTTATTTTCAAAACTTTATAGGAAGCCAATATAAAAAAGATGAAAAAGGGAATTTAATTGAAAATAAAGAGGCTTATAAACCAGGGCATGTAAGAAGTATGTGTTGTAGGCTACAATTAGATTTAAGAGAGCTTTTAAAAAGAGGTGGTGGGCTTTTTGGAAGTGCAGAGATGACAGGAAGTATAGGGGTTGTAACTATTAATATGGCAAGGCTTGGATATTTGTATAAAAATGATATAAAAGGCTTATATAGTAGGGTTGAAGAGCTTATGGATTTAGCAAAAGATAGTTTAGAACGAAAAAGAGTTTTTATACAAGAGATGTATGATAGAGGTCTTTATCCTTATACAAAAAGATATTTACCACACTTTAATAATCACTTTTCAACTATTGGTGTAAATGGAATGAATGAGATGCTTAAAAATCTTTTTGATGAAGATATAGATTTATCTACTCAAAAAGGAATTGATTTTACATTAGAGTTGTTAGATTTTATGAGAGCAAAGATGGTTGAGTATCAAGAAAGAACAGGAAATTTATATAATCTTGAAGCAACTCCTGCTGAAGGGACAACATATAGGTTTGCAAAAGAGGATATAAAAAGGTACAAAGATATTATTCAAGCAGGAGTTGATAAAAATATATACTATACAAACTCATCTCAACTTCCAGTAGATTATACAGATGACCCATTTGAAGCATTGAGCTTACAAGATGATTTGCAATGTAAATATACAGGTGGAACGGTTCTGCATTTATATATGAAAGAGAAACTTTCAAGCCGTGAAGCTTGTAAAAAACTAGTAAAAAATGTAATAACAAATTTTAGATTGCCATATATTACAATTACACCTTTATTTAGTGTATGTCCTATTCATGGCTATTTGGTGGGTGAACATGAGTATTGTCCAAAATGTGATGATGAAATTTTACAAGAGGAGTTAAAAGATGGAAAAAATAAAATTGCTTGAAAAAAATATGGAAAAAAGAAGTAAATGTATAGTATATACTAGAGTTATGGGTTACCATAGACCAGTTGAGAGTTTTAATATAGGAAAAAAAGGTGAGCATAGACAAAGAGTTAAATTTGTTGAGCCAAAAGATAGTTTATAATTATACAAAATTTACTACAACAGACTACATAGGAGAAATCTCTTGTGTGGTTTGGCATATCTCATGTAATTTAAGATGTAAATATTGTTATAATGATAATATAGTTTTTAGTAAACAAGGATTATATTCTCATAAGGATGTTTTAGAGTTTTTGAAAAGACGAAAAGGTTTATTAACTGCTGTTGTATTAAGTGGTGGAGAAGCTACAATGCACGATTTAAGACTCTTTTGTAAAGAGTTAAAAAAAATGGGTTTTAAGATAAAACTTGATTCTAATGGAGTGAATTTTGAAAAAATAAAAGAACTAATAGATGAGAATTTATTAGATTTTATTTCACTTGATTTTAAATCTACAAAAGAAAAATTTAAATTTATAACTTTAAAAAACTCTTATGATAAATTTTTAAAAACTTTAAAGTATCTAATAGAGATAAAATTTCCTTTTGAGTTAAGAACAACTGTAAATGCTGATTTATTAGATGAAAATGATATAAATTCTATGATAAATACAGCTTTTAGTATAGGTTATAAAGATATTCTTTATATACAAAATTTTCTACAAACAGATTCGAATATTGGAAATATCTCTCAAAAAGAAGTTTTAAATAGAAGTTTAATAAGAAAAGATTTACTAGATATTGAGTTTAGGAACTAACTATTTCTTTTCTAAAACTACTATTTCAAGTGAACTTTTTTGAATAACTAAAGCTTTTTTATCTGGAACTACAGATAGATTTGTTGTTGTTTGAATTCTACTTTTTAAATTAAGTACATCATTTTCTAGCTCTTCTATTTTTTGATTTAGTTGTAAAATAATATCTACACCAGCAAGATTAACACCTAACTCCCTTGTAAGTGTTAGTACATACTTTATATGATTTATATCTTTTTGAGAATATAGTCTTATTTTCCCATTTGTTCTTGAAGGTTTTATTAAACCTTCTCTTTCATATTGTCTTAGAGTTTGTGGATGAATATCTAAAATCTCTGCAACAGCAGAGATTAGATAAACAGGTTCTATATAGCTATTTTTTTGCATTTTTTAAACTCCTATTAATCTTTTAGCTCTTTTCCTAAAAGAGTTACTAATTCTGGGCTTAAATCTTCAAGTTTTGGTAGAATAATATTTGCTTCTAAATATAAATCTCCTCTTACTTTTGTTTTTCTATTTAGAACTCCTAACTCTTTTGCTCTAAATTTTTGATTTTGTTTTGTATTTTGTGGAACTTTTAGAGTAATATCTTTATGAATTGTTTTTATCTCTACTTTTCCACCAAATAAAGCAGTTTTTAAAGGTAAATCAAACTGTTTTGTAAGAGTTGAACCATCTCTTTTATATTCAGGGCTAGGAGCTATATTTATTTTTAAAATTAGATCACCTTTTTGTCCTTGATAAGATTTTCCTTTTCCTTTTGCTCTTATTTTCTGCCCATCTTCAATTCCTTCAGGAATTTTAATATCAAATGAATCATTGCTTAAAGAGATGTTTTGTTTTCCACCTAAAACTGCAACATCAAATGGAATAGTAACTTGAGCATTTGTATCTAAATCAGGTGTATCAAAACCAAATCCACCTCCAAAATTACTTCTTCCAAATCCACCTCCAAATCCTGCAGCTCCTCCACCAAACATCTGTCTTAAAATCTCATCTAAATCAACTCCACCACCTTGGCTTCTAGCAAAATCACTAAAATTTTGTCCACCAAACATAGAGTCACCATATTGATCATATTGCTGTTTTTTTGTAGCATCACTTAAAACTTCATAAGCTGCATTTATCTCTTTAAATTTATCTTCAGCTTTTGGGTCTTTATTAACATCTGGATGATATTTTCTTGCTAATTTTCTATATGCTTTTTTTATCTCTTCAGCTGTTGCATTTTCATTTACTTCTAGTGTTTCATATAAACTTTTTGCCATTTTTTGTCCTAAATTATAAAATATTTAAACTTTTTAATTATAATTATATCACAAACCTTGAGTCAAAGTCAATCAAGGTTTAAAGGAAGAGTTATTGTAAATTTTGCACCAAAATATTGAATACTATTATGTTTAAAGTAAGAATTTTCAGCATAAATTTCACCTTTCATACTAGTAGTAATAATTTGCCTAGTCATATAAAGCCCTAATCCTGTACCTTGATACTGATGTTTTGTAGTAAAATAAGGCTCAAATATTTTATTAATAATACTTTTTTCGATACCAAGAGCATTGTCTAAAATATTAATCTGAATATTTTTATTAGTTTTTTTAGTTTTTATTTTTATAAGTCTTAATTCATTATCTTCTATATTTTGAATTAAAGCATCTTTTGCATTATTTAGAATATTTATAAATGCTTGTGAAAACTCATTTGCTACACCAAAAATATAGATATCTTCTTCTAAATCCAATAAAACTTCTATATTAAACTCTTTAAAAAATGTATTAATCAATAAAATATTATTTTCTATATTCTCTTTTAAATTAAATAGAATTTTCTCTTTATTTTGTTTAAAAAAATCATTAAAAGTATCGATAGTATTTGATAAATACTCTGTTGTTTTTAAAATTAGTTTTAGAGATTCATCTAAATTTTTTTCATTTAGTTGTCCTAAATCTTTTTTTAGATTTAAATTTGATGCTGTGATTGATATAATATTTAATGGTTGTCTCCATTGATGAGCAATATTACCTATCATCTCTCCCATTGCTGCTAATTTTGATTGTTCGGCTAATAAAGACTCCTTTCTTTTTATCTCTTCTATATCAACGATAGTTAATATTTTAACAATTTGATTATTTATAAAAGTATCTTTTATATTTATAATTGCTTCAAATTTACTATTATCATCTCGATAAATTGTTGTTTCAATAGGATTATTACTTATAGTTTCGATAAATTTTCTATTATAAATAATTTCACTAAATTTTTTACCAAGTAGCTCATCTTTATTCTCTTTTTTAAATAAATCAAGAGCAATTTTATTGCAGTTTATTATTTTTTCATCTTTAAATACAATAATTGCTTCCATTGTTGTATCTAAAATTAGAGACATCTCTTCATTTCTTTCTAATAACTTATCTTTTGTATTTTGAAGCTTATAATTTATTTCACAAAGCATAGTTACATCGTAAACATATAAAATAACTAAACCATTTTCTATATCTAAAGGAGTAATAGTAATACTTTGTCTCATATGATCAAAAACTTTATTTACAATTTTTGATAACTCTATATTTATTAGAAAATTATTTGTTTGTGGGGTATAAAATGTTGGAGAGTTAAGTTTTAAAGCAGTAACTATTTTTCTATTTAATCTTTTTTCATCAATGTTTGTATAAAAATCAGCCAGTTTTTTTCCTACTATTTCAGTAGCCAAAATCCCTGTTCTAATCTCAAGCCATCTATTCCAAAATTCTACTTCTAAGTTTTTATTTAATAATATAATTCCATTATCTACAGTACTACAAATTGCATCAAATTTACTTAAGGATATATTACTCAAAGTTCATCCAAAATTTTATTTAATTTCTCTTTTATAAAAAGGATAGAGTTATCTGTTGTTAAAATAAATAGTTCACCACTTATATTTAAATCAATAAATTCAAGTTTTGTAGAGATAATTATTACTTTTTCATATTGGCTTATAAAAATATTATTTAATTCATCTATTGAATTAATGATTTTTATAGTTGGAGCAGAAAAAGATACATTCGTATCTATATCTTCAGCCAATTTACTAATAGTTGAAGATGATAAAATATTTGTAATTTCTAAAGTGATATCACAAATTTCATCTTGATTTATCTCATCATCTGTTAAACCAAATTTATGTGCCATATTTGTTGCAGATTTTTTATCTATTACAAACATATTTTCACCACTTAAAGTTCCATTTATTTGTTGTAATGCTACTAAATGTTCTTCATTTAGATTTAGTTCATTAGATAAATATGGTTTTAAATCTTCTGTATTTATTATTTGAATTTTAGGAATACTAAGTTTTGCAAAAGCATCTAAAATCTCTGTAATAGCTGCTGTTGCACTTCCATAAGCCATATTCATAAGTTCTTGAAGGCAATCTTTTTCATCTTCTGTTAATACTATTGTTTGACTCATTTTTACTCTTTATGAGATTATTTTATTTAATATTTGTTGCATTTTTATTGCATCAATTGGTTTTTTTATAAAATTAATGGCACCTAATTCTAAAGCTTTTTCTATGGCTTGTTTTTGTATATCAGCTGAAATTACAACAATATTTGCATCTTTTTCAAACTCTTTTATATGTTTTAGTGCTTCAAAACCATCCATTACTGGCATAGTTAAATCCATAAAAACTAAATTTGGTTTATGAATTTTATATAAATCAACTGCTTCTTGACCATTTGTTG